>CAYLTM010000236.1:1311-4466 GCA_964386495.1 uncultured Leptospirales bacterium
CATGCCGGAACGGATTTCCTCGGTGCGGTCTATCAGCTGTTTAAATAAATTCATTTTTTTCATCGACTGCTGTTTTTCAGAAAGCCATAGAAGATATATGGTGATTATAAACGCGGCTATAATAACCGTAAACGCGGCAGGCAACACTACAAAAATTATTATTTTGTGATTTAATATCCAGTTCAATAACCGATTATTCATGATAAACCTTCATCGTAATATTTTCCTGATAATTGACCGCACGCACCGCCAATATCCGAACCAAGACTCTTTCTTACAGTTGAAATAATATTCAGTCTTTCAAGTGCATTAAGAAATTCCAGAACATCTTTATCAGACGGGGTATTGCCGCTGTCATCAATAGCATTCAGAGGGATCAGGTTTAATTTTATATTTTTAAAATTGAACATTTTTTTGAGACGTTTAGCATCATCAACTGTAATATTATCCTTACGCATGACATATTCCATCGTCATCCGGTTATGCGATATCGGTTTGCGGTATTGCAGAAGTTCAGCTATATCTTTTATGGGATATTTATTTTCAACAGGCATATATGATGCTCGTCTTTCAGACACGGTATCATTAAGCGACACAGCAAGATTATACGGCTGCTCCTCATCAATGAATCTTTCAATACCGGGAAGAATCCCGCATGTGGAAATTGTAATTTTCCTGACAGAGATATGAAAACCGAATGTGTAGTTAAAAATCATCGCGGCCTTCATGACTGATTCATAATTTAGAAATGGTTCACCCATTCCCATGAAAACAATATTGTTGTTTTCAAGACCGGATATCCTTCTGACAAAACATATCTGGTCAATAATTTCAGCTGGGGATAAATTGCGTTTGAAACCGATTTTTGCCGTATTGCAGAATACACAACCCATCGGACAGCCTACCTGTGATGATATGCAGATAGTTATCCGGCCTTCATCATCCTGCTTGTTCTTTATTAAAACCGATTCGATATAATGCCCATCGAATGTTTCAAAAAGATATTTTTCACTCATGTCTATTTTGGATATTCTTCTTTCTTTTAATGTAAGAGAATTGAGTTCAAATTTTTCAGAAACCTTTTCTCTTAGTAGTTTAGAAAAATTTGTCATTTCGTCAAAGGACGCGACATTCTTGGCGTACATCCATGTATAAAGCTGTCTCGCCCTATATTTTTCAAGACCCATTTCCTTAATAAGGACTTCTGTTTCTTCAACGGTCAAATCTTTAATATATTGTTTTTTCACAGTAGAATTTCAATCCTTTGCATGAACCATTCCAACGGAAGCGGAGGTATCAGACATTTTATATTTATTGCAGTGCTTATAATATCGAACTAAAACTTTTTTGCCGATCATCGGATCCGAAAGACTCATTGTTCCGATTGAAAAGACCGACGCTCCGGCGTAAATAAATTCGAGAGCATCCTTGAAATTCGAAATCCCGCCCATACCTATTATAGGAATTTTAACAGTTTTATAAATTTCATAGACACATCGAAGAGCCATGGGTTTGATCGCGGGTCCGCTTAATCCCGCTGTTATATTGTTAAAATATGGTTTTTTCTTTTTGATATCAATTTTCAAACCGATATAGGTATTAACCGCTGAAACCGCGTCGGCACCATTGTCTTCCGCGCAGCGGGCAAAATCTTTAATATCACCAACATTCGGCGACAGTTTGATTATCAGAGCTTTGCTGGTAATTTTTCGCAGTTCTTGCGTCAATTTCGCGAGAAGCGTAAGGTTAGTTCCAAACGCGATGCCGCCTTCTTTGACATTCGGGCATGAAACATTTATTTCATAACCATTGATACTATCAATGCCATCAAGACGATTGACAATTTCAATATTTTCTTCTATTGAGTGCCCTGCGATATTCGGGATATATACTATTTTGTTTTTTTCAAGGAAGGGAATTTTATCTGTAATGAATTTTTCAACACCAACATTTTCCAGACCAATGGAATTCATTACACCGGAATATGTTTCAATTATCCGGTTACCGCTATTTCCTTCTCTGGGATTTAACGATATGCCTTTTGTAAAAATTGCACCGAGTTCAGAAAGGTCATAATAAGCGGAAAGTTCCTCTCCATAACCGCAGGTTCCGGACGCAAGCGTTATAGGATTTTTCAATATCAAATTTTTTATTTTCAGCATAACAAATATTTCTCATGTTTTTCCCAGACGGGGTTTTACAATCAGAATATTTCCGGTGAAATATTTGTCAAGTAAAACTATAACGTTATGCAATCATATCATAGATTATACATTTCATGTGCTTTTATCTTTGCTTCGGATATCTTCATTATCCGTTTGAGTTTATGCTTCTGCTCATTAGAAATACTTGCACTACCGGAGAGTTCAATAATATGTTCCAAATTATCCTTAACACTTTCAATATCAATGTGTTTTCCTATTTCAAAATATTCAGATAAAATTAATGCTTTATTTTCAATCATCTGGAAAAAACCGCCGCTTGTCGCAAAAAAATCCGAAACAGGATTTTCAAAATATTTAACTTCCACGACACCTATATCCAGAGCGGCAAAAAACGGACAGTGATCGTTCAATATTCCAAAACTGCCGCTAACACCCGGAAGGATTAAAGAATCTATCTGCCCTTTAAAGACAATACCTTCCGGTGAAATTATTTCAAGATAATAACTTTTCATGTAATTATTTCAACTTCTCATAAGCTTTTATAACATCCTCGATTGTGCCTTTATACATAAAACACTGTTCAGGAATATTGTCATGATGACCCTCAATAATTTCCTCAAATCCGGTTTTCGACGGATTGCCCGGACGCGGGATCCTCGACTACACACTCTTCCGCAATATCATCGCCCACGGGAGTCCGGGATTGTCGGGCATCGAAGTGCCTGATGATCTGGTAGCCGGCGGCATCCGCGCCCAGATGGGCTATGGCTCCAATGTGCAGATCGCCGCATTCCGCTTCGGCGCGGGCCGATTCTTCTTCAACACCCTGAAGATTCGCGAAAACCTCGGAGCCGATCCGGTCGCGGAACTCATCCTGCGCAACCTGCTCAACTACGCCGCGCGGAATACCGACCAACCAGCCGCCGAGCTGCCCGCCGATTTCCAGCAACAGCTCAAGGCGATCGGATACGAATAGGAACCACCACACCA
>CAYLTM010000236.1:4476-5033 GCA_964386495.1 uncultured Leptospirales bacterium
CCCATTGCGGCTATACCTCGGTCAAGATTCGTTGTCGCGTCAAAGTGAACAAAGGCTGTGGCAGGAGCTGGGTCAGTATAGTCATCCGCTGGAACAAAAACCGCCTGTATAGAAGTAATAGAACCATTCACTGTTGAAGCGATACGTTCCTGCAGGGCTCCCATTTCTGTCGCCAAGGTCGGCTGATAACCAACCGCTGACGGCATACGTCCAAGGAGAGCCGACACCTCAGAACCAGCCTGTGTAAAACGAAAAATATTATCTATAAAGAGAAGAACATCTTTTCTTAATCTGTCTCTAAAATACTCGGCGATGGTAAGACCTGTAAGACCAACTCTAAGTCTGGCACCCGGAGGCTCGTTCATCTGACCGAAAACCAGAGCGGTTGATTCCAAAACTCCAGCTTCTTTCATTTCATTCCAAAGGTCATTTCCTTCTCTGGTACGCTCGCCGACCCCCGCGAACACTGAATTACCCTTTAGAACTTTCGCGACATTATTCATAAGCTCGGTTAAAAATACTGTTTTACCGACTCCCGCACCTCCGAAAAGTCCGAT
>CAYLTM010000237.1:0-624 GCA_964386495.1 uncultured Leptospirales bacterium
CTTTAAAAAATACCAGATTGGATTTACTTTTTTTCAAAATTAGTTTTTTTATAACATCAGAATCAATATTACGTACATTTTTAATTTTAGAATTCACAACTTCCAAATTAATGAAATGCTCGGGTAAAAGAGTTTCATCATAGTAGACAACTAGCTTCTCATCGCTAGTCATTTTCAATGTAACAGAAAAATTCACAAATTTCTGAGAAATATATTTTTTTTGAAGATCATTAAAATTTTTCTTGGATGATAAATAACTATCAAGAGATATAATAGCCGCGTTTTTATCATTAAGCATCGCCGGATTAACCGGAGCCGCTACCTTACAACCAACAATAAAAAAAAACAATATGAAGAAAGTATACCTCATAATTCACCTGAATATTTTTTCTATATTTTCAAATTACCTTTACGATTAATTCAGCTTTTTAACGAAAACTAATAACATCAGACGTAGCAGAATAATCAATTGTATGATTATTTGATGTCAAACACATTTTTATTTACTGAAATTCACATTGCCGCAATACAAATAAGGCAATGTCTGCGAACCCTGCTTTTCGCTGTCGCTTGAAAATTCTATAGAAGATTTCAGCATATCAAAAAGGTTACCGCTGATCATAC
>CAYLTM010000237.1:783-1640 GCA_964386495.1 uncultured Leptospirales bacterium
TCCAAGACCAAGAAACTGATCTGCGAGAATACCTCTTTTCACATTTTTAATCAACGCTGACGAATGAACTTCACCCGGTAGAACAACAATATTGCTGAACGACGGATAAGGCATATCCGAGTACGATCGCGAGGAATTTCCGCTTGGAGAAAGACCCAACAGTGAAGCGTACTTCAAATTACTTACACATGACTTGATTACTCCACCGGAAATGAGTTCCTCTTTTTTTGACTCGACACCTTCATCATCACAATAATAACTATACGCCGACCCTTGAAGCAGCGGGTCATCAATAATTTTCATTAAAATGACTGTAGTACGGCGATATTTTTTTATAGATACTGATCGCACTGAGCCCGGAAAGGATAATCGACATTAAAGACGAAAAGGCTTTCGGAGTAAATATTACAGGATATGTGCCGGCGGCAAGCTCCCTATTTGTTTTCGATAATTCAGCATAATACAGAATTTTTTCGGCGAGATTATTAATATCTACTGAAGCTATTCCGCTTAGAGAATTCCAAATATCAGTCCTACCGCCATTTTTGTCAACAAGCAATGTCGAAATTGATGAGCTATAGAATGATGATTTTTTTCCCAGACATAGACCGCCGGAATTTATAAACAGACTAGACCCTTTACTCATGGATATGCTGACATCATTTTCAGATTCAGGTAACTTCTCAAGTATTGAAGATATTAGAGCTTCACCTTTAAATATTTCATCGTTTACACGAAAATCATAATCAGCATAATTATTGAGATCCACCGGTGTCGGAATTTTATCCGGCAAAGAAAATTTTTCTTCTTCACCAAATTTGGAGATATTTTCTGCATTAGTAATCATTCGAGAAAGT
>CAYLTM010000237.1:1650-4985 GCA_964386495.1 uncultured Leptospirales bacterium
ATAGACCCGTTTTTCCATCTTTGTTGACACGTAAACCAAAACCGCTGTTCTGCTTATCATTTATAGAAAACAATTTATTGTTTTTAAATTTTATTGGTACATACTGATAATACTCAGTAATGAAATCGAACCAGTTCAACCGGCTATTTAATGGTTCTAAAAGATTTTTAATTTTTTCAGTTTCGATAATCATTGTTTACCTCCCACAAGCACATCATCAATTAATATATGGGGTCCACCAAGCGATACAGGCAGAGGGGATTGCCCGCTTTTTCCACAGCCGCCCATTGTACTAAAAATCGTGACATCATCCGCTATCATTCTAATATTTTTCAGTGTGTCGAATACGTTGCCGGTAAGAATAACATTCTTTAACAACCGGCCGATCCTGCCGTCTTTTATTTCATAACCGTATGCCGATGAAAAGGTGAACATCTCCAAATTTGTCTGACCGCCGAAATAATCTACAGCGTATATGCCGTCTTTAATGTTGGAAAAAAGATCTTCATTCTTATACTTCCCTTTATCAATGTAAGTGTTAGTCATTCTAACAATCGGTTCATGAGCGGTTGATATCGCACGTGCACTGCCGGTAAGAGGCTCATTCATCTTTGCGGATGTTTCCCTGTTATGGAGCCTGCCGTTTAAAACACCGTTTTTGATGAGAAAATTTTTCTGCGGCGCGACACCCTCATCGTCAAGAGGAATATAGCCTGCCAGAATTGGAATATTACCGTCATCAATAACATTAAGATCTTCCGATCCAAAGCGACTGCCGATTTTCATAAGCTCACGCATCCGATCATTTTCATAAATAAAATCCGCCTCAGACAAGTGTCCGAACGCTTCATGGATGAATACACCTGTTAATCGAGGATTCAATATAACAGAATAATTCCCGCCTGAAACATTTTCCGCGGAAAGAAGATCTACAGCGGTTTTAACAACGGTCTCAGCGGAGTCCTCCTTGTTCTGGACAATTTCATAACCGCCATGACCCGCATCCGAAAAACTGAATGGCTGTATATTGCTTCCATCTTTTGCGATAGCAGTAAGCGAAAGTCCTGTATAGATTCTATTGTAATCAAGCGTTGTACCTTCAGAATTCAAATATATTTTATTGGATTTCGTTTCTCTATAAATTACTTTTGTAGACTGTATTTTTGAATTTGATTTCAGTATATTGTTATAGGCATTCATCAGATCAAATTTCTCATCAAAGGTAATAGAATCAGGATCGGTAATAAACCAGGTTTCTAATTTTTTTTTCACCTGTAGTCCTTTTGATAGAACTGATGTTCTCTCAGGAAAATATTTCAGATTCTCCAGAGTCGAAAATATCTTTTTCTCGAGCAGGTCTACATCATTAAAGCTGGAAAATCCCCAAGCACCTTTGTTAAATATTCTCACACAGCAACCGAGTGATGATCCGGATGATACCGACTCCACATTATTATCTGCCAGAGAAATAGACGTACTGGAAGTTTCAGTAAATCTTATATCAATAAATTCGCAGTTAACTCTTGAAATTAATTTTTCAGCCTTTGCGATAAAATCGGTCATCAGAGCCTCTCTTCTGTTAAGAATTATTCATCAGTTTATGTGCTTTTTTTCAAGCCCATTTGTCAAGGTCAAAATATGTAATTAGATATTTGCTCTGACACCATTTTTTTTTTGCGAGGTCTGACATCAGAATAATCAACATAAAAGTTATTGACAAAATATGAATTAATCCATAGACTAACGAATAATCTTAAAGGAGATCATCATTAAAATAAACAACCATAAAACAACGATAGATTTCGATGACATATCATCAAAGTTGTTAAATATCCTGAAAGTTAATAATAACATTCTGATATATATTAAAGGCTCTCCAGACCCTGACGCGATAGCTTCATCATATACTTTAAAATTAATCTGCGACAGCTTAAATATTAATTCTCAAATATTCAGCAAGGAAATCATTTCGCTGGAACAGAATAAAAAGATGATTGAAAATTTCGGCATCCCCATAATTTTCAAATCCATAGATTTTTATAAATTCAGTTCATATGCTGTTCTCGATTACCAAACCAGCAAATTATCTGATGTGCCTGAACGAATGAAGTGCATCATACATATAGATCACCACGATTTTTTCGAAGAAAGTCCTGTGCCGGATTTCAAACTCCAGACAGGTGATGTAAATTCAGTTTCTACTATTATGGCCGGGATTTTAAAAGCTATGAAAAATTCTGAGACCATTCTGGAGAAGTGTTCCTCACCTTTGCTTCTTGGTATTATGACTGATACAAACAATCTGAAACTGGCTACACATACTGATATTGAAATGTATGATTTTGTTAAATCTCAAATTTCCGCGGAGGAGTTCAACCGTATATCGACATTGAACATTTCCGATGAAACTCTGACAATAATCAGTAAAGCGATTATGAACAGCGAAAATTATAAAAACTGGATTATTGCCGGTATTGGGCTTATTCCGGAAAAAATCCGCGACAGTATAGCGATTACAGCTGATTATATTCTTGAAAACAACGAAGCACAGCTAGTGATCGTTTTCGCTGGCGTTATAAAGGATGGCGGTGATATAGTAATCGACGCGTCATTCCGCACAAAAAAGAAAAACATGGATCTAACACGTATAATAAAAACCATCACCGCTAACGGCGGAGGTAGAAGATTCAAGGGAGCCTATCAAATAAGCGTCGGATATCTGTCTACTTGTCCTGACCGGAAACTAATATGGGATGTAATATCCGCGACAACAATAGCACATTTGAAAAACATTAGAGACAATATACCAATGATGGAAATAAAGGGTGTGTTCAATAAAATTAAATCCGGATTTGAAAACATTTTCAGGAAGGACTAAAATTTCCGTATCGGTTTTTCCATAATTTTACCAGACGTTTTTTGATTTCCTTTTCAGTGCCTTCATCTGTCGGACGATAGAAAACCTTATCTTTAAGTTTTTCCGGCAAATAGGTCTCTTCTATAAAGTGCCCGTCATAATCATGGGGATATTTATACCCTTTACCATAGTTAAGATCCTTCATCAAATTTGTCGGAGCGTTTCTAATATGCAGAGGAATTTCTGCCGAAAAATCTTTGGCGGCTTCCATGGCAGAATCAATCGCCAGATATGATGCATTACTCTTCGGGCAGCAGGCTAAAAATACGGCGCATTGCGACAGCACAATTCTCGCTTCGGGCATACCGATATTTTGAACAGCCGTCAACGCCGCGACCGAAATCGGAAGAGCCTGCGGAGAAGCGTTTCCGACATCCTCGGAAGCGAAAATAATCATCCTTCGGGCGATAAAAACAAT
>CAYLTM010000238.1:0-3111 GCA_964386495.1 uncultured Leptospirales bacterium
GCATCGCCACGATGCTCTACTACATGTCCGACGAGGCGAAGGAGGGCCGCGATGCTGCAGCCACGCGCCTTTTGCCCATAAAATCGCAGGAATAGTTGCCGCGATATTTAACGCAAAACCTGAGTAAAAAGAGTTCCCTGGTGCACAGGAATACACATAAGAAATATTCCAAAGACCATAAGCAATTACCCAGAAACGTGTTTGATCCGGCCACATCATATCTTTTCTTTTGCCTTTAGACGCATAAATACCTGTCCAGCCGCAAAGCATCAAAATGTTGAGAATACCAGCGATGGCGTTAACATAGTTCCAGCCGCCGGAGATAAAATTCATTCCGTCAACCATACCCTGAAAATTAGCGATACCAACCTGAAATTCACGAACAACCGCTTCGAAAATATTAAGTCCAAGAATTGCTGGCGGAAGAGCCAAATACCATTTATGAGTCTTATGATAATCGGTAAATCTTATTACCATAAAAATTATACTTCCTGCTAAAGCAGAATATACTTTTACCCAATAAAACCACGATTTGAGTTCGCTAGGCGAAAAAAACCATATTGGAGTAAGAGCAAGCGGTAAAACGATAAAAATTGCAAAACTTCCCCATTTGCTCGCACGGATAATTTCATTCAATCCGACAAGGATACCAAGAACCAGAAACCAAGTTAGAACATTATACCATGGAATCGCTTCGAAAAAAAACATAACACAAACCTCCTGAAAATGAATATAATAAAATAAAGTAATTCGTTTTTTATAGCGAAAGAACGAATTAACAATAAAATGGACAATAGTCAAATGTACGTCAAGTATAATTTTGCACAGTTTTAGTATAGAGGGGTAGGGAAATTACACACATATGTGATCAGATTATATACTCATAACGTTCGTTATCATACAATTGATTCGTAATCACATTTCGACAGTCTCAATGTATCGCTCAACGAACGGACATTTCTAATAATCATGCTGTCGATAATTAATAGACAGCATGATTACATATTCAAATCATGATTAGTGAGATTTGGTGCTGCAAAAAAACATTGACGCGTTTTTGAAAAGAATCTTTTCTTTTAGATCATCAGAAATATTAAGATTCTCAATAAAAAGAACTTCTGATTTTTGATCCAGCCATGGAGAATCGCTGCCGAATAATATTTTATCTGGATTATGTTTCTTTAGGATTGTATCAATTTCTGACAAATTCAATTCGCTTATAAATGATGTTTCCAAAAAGATTTCAGTGCCAATGACGTATTCTAAGGCGGTATTGTAATCATCCCAACCTCCGCAGTGTGTAGAGATTATTGTTAACCGTGGAAAATTTTCTATAATAACGCGAAGTCTTGCAGGAGAGGCGTTATCATTGCCGGGAAACGCAATATCGTGACCGCTGTGAAATATTACAAAAAGGCCGAGATCCTGAGCCATACTATAAATATCAAACATAATAGAATCATCAATTTTAAAATTCTGATACATCGGATGTAGTTTTATACCAGGTATTCCGTCGATAACGATATTTTCAAACTCGCTTCGTAGGTTTTTACTTTTTGGATGAACTGAGGCAAGTGGTATCAATCTCTCGGACTTAATGGTTTTTGACCACGACATTATGGGCGAAAACTGTTCAGCTTTTGTGGCAATGTTAGCGATAAAGGCTTTATCAATTTTCGCAATATCCATGGAATTCAACAGGCTGGAGATTTTGCCGTCAGTATAAGGCTTGTACTTTCCTGAATGTTCAGTTAAAGATTTTATAGCTTTTTCGGCGATGTTGTCCGGAAAAGCATGGGTGTGAAAATCAATATAACTATTCATCGGAATCTCCTGTTTAGTAATGATCGTTTATTGAACTGTGAGCTTATCATCGTCTTGTTTTTCCGACAACTAAAAAACGATTTAATGGTGAAATATTATCAATTCACCCTATAAGAAAGTTCTCTGGCACCATTAAATCTGTCTGAAGAGACATAATGTTTGAAATAAATTGCTCTGGCACCATTTTTTTGAATGTTTTTGAAAATTTTCTAACTTTTTTCGAGCATTTTGAAAATTTTGTCTTATATATTATAGAGGGATATTTTTTCGCGATCCTTTCAAACACAATAAATACAGGAGTATACTGTGATAAAATCATCTATAAACATTAATATTGTAAAGTTGTCAATGCTTGAAAATTTTTCAGCCAATAATGGATTTTCGATTAGTGAGGTTGTCACGCTTTTGTTAAGGAAAATTTTAAAGGATGGGAATTTTAATGCTAGAAAATTCTCAGCTGTGAAATATCAGGATGTTGACCCGGATAAAAATTGGGACAATTTGACTGTTTATTACAATGAGGTTGACTATGAATTTTTTACTGACATGAGGAAGTTTTTCAAGGAATCTGTTTCTTTACTGCTAGCGAAAGCCATTGATCTTTTCCTGGACACAATTCTGTCTGAATCTGATGAGATTTTGCATAATTATGTATACTCTGATTGGGATATTCACAAAATAAACACTCCAACGGAAGTCATTTGGTCAATTTTTTGGAGAAAAAACCAAAAACCAAGAAAAACCAAGAAAAAAAGAGTAAAATCCAAGTAATGAAAAACAATAACCATCGTGATTATATTAAAAATGTACAATTGTTATTGACAGAATAACAATTTATGAAAAGTCATTGTAAGGATTGATAGTAAATCAAGGGTTGTGGTATGAAAGAATTTTCGGAAATCAACAACGAGAGATGGTTTTACGCGGTTAATGATAGTGGTGATGGTGTCTGGGATTGGAATGTACAAACTAATCAGGTTTATTTTTCTGATCAATGGAAATCGATGCTAGGATATCGGCCGGATGAAATCGATAACGATTTAACCGAATGGGAAAAGAGAATACACCCTGATGATAAAGATCTGGTTCATTTCCAGCTAGAGCGATATTTAAAAAACGAAATCGACCATTATTCAACAGAGCATAGGGTTCTGTGTAAAGATGGTTCATATAAATGGATTCTCGATAGAGGAAAAATTGTTTCTCGATTAGAAAATGGTGATCCGGCAAGACTTGTCGGTACTCATACTGATATTTCCAGATTAATGGATGCGGAATATTTTGACC
>CAYLTM010000238.1:3121-4957 GCA_964386495.1 uncultured Leptospirales bacterium
ATTTTAACCATCTTCAGTCAAAAAGTCTCAGAATAATTAATAAAATTATAAGATTATCAAACACCGCGAATGATCTCCGCGAATTATGTTCGGATGTGCTTAACTATATCTTTTCGATATTAAATTATAAATCGGGCGGAGTATATCTTGTAAACGATGATGGGGTAACCGCTGACATTTTTATTTCTCATAATATTCCAGAGGAATTTCTTGATAAGGTCGGTCATATAAATATTAATGATGCCTTTTATAAAAATGTTTTCGTTGAAAAAAATTTGTATATCGTTGATAATTATATCGAGACTGCATCTAATCCAACCGATTTTAAATCTATTTGCAGTATTCCGATTGTTTTACACGATAAGGTTATCGGTGCTCTGAATCTTGCCAGCACTACCAGATATAATCTGACTGAAGAAGAAAAAAACATTTTCATATCAATCGGCATTGAACTCGGAAAAGCTATAGACCATATAACCATTGAAAATAAACTCAATGAAACTAAAAATAATCTACAGTCATTTTTTGACACTATCGAGGATCTCTTTTTTATTATAGCTGATGACGGAAAAATTATCGAGGTTAATAATAATGCTATCACTCGACTTGGTTATAACCGTAGCGAGATAGTTAATATGAATTTCGCAGATATTCACGCGACGGCAAATCATAATGATGTTTATGAAATTGTCAGTAAATTATATGAAGCGAATGTTTGGAATTATTCTCTCCCGTTAGTCTGCAAAAATAATCAGATTATTGAGGTGGATACTAAAATTAAAAAAGGTACTTGGAGTGGACGTGATGTTTATTTCGGTGTAAGTCGGGATATCTCCGAAAGAAAAGCCCATGAAGAAGAGCTTCGTGCGGCAAAGGAGCTTGCGGAATCTGCAACTATCGCGAAAAGTAATTTTCTGGCAAACATGAGTCACGAATTGCGTACACCGATGAACGCGATTAACGGTATTTCTAAATTACTCCTCACAAAAATGGATGAAAATTTTAATGATCGTCAAAGGGAGGGGCTGACACTCATTCATGAAAGTGGTAACCGTTTGCTGTCTCTTATTAATGATTTATTGGACTTGTCAAAAATTGAAGCAGGAAAGATGGAAATTTTTTATGAAAAAGTTGTTATGTCGGATATTATTGACTCAATCAACTTAATGGCTGGTAACTTGATTGATCCGCTAAACGTTAAATTTTCGATTCGTAAAGATTCCGATGTTCCTGAAATTTTTTATTCAGATTCTATAAAGGTTAATCAAATATTGACTAATTTGTTAAGTAACGCGGCAAAATTTACTGAGAAAGGCGAGGTATCTCTTGTTATTCGTAATGATAGCAATGATTTGTTTTTTGAAGTTATTGATTCAGGCATTGGAATTCCTAAAGATGATTTACCAAAAATATTTGATCAATTCGTGCAGGGTGATAGTTCACTGACCAAGAAATACAAAGGCACCGGTCTTGGTTTAGCTATTTGTAAAAAACTGGTTGAACTTTTGAAAGGAACCATTGGAATTGAAAGTGAACCATCAAAAGGAACAAGAGCATGGTTTTCTATACCAATAATATCACCAGTAACAACATTGTCATCAGATAATGTAATCACAAAAAATATACTTCCTGAAAATTTTAATCAAACAAAATCTTTAAAAAGTAACAAAAGAAAAACAATCCGACCGACAATTCTGATTGCTGACGACGAAAAAGCCAGCCGAGATACTTTTCGAATGATGCTCGATGATCAGTACAATTTAATTTTTGCGGTAAACGGAATTGAGGTTGTTTCTTTATTCAATGGGCATCAGCCGGATCTTGTAATCATGGATT
>CAYLTM010000239.1:0-4374 GCA_964386495.1 uncultured Leptospirales bacterium
GGAAAGTGGAAAGTGGAAAGTGGAAAGTGGAAAGTGGAAAGTGGAAAGTGGAAAGAAAAGAAGCTACCCTTAATGACCGGACTGCTATATCCGGTACTTCGCATATCGAAACACCGGATTATACACAACAAGCCGCTCCCCGAGCGGACATTGAGTCTGTCGAAATGTGTTTTTCGACATCATTCAATTTTGTCGAAAAAAGTATCTAGGGGGTGCGGATGTTTCTAAATAACTCGATAATAAAGAACAGTAAAAACTAAGGAAAAATTTCCACAAGTTTACGAGTAGATACATATTGTCTCCACAATTTCCCGCTAACACTAACACTTATCTCTAACACACCTTCCAACTTCACTCTTTTCGCTGCTTCTCCTGCTGATAATCTGCTGCGATCCTTTTTGCCACCAAAAGAATACCGTAGAAATTTAATTCTTAATTCAACACTCAAAATTCATCATTTCTTAATCTATGGTAATCTATATCAATCGAACACAGCGTGCGGTTAAAATTTGCTCTGACACCATTTTTTGGACTATTTTTTGGATGGTAATCAAAAATCGTCCGACCAATATACGGCGATTCAAACGATTTCTGTCGAAATAAAGGTGTCAGAGACCTTTTTAAATGTCTCTGACACCTTTATTGGCGCGATTTTCTACGCCATAAAAAAACCCATAATAAAGCCGGACTTCTTCGGTTTTCACGAAATTTTTCATTTTCTCAATATGATCGGTGCGAGTTTTCATTACGTATTCGTTCTTAGAGGATTCCAATTTATGAGCATGATAAAATAAATAATCTACAACCTTGATGCCGGTTTATAAAATCTATAAGCCGACAATCACTCTTTATTATTACGACATATCAATCAAATTCCCATCAAATTCCCGAAAGTATGACAAAAAGAAATACCGAGGGGGAGTTCCAGTTTTAGTAAACATAGTTGTATTGCTAAAGCCTAGTTGATTTCTGCTTGACAAATAATTTACAGGGTATTAAGCTGAATTACATAATAATTTAATGGAGGATCTTTATGTCACAAAAATTGTTTGTATTTAAGTTCCCCGCTTTTTTCTTATTTTCCGCCATGCTTCTACTTTTCTCGTTTTTTAATTGCAGCGATAGTGATGATGAAAAATCGAATGCAAAATATGATGTTGATTCAAAAGTTCTTGTTTCGCAGGCAATGAAAGGCTCCCCTGTTTTTCAAAATTCCAAATCGCCTCAGAGTAAAGCGTCACATCTTTCAATTTCTGAACAGGGACAAACATTAACCGGTAGTTCCCTGGAACGCGTTTATAGTACATTTAAATATTTCGATTCAAGTAAACCTACTTTTGAACAGGATGTTGACGGTTCTAATATTTGGGTTAGCATCAGCGGAACACTATTGGAAATGCAATACCTTGCGAAAGACCATGCAAAAGATTTTGATTCCCCAACCATTGTCAATCCGACGTTTAATCTTATAGAAGGTAAGGATGTAAAATACAGCATCGGAGGAACTCAGGAAAAGAATTATCGAGCAGCTGGAGACAAGTGGGCTTTTTCTTCGTTTGCAGCGAATATTACCGATTCTACAAAAGAAATGGTAATGGCGATCAATTCAAAAGAGGACGGATCTTCAGAAGCAAAAAGTATCACCTATTTTAAATTAGACACAACTACTAACGAATTGTTAATGGACATCAATTATCTAGTTCAATATACTAGTGGTCCATACGTTGGAAAAAATTATACCCCTCGTTTATGGGTCAGAGGAAATATCGAGAAAAAATCTTTCGAAGTAATGGCTTGCAATTATTCTCCAACAAGTTTTTGGTCAATGGTTTCTGCGGGTGTAAATACGGGTGCTGATGAATATATGATTATGTATTTTGAAGGATATACTCATACCGGCTGGTACAAAATTCCCGCCGACACAACAGTTAGTCATTTTGAAAAAGCGAAATATTATGACACACTTGATGAACTAATTAGTGCGGAAAAAGATCCTAAAGGACATGCTACAAAAGCGGCTTCACTATACACAAGCAGATTCAAGGTGACTGATGTCGGTACAAGATTTGTTTCATCTTTATCAGATTTTAAAAATGAAAACAAACTTGATTTGCCAAAATAAGGATATCGATTTATACATTCGTTCAGGCTGTCAAAATTTAATCGACAGCCTGATTTTCAGACTAGTAAGAAAATAATAGCTTTTTTGGTTATTTCACTTCAAAAAATTCAGTAGTTTGCGTGTCCTGATATTTTGGTGCACAAGGATAACCGAAAAAACTACTTCATCTATCCTTTCCAATAAGCAATTCTTTAATATTACCTTTTGTTTTAAGACTTAATATTAATATGTAAGGGGCGAAGAATAATATTCCCGCAACTGAAGCAATCAACCCTAACAAGATACCTTGAATAGAAAAATTGTGACGCCAAACTATCCACAACGCGGAAAGTATTAAGTAGCATAAAAAATCAAAATTAAATTGACCCTGCCACCCAGTCAATACAGCATACTTAAAAAGGTTAATTCCCTGAAAACTAATCGCGTTAACAGTAAGTGCTACGATACCTATAACCATCAAAATCAAAATTAAACGAAATACTTTCATTTTATAACTCCTTGTTATTATTATAGACTTGACTTTTTTTGTCGAAATAATTTATACTTAACTTGTATCAAGTGCTACATAAGCCATGTACCGCATGGTACATATTTAGTCAAGAAGAAAACAAAAAAATGAATAAATTTGATTTAAAAAAAACGTCTTTAATTGAAAATGTTGCGAAATATATTCTGGAAAACGGTATCAAAAATGCAAGTTTAAGAAATATAGCGGAAGCAGTTTCTATAAGTAACAGAATGCTTCTTCACTATTTTAAAGATAAAGAAGAGATGATGACCGTTACACTTATATTAATTACAAATAACTTTATTGAAATTCTTGAAAACGCACGTTCCGAAAAGATGTCATTCAGCAGTTTAATGCCGTATCTTTATCAGGCTCTTAAAATACCTGAAATTAAACCTTACATTCGTTTATGTTTGGAATTAATTTATTTCTCAGCTGATAAGGAGGAACCATATTATTCTATCGCCAGAAAAATTGGTGATTCCTTTTATAATTGGATAGAAAAAGCAATTATCATTGAGAAGGATGATGTGAAAGATGAAAAATTGGCTTTAGCTCTCGTTATTATTGAGGGATTCGTTATTTTAAATGCTTTAGATTATGACGATAGAATAGAAAACGCCATGAGAAAAATTATACGAGAATTTTAACACATTACATTTATTATTTTTTTTGATTTGCGGAATAACAATTATATTAGAAGTTATCAATAATAGAAAAAATCTTTGGAGAAATTTATGAAAAGATTTTATATTAGAATCATTAACATTATTAAAAAATATTTAGAATACCCTTGTGTCCCAAGATATCAGAAAAACATGATTATTAGATTTGTTAATAAACTAATTGCCATGGTTTTTATCTTTTTTATTATATTAGGACTAAGTTGTTCAAAGAAAAAAGAAAATGTAGAAAAATATTTTCAGCATATTAATCTTGATATTTCCAGGGGAGAATATTTACTTTATGGTGAGAAATCCAAAATATGGAAAGTTAAAAATGATCTAGAGAAAATGGATAAAGACTTGTGGGTGTATGAGCGACTTGCTTATACGTATCTTTATTTGGGAGACATTGAATCCGCTTTAAAATATGGTCTTGAGGCAGTTAAAGAAGGGACTAGTGATCCAAAAGTCATTAATCTTTCTGCAAATTTATTATATAATAAAAACGAACTGGAGAAGGCTCTTGAATTATATCGCAAGACCCTAGAAATTGATTCAGAAAATTTGACAGCACTTTATAATGCAGCATTGATATTATTTGATAATAACACGCTGATCGATTCAAGAAAAATGCTAAACCATGTTCTTGCAAAAAAAACTGATTATTATGATGCCAACTTTCTATTAGGAAGCATTTCTGAGAAGGAAAACAATCTGGAAGAAGCAAAAAAATATTATGAAAAAGAACTGAATTTGTATCCAGCACATCCTGATGTTAATTACAGAATGGCATCTATACTACAAAATGAAAATACCGAAATTGAGATTATAATACACCACTTATATTTGGCTGTTTCCAGCTCACCTTTTAACCAGAAGTATAGAAAAGATCTAATAACAGCGTATGAAAAGAAAGGTGGCGATTGTTTAAATATCGCTGCAGATGAAAAGAAGCTTCTGGAAATGCAGGATATGGATTCAACACTTTATAATTATGCGCATTATCTTATCCAATCTAACAATGATATTGACGAAGCAATTAAAGCGATAAAAAAACAAATCGATAAATATCCAAAATA
>CAYLTM010000239.1:4384-4935 GCA_964386495.1 uncultured Leptospirales bacterium
CATATTGTCTTCTTGGAAATTTGTTTATGGAAAAATCGATGTATACTGAAGCTTTTGTTTGTTTTAATAAAGAGATTGAAAATAATCCTAATAATATTGTATTGTGGTATAATAATGCTATGGATTCTTATAGGAGAGGCATTGAAAATAAGGACTTGAAATCTGTAATAAAATCTAAACAAATGGTTGATAAATGCCTTGCGATTGACCCGCTAGATAAATTGTCACTGGATTTAAAACAAGATATCAATAGAAGTTTATCAAGTGTTTCAGGACAGTGAGAACCAAAGAATTAAATGAAACGATTGAATTCACAATGAAATTATTGCTAACCTCTAAAAATTAATTTTAGGGGTTAGTAATAATGGAAAAATAATGATTACATTCACTAAAAAAGGGTTATCTTTTTCTGTTTAATAATACCATCAGTTCCGCTAATAATCCAAAGAAGAAAAACTGCGCGCCGATTAAAATCAATACCATAACAGCATTTACGTGAACGACGGGTTTACCGGTAATACCTGTCAGCCAGCGGAACATTTCATATGCGA
>CAYLTM010000240.1:0-4686 GCA_964386495.1 uncultured Leptospirales bacterium
GTTTATTTGTTTATCAGACTGTTGTTTGCAGTTTGGTACAGCAAATAATAAAATAAGCAAAAAAAACATAAAGAATCTTTTTGATGATCGCATAAAATCCCCTTAAATATTAATTTTATTTTTATTACAACACATTTATAATATCTCTAATCTCGATGATTATAATGCATCGCAAACAAATTTTGTATACACGGTATAAATATGTCAATATAAAAACTATTACTAAAATTTATTATAGTAGAGGAAGATGTGAATTAAATTTTGGGTGATATTACGAAATTACCGTCATTGATTCAATGTGACAAGGTGTGTCATGCCTGTGCGTGTACACGCGCAGACAGGCAGCGGTTCCTGAGTTTGTCGATGCAAAGCCTGGGATGTAGACAAAGATTATTCTACCTCAAAGACATTCACCGCATGAGCAAAACCCTTCACAGCAATTTCACCCTTTGACACATATGTGAAACCATCTTCTGTGAGAAGCTTTGTCGGTTCAGACACGAGGATTTTCCCCGGAGTACAAGCCTTTTCAAGACGGCTCGCGAGATTTACCTCGCTACCGATGATTGTGAAATCGACGCGCTCATCCGAACCGAAATTGCCGAGCGTGCAATAGCCAGTGTTTATTCCGCATCGAATTTCAAAAGGGAGATTAACACCTTCAGCACGCCATTTAATTTTGAGATCATCCATTTTTTTCTGCATATCAACTGCCATAGTTACGCAGGATATCGCGTACCTTTTGAATTGAACGCTCCGAAATGAACCATCACCGCGTCGCCGATAAACTTATCAATTGTACCGCCATGGTAATGAACAATCTTTGCCATTTCTGAAAGATAATCGTTGAGGAGCCATGTCAATTTTTCAGACTCCATTCGGTCGGTCTTGGCAGTGAAGCCGACAATATCCGAAAAGAAAATTGTCAGGTTTTTCCGCTCGGCTTTTGCGTCGAGTATTCTGCATTCTTCACCACGCAGTATCGGCTCAATTATCGGAGCTGGGAGATATCTTCGTAGTTTTTCGCTGCCGAGAATAATCTTCATCTGTTTATCAACTTCGCTCTTTAATCCGTCGCGCTGATGCTCAACAGTGTCGCGCAGGGATTTCATTTTCAGTTGTGATTTTATTCTTGCGCGAAGTTCTTTCGAGTTGAACGGCTTCGACAGATAATCGTCCGCGCCGAATTCGAGACCTTCGATTTTCATATCGACATCGGCACGGGCAGTCAATAAAATTACTGGTGTACCGCTGAGCGAGTTATCGGACTTTATCGCGCGTGTTAGTTCGTACCCGTCCATTTCCGGCATCATCACATCCGAGATGATTAAATCCGGTCTTTCCGTTTTAGCCTTTTCAAAACCATCGCGCCCATTGACAGCGGTGATGATCTGATATTCATTTTTCAATAGAGTGGTGATGAATTTCCGCATATCGGCTGTATCGTCGATGACGAGGAGTTTGTACCGAATGCCCTCTCTCGAAATGCCCTCATCCGCGCTCCGCGGACCTTTTCCTAGGATGCCCTCACCCTTGGCTTTCGCCGCTCCCTCTCCCGTTTTGATAAATGGATGGGGAGAGGGATGCTCAAACTTTTCGCCAACGGAAGATTCGTCACTGCCGATGTCGGCGAGGAGGTAATCCTTGACATCGGCGATGTTGTCAATTTCATCTTCGATAGTGTTTTCATCAGGTTTCCCGATTGGCAGTGTCATTGTAAAGACCGATCCTTCGTTGACTTTGCTCCTAACAGAGATCGTTCCGCTGTGAAGTTCGACAATCTCCTTCGTGAAAGCCAAGCCTATACCGGTGCCTTCATATTTTCGCGATGATGTGCCGTCCACCTGTGAAAATCTTTCAAAGATAGTGTTGATTTTATCAGAGGGGATTCCAATACCTTCGTCCTTGACGGATATGGAAAAATTATCATCAGAGGTTTTATCAAGCTGCAAAATAATATTTCCGCCCTTAGGTGAAAATTTGAGCGCGTTTGAAATGAGATTGAAGACAGCCTTTTCCATAAGGTCGCGGTCGATATATGCCGCAATGCCATCAGTATTATCATTGAAAATGATGTTGAGCCCCATCGCCGTCGCGCCTGAATGTACTGCTGAACGGTAGATCTTGAGCATCTCCCTGATATCGGTCTTAGTCTTTTTAATGTTCATCCTGCCAGCCTCAAGCTTGGAAAAATCCAGCAGATTATTGATGAGCTTTAACAGCCGCTTCCCATTACCGAGCATTGACTTAACGCTGTCATCTTTTCTGTTGATTGAGTCCCCGAACTCCCCAGTATAGAATGATTCCAGAATGATTCCAGAGGTCCAAGTATTAGCGTTAGAGGTGTCCGAAGCTCGTGTGAGATATTTGCAAAGAACTGTGTTTTGGTGCGGTCGAGGGACTGAAGCTGCTCGAAAGCCTGTCCAAGTTCAGCTGTTCGCTGTTGGACTTTTTTTTCGAGGGATTGGTTTTCTAAAAAAACTTGAAGAGATTTTTCTTCTAGTTCTTTTAACTGTTCAAATGAAGCAATACTCTTTTCATGAATTCTGTTTAAGATATTACTAATATATTTTTTTTGGTAATGAATTATTGTTAAAAAAATAAAAAATATTATAGTTATTATTGAGGAAGTTATTGTTTTTGAAATATATAAAAGTGAATTGCTAAAAACTATAAAGTGTAATACAAACCACAATAATAGAGAAAAAAGAGCTGCAATGATTACTGACCGATAAAGTTTTATTGGTTCATTTTTTAAAATGAATTCAAGTACAAATTCTATGCCTGTTGTATTGTTCAAAGTTAATATTTTAGTTATAAAATCGTCAGGTTCGATTTGATATACATATGATAGAACAGCAATCCATGCACCTTTATTTGTTTGTGAATCATTCTGAACGCAGCTTTTTAAATATTTTGAGTTTTTTTCAAGATTATATGTTTTTTTGTTTTTAATTATTAGATTCAATTTTCTATAATGCTTTTCAAGTTTATAATCATAAACATTATTTGTTGATGTTGCTGAGTGTAAAACTGCCGTATAGACTAATTGACTGGGTAAATTTGAAAACATTTTTGGAGCACGCAGTTTGTTCCTGCTTGACCAACAAGATGCTTCATCCAGAATATTGTTTATATTGGTGTATATTTTAGTATAATCGTAACCATATTGAACAAATTCATTATTTAACCAAAATGATTCATTTGTTAACATTTCAAAGGAATAAATTTCATTAAATGGATTAATCGCATTGATAAATATAAAAAAATCATCAAGAGGTAAATTCAATTTTTTATTAATATAGTAATAACTTGCGTACAAATTTGTTGAGGTTTTATCCCTCACTTGTTGACCAGAAATATCTTTGCCAAAAGGGACAAACCTTAAAAATCCCTGCTCCCATATCTTATGATAAACGCTAAGCTGTTCATCGCTCCATTCACCGAAATGAAAATCGTATCTGCCGATCACCTTTTTTGAAAACATGATAAAGTAGAAATAATATTCGTTGTTGTACCATCGGCTTGCGTCGAGGAGTTCATCGCGCGTTACTCGAAACCGCTCGTCATTGATATGGTTGTTCATAAGATTAATCAATTTTTCAGTTGCGTTTTTTGAAAGATTATGGTTCATCGGGGCTTCGGCAGGAGTCTTATAGCCTTCGATCATTTTACCGTTGTTGGCGGCAACTGATTCAAAATAATGGAGCGTCTCCCGTACTGCCTCTCCGGAGATACCGTAGATTTCTTCTTTCTCTTTTTCAGAAGGTTGTCTGTAACAACCAAACTCATCAAGTGGCCAGGGCTCGTACCACATCTTGCGCCCTTCAAGATCGATGCCCCATTTCTTCTGTGAGTCCGTTGTCATATGAGGTCTCCTTTGTGAAATTGATAATCGTAAATTATTTCAATGAAAATTTGCTGATATATGTTTATTTGTCAAGAGGAAAAACTTCCGAGCCCTCATCCGCGCTCCGCACACCTTCAAAATGCACGGATGCATAAATGCCGCGATCGCACGGATGCGATGGAGCGGCGCCCGTTTTGAAGAACGGGTGAGGGGACAGCTTTCAATTGCATTGCAATTATTTTATATTAGAGTTCCCGAATTCAATGTTTCATTAAGAAGCAATTCTCTTTAAAGGTGTCAGAGCAACTTTAAATACCCGAAAGCGACATAATAAACAATAAAAAATCGCTTGTAAGAAATATAATGTAACAATATTTTGTAGAATGAAACTAAGTTGTAACAAAAATAAAGGGATCTCGATGAAAAATTTTATAATATCGCTAATAATAACAATTTTCTGTATAAGTATAACCCACGCCCAGTCACCGATTTTGAAAGGGGAGAAATCTCTACAACAAATGGATAATGATCTCACAATGGTTGTAGAAAAGGTTCTTCCGACAGTGGTAAGCATATCTGCCGAAAAGGGCGGAGCGGTATCCTCAGACACTTTCACTTTCAAAATGCCGTTTGGAAAGAATCCCAATTTATTTAAAGCGAAAACATTCGGCTCTGGAGTAATAATCAATAAAAAAGGTATTATAGTTACCAATAATCATGTGATAGAAAACACCAGCAATATAATCGTTACCCTCTATAATAAAAAGCAGTACAAATGTTCGGTGGTTGGCGTTGATCCCGCGACCGATTTAGCTATTATAAAAATCGATGAAAAA
>CAYLTM010000240.1:4696-4922 GCA_964386495.1 uncultured Leptospirales bacterium
AAAAATCGACATCGACCTGCCGGTTATTACATTTGGCGAAGCCGATTCTATTAAACCCGGCAGACTTGTTATCGCGATTGGAAATTCCTATGGGTTTTCCCACACAGTCACTCTGGGGATTATCAGCGCGGCTAACAGAGAAGGTCTTGGCCTAACCGACTACGAAAACCTGATTCAGACTGACGCGGCAATTAATCCGGGCAACTCCGGCGGCGCGCTGGTCGAT
>CAYLTM010000241.1:0-853 GCA_964386495.1 uncultured Leptospirales bacterium
GGTCTTCAGGAGCGTTGACAGATAATAACATATTCCTCATATTCGCACCGGTAACAGACGCACTAGCCGCACCAAAAAAACCTGCAACGGCAACATAAATAAACTCGGCAGGAACAACAAACAATACGGCGAGACACGCAAACGCGCCGATAATAGTCATTAACCCGGAAAAGATAGGCTGCAAACTTGGTTTTTTCGTAAACAATCTTCCGCCGATATATCCGCCAGAAAGACCGCCAATAGCACTTCCGGCACCCATGATAATAAATATAAAACCCGCATTACCCGCATCAAAACCTTTGTTCTCTGTTAAAAATTTTATCAGAAGAATCATTCCGCCCCAGGGAATACATCCCGCGATACCTTGAAGAAAGAGGACAATATTAGTTTTAGTTTTAGCAAGCTTAATATAATCTCGAATACTGATATTTTTAGGATATATCAAACCCTGTTCAACCAGATCGCCAACACCAACTTCCTGCGAGCCTTTTTTAGGTTCAGAAACAACAAGATAAAATATAGCGATTAAAAAGAAATTGGGAATAGACACAATTAAAAAAGGAAGCCGCCAGCCGAGACCAGCGGAAATACTGCTTGTCGCGGCAAAAACACCGACCACTCCACCGATACCCCAACAGGTCGCTAAAATAGCGGCAGCCATTGTACGGCCTTTTTTATCGAAAAGATCACCGACCATTGAAAAAACAAGCGGGAAAGAAGCCCCAACCCCGATACCTGTTAAAATTCTGAGAATAAAAAATATCCGCTGACCAAGTTTTATCATAATGACATATAGCTTCAGTTTTGATTCTTCCGTATTCATCATATTCACCATCTTTTTCATGCTTAATTC
>CAYLTM010000241.1:863-1539 GCA_964386495.1 uncultured Leptospirales bacterium
GTTCGGTGCAAAATATGTAAGAGCACAAGGAATCTCCGCGATTAAAACCGACGCGGCAAAAAGCATTTTTCGATTAACCTTATCGGAATAATAACCCCAGAATAAACTGACTGCCGCACCGACAATCGAAAAGAAAAAAGACATAAGTCCAATATCGCCGGTATCCACTTGGAAATCTTTCTCAACAGAAGTAAGAACGGCGGACATGATGTTATTATCCGCGGTCAGAATAATAATACATAACGCCATCAGCGTAATCACCAGATAATTCTTTTTTTTCATTTTCCAAAGCCCCCTTAAAAGTTTCAAAATTTTCTACACAGGTTGTTGATTAAAACCAAATAATTTGTATCTGCACATAAATTAATTGTAATTATATCTCTCCACCGCCTGCGGCGGCGGAGGAGCCTTTTTCAACTAATTTATGCACAACAACTAATTAATCAACAAACTGTTATTCACACGAATTATTTATTACCGTTAATTTCTTTTAATTCCTCAGGACTAAGTTTTTCCTTTCTGGCTAATATAGAAAGAACACTTTTTTCATTGTAAAATAAAAACAAAATAAATCCAATTAAACAAAAAACAACCGCGACAACTCCAGTCAAACGTACACCAAGGGAACCCGCCATAGCACCGCCCGATGATAAATCTTTAACAACAGCCGTTGCAG
>CAYLTM010000241.1:1662-3297 GCA_964386495.1 uncultured Leptospirales bacterium
CCGATTATTAAAAGTGCTGGTATTGTTAATCCGGCAATAGTCTGACCCATTTTCGACATAAAAGTTCTAGCCCCGAAAAATATGCCGGCTTTAAAATTTCCAGTTTCAATAGCATCAGCCTCTGCAATATCCGCAACAATAGCATTTTGAACAATACCAAAAATTGCCAGAGGAATGGCAGCAAGAAGAACAATTAACAAACTCTGAACTTCCTTGGAAAATGGATAAGTACCAAGACCAGTCGTATAAAGAAAAACAACACCAAACCAAATAAACGCGATACACAAAATCATTTTTTTACCGATTTTTTTCGCGATGAGATTCACTGGAACATAAAATAAAAATGACAGAATAAACATGACCGCAATCAAACCTGAAGTATTTTCTTTTGGAAGACCAAGTAAAACGGTAATGTAATATACCAAAACCGAGTTGATAATTGTAATGGAAACCCAATAAAAGAAATCAGAAAAAGTGAACATGCGGAAATTCTTATTTTTAAAAGCGGATATAACAGAATTCAAAATAGATTCTTTAGACACATTGGTTTCGCAATATTTTTTTTCATCAATAAAAATAATCGGAAGCAGCATCAGAATAAACGCAATGACTCCAAAAATCGAGACACCTATCTGAAACGCGGTTTGCGAACAACCAAAAGACGGCATAGCACCTAAAGTATTTTTTGCTGCAATATACGCATCGGAACCAGTGGTTAACGCGCTTAGACTGCTGTTATAAGCATCAAGAGCCTGGGCAGTCGCAGGTTCAAGCATCCTTTCGAAAATTCCCTGAATAGTATAAATTTGTGAACCGACAATCGTTCCAAGTGCCCATGTGACGGATATGAAAGTGGATAACTGAAGTCTTTCATTAGGTGAATGACCGAGCTCCGATAACAAAGCGAAAAAAGGCGTAACATACATAGTCATAAACCAGTAGAACAATAAAACTGTAGTAAACAGCCAGACAGTATTCCAAATGCTAATACCGGCAACCGGCGGGAAAAAAACTAAAGCGGATAATACAGCAAAAGGCAAAACAGCTATAGCTAAAAAAGATCTTCTTTTACCAAGTTTTAAACCGCACTTGTCGGATAAACCAGCAATAAGCGGATCAGTAATACCGTCAAATAACCGGCCAGTAGCAAAAACTAGACCAATAATTGTTAGACCAAAAACAACAACACCATTCCATTTGAGCATCGGAACCACATACCCCTGAGAAACAAAAGGACCAATATTAATACTTTCAGGCGGCAGATAGAAATATATCAGCGTACTACCGACATTAAAAGCTGCCAGTGACCAGCCGAACTGCCCCAGTGCGTACATGATTTTTTTCCATAAAGGCAAATCCTGTATAACAATTGAATTAGACATAAGTGTTATCCTTAAAATATAAATTTTGCTCATTGATTGATGATTATATTTTTTTTGCAATAAATATTTATGTTTCCGCGTGGAATAATAACTTACGCATATTAGAAAAGGAGACTAATGAAATGCCCTAAAGTATGGCAAAAGAAAATTAGCGAGGGGTTGGTTACTAATGTATTGAAACAGTCTTTCTGGCGCATCAGCGGTATCCTTTTGTTTTTACTGGTCTAATCTTAGTCTACGGCAGTCGGAGTAC
>CAYLTM010000241.1:3307-4915 GCA_964386495.1 uncultured Leptospirales bacterium
GACAGGCGGGCGACAGGCGGGCAACTGCTTCGCAGTAACGTGGGCTGGACTTGTTTCTACCAATTAATCTTCAGAAACTTTTTTTATTACTTCAATAGAATCTTCTTTAAAATATTCAATATCATTATAAATAAATTTTATTCTATATAAAACAATTACTTTGTCTGGAACTTTTTCAATGTTATATATGCAATATATATATCCTAGATTTCTCATATCACTTGAAACTATATTATCAACTCCACTATTACTAAAAGTAATATTATTCGTTATCATAGAAGCGAAATCTCCAAAATTTTCATGTTTATCATCTTTATTTTTATTATGTTCATGCCAACATATTTCATTATACGTAATTATTTTTCCATTTATTGTTTTGACCTCTATTAACATATCAATTAATTTAAATGTTTTTTTTTCTTTCTTTCCATTAAACTCAAATCCAGATACAATAATTTTTCTATATTTCCCATATTCTAAATTATAGGTATATTCATCTTGAAACAAATAATAATAAATAATCTTGAAATCCTTATCCTTGTATATATTTAGAGAATATAACGAATCATTATTTACATATTTATATATATCATAATTTACGCATGTAGTATTTATTGTACAACTAAAGAACAAATATAGAATTGATAAATAATATTTCATTATTCCACCTCCAATGGATGCTTAATTGTTCCTATAGGAAATATTCCAGGATCAGTTTCGTCTCGATGAACTGTCTCCTTATTACCACCTTTAAAATGATAACGACCAACACGCATTTGCTTTTTATCTCCGCCAATGCCAAACGGTCCGCCACCGTCGCCAAATATTCTTGTCCCTGTATAAAATGCAACCAAAAATGATCCGATAGCAATTTTAAGAAAAATCGAAAGCAACCCTAATGCTACAAAACCGCCCGGAAGACAAATAATAACTATTACCATAGTTATACATAGTATTACTGAAAAGTAAAATGCTATCTCATATATTTTATGTAATCGTTTGACCCATTTTGGCCATTTGTGTGATCTTTTATCTCCATTATCAGCATCAACAACATCCATATTAACGATAGAACACAAGACTCCTTCTTCTAATCCTGAAAGTACAGCGAATGGTAGTGCAATGGTAGACAATACAACACCTAGAATTGATGAAATTAATCCGCCTGTACCCCAGGTAATAAATAAACCAAAGTGTTTTAAACCGCTACTAATGTTTCCTTCACTAAAATTTTTTACCGATATTAATAGATTCTCCATAGCCTTTCCAAAACAATATCCTGCTAAAAATTGTCCATCATCATAAGCTTTCGCTATCGCCCCGCCTATTTTCGAACCAATAGTCGAAATGGTATTAATTACGGTCGATACTGCACTTACGAATCCATCCCATATTCCAGAAATACTTACATACCCGCATTCGTCCTGGAACGCTATCGGTGATCCACACACAAAACTGTATCTGTTAAACGCTTGCGTGTTCCCTGGTTCGCTCTCCATACTTTCTTTTTCAGGCTGCAAAAATTAGGGAACATCAAAAAATCAGTTTTTTCATAATTATCATACTAATGAAATGCCCTAAAGTATCAAAGAAAAGGCAGCTTGAATC
>CAYLTM010000242.1:0-2673 GCA_964386495.1 uncultured Leptospirales bacterium
TTTGTTTTAAAATACTGTCTAAACATTGAACTTTTATGCCCGAAATTTAATTCACCCCTAAATCATTTATTTGCATTTTAAACAAAAAATACTTGAAATATCAAGCCTATTAAAAGAAAATTTGTTTTCTATTATACGCGAGGATGCGTAAAACAATTTGAATCTTTGGAGGATACTTTGAAAAAATCACTTTTATTATTAGCCGTAATTTGTATCACATCAATTTTATTTGTGTCATGTAAGAAACAGGAAACCCCTGTTATACAGGACGACGCAGCTGGACAATCCGCGACCGTTCTAACAAATAAATGTGCTAAATACCGTGTTTCAGTTTTTAAAGATCAGGAGATGAAAAAATGGCTCGCTACTCTTAATAAAGGCGAAATGGTTTCAGTTCTGGAAGAAATTACTTTGCCAAAAGAAAATGATAAAGAAATACTGATTTCTAAAATTAAACTTTCTGATGACACAGAAGGGTTTATAAAATCTGATTACTTAGCTCTTAAAGCGGTAGTAATCAACATGGATAACGTAAACGCTTATGAACGAAATAATACCACAAGCAAATCAAAAGCTGTGCTGCCGAAAGGTTATATAGCAATGGTTGACAGCGAAAAAGCAAATTGGATACAGATTAGCGGGAGTCCCCTTGAAGATAAAAAGAATGTTTGGAAACTTTGGATTCAGGAAGGTTTCTCGGAAGATCCTGAATTGATTCAAGATGCTGTGATGCTTGAAAGTGCTAGAGAAGTATTTTCTGGCGTTAAAGAAGGCGATAAGGAAGAAGCTAAAAAACAAATAGAACTTTTGTCAAAAAAAGCAAACATTATTGCTGAAGCGGCACAAAAACTTCTAGAAGCCACCCCGATTGACGCGACTGGTGAAACCTCCGAAAATCCTGAAAATAAAGAACAACCTGTACAGTAAAATCCTGTTCAGCAGTAACGTAAACCTTTTCAATAAATTTGCCCCCGACAAGCGGTATTGAATACCGTTTGTCGGGTTGCTTATGTGCAGTATAAGCAGATTCGTTTGCACTGTTATTATTCACTTCCCATCTCGGCATCGCGTTTATTGCAAAATTAGTGTCCGCGTTATCCATTGTTTCATCAGATCATCAGAAATTAAACCCTGCTGATTTTGGACTGACTGTTTTTTGCGTAACTATGTACAATAATTTCAAAATTCTTCTATAATATTCAACTTTTTTTCTTAATTCTCGATTTTTACTCTTATATATAATAGAGGGTTATTTTTCTTCAAAACTCATAAACCCTCAAATATATAATACGGAGTAATCCACATGATTAAATCGTCTGTTTACATTAATACCGCAAAGCTGCAAAAGCTTGAAGAATTTTCCGCCGATAACGGTCTGGATTTCGATGATGTTGTCGCGTTGCTTCTGCGGAAAATTCTGTCAGCAGGTAATCTTTACGCGAAGAAATTTGTCGCGGTTAAATATCAAGCTGCTGACCCAGATAAGAATTGGAAAACCGCGACTGTTTATTACAGCGGGGTGGATTATGAGTTTTTTACTGATATGCGGAAGTTTTTCAAGGAGTCTGTGTCCTTGCTTCTATCGAAAGCCATCGACCTTTTCCTGGACACAATCCTCTCCGAAGTCAAAGAGATTCTGCTTAACTACGCTAACTCAGACTGGGATATTCGTAGGGATGATGTCGAAACAGGTGCGATTTGGACTATTTTCTGGAAAAACCCAGGAAAAAACACTACCTGATCCAATTCACCACCATCGAACAATACAACGCACTCCTCGGCATTATGGAGAACCGTGACCTTATGGAGTAATCTGTCAAAAATCCTTTACCACCTATACATCGGCGACTAAGTTAACATGGTTGAAGAGAAATTGTTCAACTCTGTCACATGGGCTTTGTCGCCGGAGAATATTAATATTCATCTGGCTGATTTAGTACTGACATTCTTTTTCATTCTTATGCCGTATTCAAATAAGTATTTTATGGATACTACTTCTTGGAATCGACATATTTAACAAATATAATGCATATTATGATAGCGATAACGTAATAAATTATTATATAAACCTTCATTGGATACTCTCTTTTCTGAATTTCTCCATAAACTCAAATACTTTTTTATCTATTTTTTTACAATTTACTGATTTTTTAATTATATTTTTCATTGCATCACCATAGTATTTACTACCAAGAAAAAACCTTGCTTTTTTACTCTTTGTTTTTAAAACTATCATACCAAAAACATAAATTTCCTCAACATCCTTTAAGTCAATTTCGCCGATGGTCATTTTTAGAACATTCCTTCCTCTGATTATATCACCATCAATCTCAATATACATTCCAACTATGAATGTTAATATAAACTGCATCCAGAATCCACCAAAACCTATTGTTACTCCAAATAATAAAAATAGAATTACAAATTCAAAATGACCTTGAGAAAATGCTTTTGAGAAAAACCATACAAATAAAGACGTTCCTGGTATTAAAAACAAAAATCCAGAAATAAATAGACCATGAGATATTGGAGGTTCAGGTTGATATTTAATGGGTTCCATTGAAGTCTTTCTCCTGCATTACTTTAATTTCTTTTTCCTGATCTGTTTTATCTTTGAAGTATTGACTAGTAACTGCAGTAGAAATGAAAGACCATGGAGTACTTACATATATT
>CAYLTM010000242.1:2683-4906 GCA_964386495.1 uncultured Leptospirales bacterium
AAATCTGTACTTGCCCAGTTACTCCAGTTAGTCTTTGGTAAATACTTCCCGAACCCTTTAGCAAATCCAAAAGAGGCGAAACCTCCAGCGACAAAACCAGCTCCTGAAACAACAGATTTTGTACCGATTTCAACAACATCAGTTTTTCCAGCATTAAGTTCTTTTCCACCACCACTCATAGCTCCAATAAAGAACAACCCGCCGGCTCTTGCGAAATTGCGTTGTGCAAAAGTTAAGTCCTTCATAAACCCAACTTGACTAAAAGGAGTCGATAAATAACCCGCTGCAAAATCTATAGCAGCATTAGTAGCTGTAACTTCATTACCGCTTCAAAGAAAATAATATAATTCTATTAAGCCTTTAGATTATCAAATTTATTTATTGTTATTATAAAATATCGTATAAGAATTTATTAACCAATAAACACTTATCATGCTAAAAATGCAACATAAAGATGCAACATGATACAATATTCTAAAATGGGAAAAGTAATGCATTATAGTAAATAGAAACATTAAAATCAAAAACTTAAAGGAAATTGAATTTAAATATATCATTAGCTCGCTAAAATATATGGCATTTTTCATTCATTTAATCTTTTCGGTACAAATACGACTTGATAAAAAATAATGTACAAACAAAATCCTAACAATAATATATTAGGTATAATTGAATTTTTTCCTTCAACTAATATTGATTTATAGGAGTAGTTATTTTCAAATAAGCCAACAATTGAAGAATACAAAAATAGTGGCATTACATAGAATAATTTATTCATATGATTTATTCATTACTCCTTTTTTCTTTGAAAATTATCAATATCATTTATTAATGGATTCACGATCTTTTCTTTAAAAGTACTTATAACGAAATTGCTAGCTCCCTGAATATCACATGTAGTTGCTGGAGTTGGATCAAATATTCCAGAAATGCCACCAATAAACATTTCCTTTGTAATTTGAGAGCTATATAGTACTCTATTACTAGCCCTATAATAAGCATCAACACCAGCCTGAGCTGCCTGCCCAGCATAATACTGAGCAGCAACATATGATCTTGTTGTTAATTGTGAAGCAGTAGAATTCATACCAGCTCCAATTATTGATCCTTCAAGGAGCATTTTTGCAGACCAATATTCTGTTGTTGAAAATCCGGCTGCTGCTGCTGGTGCGGAAAGTGAAGTTGGAACAAGTGCTGGAGCCCACAACGGTGATGTAATTACGGCAGTTGCGGCTATCGTACCCGCACCTTGAGCAAAACCCATTTCCTTACTAATTTTCTCAGCTTCTTCCATTGAATATCCCTGACCAACAAGCTGTGCTGGAGTTGTCACGGTAGATGATGATCCGCCGCCGGAATATGGGAACATCGGAACAGGGAAAGCTTTATTTAAAGCTTTTACTAATGGACTATCTTGATTATTTACTGCCGATTGCTTGTCAGTATTCGCAAGGTCTATTCTTTTGAAATCAGCTGACTGATTTCCTGTTGCCCGCTGTTCCGCTTCATTCTTCGCATTCGCTCTATCTGACCACTCGTCGTCAACCGCACCTTGCTTGTTACGAATATCCGCTTCAACCGCCGAAGCGTCCAGACCTAACTGTTCAGCGATAGCCTTTACATTCGCAAGCTTGCTGTTAGTCACCGCCCTCTTGTCATTAGAGAAATTATCTTCAAGATCGGCTACTGCGGCAGCGAGGTTGTTTTGCAGAACTTCTTTGTTTGTGTTAAAACCATTACCGGTAGCATAATTCCCGATACTCTCACCAACGCCAACAACCGCTCCAACAAGGGTTGATGTTCCGGCAGATAATGAATTTCCTAATTTCACAGCTCCTTGAGCTACCGTCTTACCTAACCCAATCGCGCCATCCTTGACTGCGCTTAGAGCACTCGATGCTGTGTCTCTAGCCCACTTCATACCGACCCCGGCGGCTCCTATTACGCTATCCATCAAATCTAAAAGCGGGGTGCTTCTTCCTTCACTACGACGGTTCTCCTGATCAGCTTTGTCCAGATTCTGTTTAAGTTTTGTCGCGGACGCACTGGCGTAATCTTCTGTAGTAAGCGTCATCTGAGACTGCATGTGACGACCCATGTTTATACCAGTAGAGGTATTGTACAATATATTTCCCGCGTTTGTCAATGTGTTGGATAATGTCCTGTTCAACTGCATAGAGCCCATCTGTGCCCCGAAGGTACTGTCATTGTTTACCGGCATGA
>CAYLTM010000243.1:0-4902 GCA_964386495.1 uncultured Leptospirales bacterium
TGTTTTTAAATATTCTTCATAGGAATGTAGATATCCTTGTGTTGAATTCCAGTAAATGGTTCGGTGATAATGTCCCGATTCAATATATCGAAGTATTAAACTCCCTGGTGAACTTGTCAGTATCATATTTTGAACAGGCTGAAAATTATCACCATTTATATATTGACCATGATAAAGAAGTATTTAATCCCATTGAAATTCTAAATGAAATAAACATTGAATTTTCCGAGATGATGAAACTACCAAAAATTAATATTGATACAGTTGAGAATATGAGTATTGATATTCTTACATCTAAAAAGATTTTCAGGGATAGTCTGTTTAATGTCTTTTTGTGCTTATCACCATATATTAATCAAATGTCTACGCTTCTTGGAAGGATATATTCAGAAAGATCCAGTGTTAAAATTGAATTATCTTTTCTAGATCTCGATGAAAATATTCCAGATTTGAATAAACTGTCAAAACTGTTTTATTCGATAGGTATTGACGAAAAATATGATCTGCGAATCGGACTGAATATCGTGATGGATAGCTTTAAGAGTATTGGTGCCGTGGTGAATTTTATTTCAAAGAATGATGATTGCGATATAATTTGCAATATATCGTTGCCGTCATATGAATTTTTAAAAACTGTCACAGATATAAGAAACCAGCATGAACTTGAAAAAACTGAAAATAAAGAGGGTAAAGTCGCACTTGTCATTGAAGATAAACTCACAGAATTTATTCTACGGGATAATCTTAATGATATGGGATATGACACTAAACTTTACCGTATGGATAAAATTAAATTTTCTCATGAATATAGTCAGCTGAAAACTATAATTTTTGATTACAATTCTATATTTTCCAAGTATAAAGATTTCTCTGAATTTTTAAAAAGTTTCCATGGTAACAAAATGGTAATAATTCTGAAGAGTGAAAACAATCTTGATATTTCTGAAGATGATAATAAAAATATAATGATCATAAAAATGCCTTTTGAAATAGACACAATAATAAATTATATAGGATAGCATGTTTTATATCATCGGCGATATTCATGGAGAATTAGAAAAACTGATGAAGGTAATCGCGAAAATCAGCGTTGATTATCAACCTTCCGATCTACTGATATTTTTGGGTGATTATATCGATAGAGGATATTATTCGTTTGAAGTAGTAACTTACCTGCTTAATCTGCAAAAAAGTATGAACTGTTTTTTTTTAATGGGCAATCACGAGGACATGTTGTATAAATGTTTAATTGATAAATGCTCACCCGATCACTATATGAGAAACGGCGGGAAAGAAACTGTTCGCAGTTATGAGAAAAATCTTGGTAAGTTTAAAATTCCTGAAGACCATAAAAATATTTTATTTTCAAATAACTTTTTTTATGAAGGTGATGATTTTATTGCTGTTCACGCTGGCTTACCACCGGGGTTTGAAGATCCATCGAAGTGTTTTAGAGATGACCTTCTTTGGATAAGAGAAAAGTTTTACAGATCGGATTACAAGTGGCGTAAAAAAATAATTTTTGGTCATACACCGGTTTATTACATCAATAAAGATTTACGCGATATTTATTATTCAGATATCAACAATATAGCCGGTATCGACACCGGTGCCGTTTATGGTTATAAACTTAGTTGTATACGTATGCCTGATGGCAAAATTTTTCAAAGTTAGCGGATATTATATGAAAAAAATTATTATTACAATTCTTTTGCTTAGTATTATACCGGTTCAGAATCTTCATTCTGAGAAGTATATTATTGCCGGTAAAATTATTTCTATAAAGAAAAAAAACATAGCTGTTGTTAAAACGGATATTCCTTTATTGGAAGAAGAATATAATGTACTGTCCGGTGAAACAGTTATTTCAACTGTAAAAATAATAGGACCGAGTCCTGAAATGAATAATAACAGTGCGAAAGATGTTGTTCAATATTTCTATTTATGCAGACTTTCAAACAGCTCCGCAAAAGCAGGTATGAGCATTGTATTCGTGAAAATGGAAAAAGATTATAAACCGGATTATGCGGATAAAATGGGGAAGGATGTTTCAAGTCATCCGCAGGAAATATTCACGAAACCATTGAACACCGTTATGGTTTTAGTTCCAGGAGGAAAATCCTATATTGGATCAAATGATGGCGAACCTGATGAATTTCCACGGCAATTAATATTGCTGGACGATTTCTACATTGATAAATTTGAAGTTTCAAATAAAGATTTTTTAATATACGTGGAAGAATCAAATGCTAATCCGCCCAAGTCGTGGATAAATGGCGAGTTTCCGCAAAAGTTAGCGGACTACCCGGTACAGGTTTCGTATTACGAAGCAGAGTCATTTGCATCTTGGGCTGGAAAAAGATTACCGACAGAGTTGGAATGGGAAAAAGCGGCAAATGGAACAGGTTCCGCCCAAAAAGTTTATACGAATGAAGGTATGACCGAAATTGTTCAGAAAACAGAATATCCTTGGGGAAATAATTTTATTTCAGAAATATGTAATAGTTCGGATTATTGGGACTTGCCTGTAAATTCATCAACGAAAAAAGGTTTATTGCCGGTGAAATCACTAAAAGAAAAAAATGTCTCCGCGTATGGAGCTGTTAATATGTCCGGCAATATCGCTGAATGGACAAATTCTTGGTATGATTCATATTCCGGTAACGCTTCGCTTAAAAACAAGAGATTCGGAACAATGGTAAAGGTTGTTAAGGGCGGCGGATATTATAGTACTTCCAGTGATGTTCGAATCGCTAACCGTGAATACGGCGGAATACCAAATTTAAACGATGACAACGCTTTCGGATTCAGATGTGTTAGTACGCCGGTAAAGTTGCCTAAATAACAACCGCACAATCAACAATGCGTAATCAGCTTGTAATGCCGGTAAAATTTCTATGATCATCATCATGATGATGAAGCTTGATTATCATTCGGGTTAGTATCTGCATTTTTACTGATTGTTCTGTGACTATGCCATTGCAGTTGGTGATCTGTTTACCGACAAGAAAGTAGTTTTTTCCTTTATACGAAACAACATCGTAATCTTCAAAACGTATCATAAGATCCTCCTCCTGTTTACTAGTTGGATACCTTCAATATATACCTATCAAATAGTGGTTTTCCACAGATCTTATCGAACTCCGCCCGCCGCTGACGGGCGGAGAGCTGTAATTATTGTGTATAATCACTTTATTGTTAGTATACTTACTAATCGACATAAATATTTTAAATATCACAATTAATTAATTTCTAAAAAATATTGTTGAAAGTTATAAGAAAATAATCAAATGTTTGAATGATTTTTCTTGAAATTACAGGTTATGATGTCGATAATGTATTGTGAGCGACGAAATGCCGTATCATAATGGTGATATTAATACTAACTATATGGATATTATATATGAAAATTTCCGTGAATGTGTTTCAGGTTGAAAACCAATTTGTAGCGAACTGCCCTGAACTTGAAATTAACTGTTACGGATCATCATTTGATGAAGCACGAAGCAGAATTAAAAAAGTTATCACATTTTATGTGGATTCTGCTAAGGAACTGGGAATGGATGTGGAGGAATTCGATAAAATTGTTATAGAAGGACAGGAGAGCGAATTATCAAAAGACTCGTTTTCCAGCTGTTTATGTTCTTCAGGCGTTTTGAATTAGAAATTTAAAGACAGTTTATTTATGATCTGATGTTTTAACAAGAATTTCAATTTCACTGTCATTTCTTGTGCTGTAAGTATCCGCGGATCCGATAAGCGACACGCCTCCTGCCTGGAAATAAGAATTTTCGTTTTTCTCTTCTATAGTACTTCTAATTTTGTGGTAATTCGTAACTGTAGTTTTAATTAAAATTTGTTTAGTGTTAGAATCAATTATTTTTACCCCATTCATTCTGAAAAGTTTTTTCAATTCTCCAGTAGAATAATTAGCAGACGCTGTGATTGTTGTATTAGTTTTTTTCGTTGCCGCGATATTTTTTTCGGGTAAATGATGATTATTTGACACGAAAAAACTTACAGATATTATCAGAACAGCAGCTGCTGGTATAAATCCCATTTTTAATCTGTTATAGCTAGATTCTTTTCTGCACATAGCCAATATGTTACTATTAAATTTATCAGACTTTATTTCATAGTTACTCAATTTCTTTATTATAAAGACAGTCTTTTTTATACACGCCAAATTTTTTCTGCAAATAGGGCATTGGGATATATTAGTATTATCTGATGAAAAAGCATCATTGTGTAGCTCATCGAATACTTCAGAAAGTTCCCTGAATGTGAGATGATTATGATTCATAAAACCCCCCTTTGCGATAAGCACCTGGTAAGCATTTCTCGCCCCCTGTGTATCCTTACTTTAACATTAGATAGACCTATGCCAAGAATCTCGGCAATTTCCTCATATGAATAATCTTCAATATCTCGTAATATAATAATTTCCTTGTAATCAGACGGTAACTTATGAAGCTCCTCCATGGCGATATTCATTGTTTCCTTCGCTATGATATTATCCTCAATATTCTGATTATCATCAGCAATAGATAGTTCATTTTCATTGCCGTATTCATCAACTACAAAGAGTGGTACTTTTTTAAGCTTTATCGCCTTTTTCTTATAGTTCTTGCAATGATTCGCGGTAATGCTGTATAACCAGGTCGAAAACTTGGATTCCCCTCTGAATGATGGAAGAGACTTGTAGACAGCAAATAAAATATCCTGAGTCAATTCCATCGCATCTTCATAGTTTCCGATATAGTTCATAACATATCGGAAAATTCTATCCCTATACTTGTTCAACAACACTTCAAACGAGTTTACATCCCCGCTTAAAATTTTCTGAATAACTTTTATATCATCTGTATCTGACATTTATAATATGTTTTGTTACAGATTACT
>CAYLTM010000244.1:0-3380 GCA_964386495.1 uncultured Leptospirales bacterium
GATTATGAGTTTTTCACTGATATGCGGAAGTTTTTCAAGGAGTCGGTCTCCCTGCTCCTATCGAAAGCCATCGATCTTTTTCTGGAAACAATCCTGTCCGAAGTCGAAGAGATTCTACTTAACTACGCAGACTCAGACTGGGATATTCGTAGGGATGATATGGAAATTGGGGTGATTTGGAGTGTTTATTGGATAAAACCGTCAAAACACACACGAAAATAACCACAACACCGCCCCAACCCAGAATCAAAATATAAATCCACACCCAACCCCTATCGGTGTCGTGAATGCCGTACTTAACCTATCAAATATCTGCACGACTGCCAATATTCATTATCTTCAATATTTCTTTGAGATTATTGACCGTTTTCACATTAGGATCCTTCGTCTGGAATTCTTCCCTGCTGAAAAGACCACAGACACCAATGAAATCAACACCATAATCAAAAGCCTTGTCGAAGTCTTTCAGTGAGTCTCCCACAAAAAGTAGATTCTCTTTCTTTAAATTAAATTTATCCAGAACAAAGTCAAAGTGCGGCTTGCCCTTTTCAAAACCTTTTTCTTTATCAAATCCCATGACAATATCAAAATCTAGTTTTTCTTTTTCAATAAATCGGTTAATCAAATGCGGGAAATTGCCTGAAGAAACTCCAGCAATAAATGAATTTTTACGAAGCTCATCAATAGTAAATCTGACATCTGCTGGAAACTTCTGTTGAAAAAACCCCTCAATTTTAGTATCTTCAAATTTCTTAACAGCGGCATCATTGTCATTGTGCCCTGGATAAATAATCTCTATCTGCTGACAAAAGGGTACCCCTGTTGTTTCAATATATTTGCGTCTAGCCTGCTCAAAAGATAGTTCAGGATGAAATTCTGATATCACATTTCCAGCAATATCAGCGAACCCTTCCATCGTATCAACGAGCGTACCGTCAAAATCAAATAAAAATGCTTTAATCATTGCAACCTCTATCTTTTTTCTATTGTTTACGTTATTATGCTTTTTAGCGAAATTATTGGCTTTTTTTGTATAATTAACCAAAAATATATTTACAAAATAAAAAGCATTATAAATATTATCAATATAAATATTTATTATAGGTTAATAATGAAGGTAAAATTCTGGGGCGTGCGCGGCTCACTTCCGACACCGCTTAAATCAACTGAAGTTAAAGAAAAACTGATATCTTCATTAAAACTTGCAAGATATTCTGACCTCACGGATGAAAAGTCGATTAATACCTTTGTCGACTCGCTCCCGCTGTCTTTGAAAGGGACATACGGCGGAAACACCAGCTGTATACAAATAATACCAGACAATAATGACGTATATATTATCGACTGCGGAACCGGACTCAAGGCACTAGGCATGCACTTAATGGCTTCCGATTTCGCTAAGGGGAAAGGTCGTGCGAATATTTTCATGTCACATACTCACTGGGATCATATCCAAGGAATCCCTTTCTTTATACCGCTATTCATCAAAGGAAATAAGTTTACTTTCTATTCTCCAATCGACCATATAAAAGAAAAAATAGAATACCAGCAGGATTTCACGCATTTCCCTATTAATCTTGAATACATGATGGCTGAAAAGGAATTTGTTAACCTTCCTAATGAAGGGGAATTTTATCTAAACGGTGTTAAAATTTATAACAAAAAGATGCGTCATCCCGGGGACGCTTTCGGTTTCAGATTTGAAGAAAAAGGAAAAACAATCTGCTACACATCGGATTGTGAATTCAATATAGATGAGCTGAATAATATTCTCGAATACCAAACATTTTTTCAAAATGCTGATGTAGTGATTTTTGACGCACAGTACACCTTTTCTGAATCGATTAATAAAATCGACTGGGGGCATTCTTCCGCGCCAATAGCAATTGATATTGCTGCAAGATACAACGTTAAAAAGCTGATATTATTCCATCACGATCCTGAATACAATGACGATAAAATTGATGCTGTTTTGGCTAACGCGAAAAGTTATGTAGCGATGAATTTGAAGAAGAAAAATATTAACATGGAAATTGAAACCGCTGCTGAAGGCATGGAAATTGAGGTTTAAAGAACATTACTCACTAACAGGATTTTCAACCGTTGTGTCATCAGAAATGTTTATTTTCAGGGTTTTATTTTTTTCACATTTATAGGATTCCACTGTTCTGAGAAAAACAGTCGAACTTCCAGACTTCATATAAAAAGACACATGGTGACTTTTTCCGAATTCATCATCAAAGCTGCTGATTGTTGTCTTCCCGCTCTCACCCGGAAGTATTTCAGATGTCACATATATTCCGCCCCACTTAACATTGCCTATCACAACTGAGGATAAATTATTTTTTACAATGATATTACTAGTATCATCTTCACAATCCATTTTAAGAAATAACACGACCGCAAACAGCATTATTATTCTAACATTCCGTTTTATGGGTCTGCCGATTTTCCTGTTAAAAAGGTTTCCATTTGTATAAATCATAATCATCATTCAACATCCTATTTAATGATAATTTCGATTTCACCGAAAGTAATCGATTTGTCAGTTTGCACAATTTTCAGCGTCCTAAATATTCTAGGTTTTATTTCAACAGCAGCTCCGGCGGCGTTTTTCACGGAAACTTTATAAATCTCGGCAATATGATCTCCAGCGTTTATTGAGCCGCTTATTGCTGCGGCATATTGCCCAGCTGTTGTCATATTTTCGTAGGTATTTTTTTGATTAATTACAGCAAGACTGTCACAGTATGATGATGATACTCGAAAACCGTTAACTATCTGCGTACTAGCTGGTATGGAATCGTTCAGTATCTTTGTATACGCACCCCAAACATTATTATCAATTTTTATTTCAAATGCTTCAAGACCGTCCGATACAACATAATATTTCGAATTACCGCTGTCGTAAATTACCAGCCTTATTATTGCGGAAATACTCTCAAGTCTGATCGGTTCAGCGGTATCAATAATTCCAGTACCATCCGTTTCATTCGTCGATTCACTTGAAACTTCATCGGAACAGTTAAATAACAAACAGAAAAAAACAATAAATATAATTATCTTTTTCATATTCGCCTTCTTATGAGAAAATCAATTATGACAGATTCTTCAGCAATGAAATCTCATCATTAGAGAAAATCTGATTAATATCCAGAATAACAATAAATCTATTTTCAACTTTCGCAATGCCAATTATATATCTTCCGGAAATCCCCTTTACTATTGGAGGCGGCGGTTCAATGTCCTTACCTTCCACTCTTATAACGTGACTCACTGAATCAATCGCAAGACCGACTTTTTTTCCGCCAATATCAATGACGATTCCTCTTAGAGAACCGGAAAATTCTCTATCATCAATGGCAAACCTTTTACTTAAA
>CAYLTM010000244.1:3390-4855 GCA_964386495.1 uncultured Leptospirales bacterium
ATTATGGGGATTACCTGTCCACGTAAATCTATTACACCTAGAATATAATCTGCACTTCGCGGAAGTTTTGTTATTTTAGGTAATTTCAGGATTTCCTGTACTTTCAAGATTTCTATACCATACTCTTCAGAACCAATCTTAAAGCACACAATCTGCATTGAAGAAATATCGGTTTTTTCGGCACTTTTTAACATAGGATTCATCCTCATAATTACATAGCGATTTAAGACATTATGATAATATTTTAATTATTTTTGCAAGAAAAAAATAGTTAATAAGAAAAATTTGGGGATTTCGCCATTAACCAATTATTACTTGCTATTATTTCATATTTCTAATATCTGGTTGATCAAATATTTTAAGATACAGGAAGGGAAATCATGGCAGTATCCAAATTTATTAAAGAATCCATGAGCAGTTCATCATGGATAAGAAAAATGTTCGAAGAAGGCATTGAGCTGAAAAAAAAGTTCGGCAATGAAAATGTTTACGATTTTAGTCTCGGCAACCCGGATTTGTTTCCTCCAGAAAAATTTTCACGTGTTCTATTAGATTTTTCCAATGAAAAATGCAATCTACATGGTTATATGCCGAATGCCGGTTTTGTACCTGTCAGAGAAATTATGGCACAAAAAGTTAAGAAAGACCATAACTGCAGCGTTTCAAGCGGCGATATATTAATGACTGTCGGTGCGGCTGGGGGATTAAATGTTGTATTGAAAACCATTCTCAATCCTGATGATGAAGTGTGCATAATAGCACCTTTTTTCGCGGAATATAAATTTTACATATCTAATCATAACGGCAAAACTAAAGTTGTGGAATCTAACGAAGATTTCTCGATTAATCTTGATAATATTAAAAAAGCCATCTGTGCGAAAACCGCTGCGATAATAATCAACACGCCGAATAATCCTACTGGAAAAATTTATACCGTGCAGGATATTACCGCACTGTGTGATCTTTTAAAGAAATGTTCCGAGGAATTCGGACGAGTGATATATTTAATATCCGACGAACCTTACCGTGAAATTTCCTATGATGGTGCCTGCATACCTTCGATTCTCGATAAATATAATAACGCGATAATCGTTTATTCTTTTTCAAAATCACTATCACTGGCGGGTGAACGTATAGGTTATATCGCGATTAATCCGGCTTGTGACGATAAAGAAGATGTTGTTAACGGTCTTGCTCTTTCTAACAGGATTCTTGGATTTGTCAACGCGCCGGCGATGATGCAGCGGGCTGTCGCGGAGCTCGTCAACGAAAAGGTTGATGTGGATTCCTACCGAAGACGCAAAGAACTTCTCTGCAATGGTTTATCAGCCGCCGGAATATCCTTCATCATGCCGGAAGGAGCGTTTTATGTTTTCGCGAAATCGCCGGTTAAGGATGAAGTTTTATTTATTAATCATCTGAAAAATTTCAACATTCTTGCTGTTCCAGGTAGAGGTTTCGGGAG
>CAYLTM010000245.1:0-4839 GCA_964386495.1 uncultured Leptospirales bacterium
ATCGAACTGACATCTATTGTACTAAATAAATCACCGTATTTTCCCTGCATAGAGTCTATCATCTCATCAGTTTCACTGGTTATATATGTAAGCTCCTTCATTGCTGCACCTCTCGTGGATGCGTCCGCCGCGTTTTTTAACCAACGCTGTTTTCTGCTTTCTGTTTCTTCCTCTCGGCTTTGCCATTCGCTTTGTCCGGTTGCCACAGCTCTGGTCATATCACTGCGCCAATTATTCCATCTTTGCATAAATGAGTCTGACATGTTCGTCCATTGCTTTGTTCCGCGAGCAAAAATATTCGTTACTGTACTGTTCCATTGTTTTTTCTTATCCAGAAGCTCTTTCTTCTTTATCGCCCATTCCTCTTCCTGAATAGATTTCCTCTGTGCTAACTCGATATCGTTTAATCCCTGTGATGACGCACTATATTCTCTCATCTTTGCCGCCAGTGCCTGCGGATTTTCTTTGATTTTACGCAATTCGCCTATCTGATCCGCGCTGAATCCTTCTATTACTGAGAAATAATCAAGAGCGGATATTTTATATCCATCATATGCACGACCTATATTGGCGGTTTGTGTCATTAGATTATAAAAATAGGTTTCCTGTTTTCTCTTTACTATTACACTGTCTATACCCTTTGACGATAGAGATTCCGAATAATCTAAGTATTTCTTTAGTGAATCATATCTTTCATCATCAGCGAAATTGTAATAGTTCTTAAGAACATAACCGCTATTGTATGCTTTAACTTTACCCGACTCATATCCGTTTACATCATATGTCGTAGTATCCTGTGCCAAAGATTCTATATTAAAACGGTCTTCACCGTTTATTACGATAGACATCGGATTTGATTCCCCGGCTCCCTGAACTACATATTTAAGATCGTTAAGAACCTGTGATCGAACATCACCTGCATATACACCCTTGATGACTGCTATATCGGCATACACATCTACTAATGATTTAAGTTGCTTTGATTCTGTTTTTCCAGTCTTTGGATTGTAATAAGTATATACTCCAGCATTTGCACTATCACTAAATGATTGAACCTGTGTTAATTCTGCAAGACTCGCCTTGGCTTCGAGTAAAGCAACTTTTTTACCTTGAAGATCATTAAGTTTTTTTATTAAGTTGGAATAATTTTTTAGAGCATCTCCATAAAAATTGTTTATTTTTCTTATGTAATCATCAACCTTAGTTACAAAAGATTTAACCAATCCCTTAACAGCTCCATATGGAATTGCTAATCCTACTAATTTTGCAGAACCTTCAATTTTCTCAAGCCAGTTTCCGTGTTTAACTTGGTTTTTTGCCTTTTCCCATTTTTTCTTTAAAGTTACATAAGACCAATAAGTCCCACTAAAAAAACTAATTTCTGTCATATATTCATTTACTGTATTACAATATTTAAGATAATCAGTCATAAAGCTGACCATTTCTGAGTTATACTCTATCTTTGCGTCATTTTTCAAACTAATTAAATTAGCAAAGGGTGAAATGGAATTTTCATCAATTAAAGGGTTATAATATGTGCTGTCCTTTTTTTCATATCCAACTTTAGTTTCAGAATTTTTTAACAGCTTCGTTTCCTTATTATAATAAATTGATGCAACTCGTAAATCACTTGCAAGGTTGGTTCCTCCATCAAAAATATAATCCACCCAACTTCCTGATTCTACTGAATCTTCGAATAACTTTTGACCTTCAAAAGAATTAAGACCTTTAACTTTATCTCTATTGGCAGCATCTACTAATGTATTATCAGAAATATCCCCTTCACCATTAATGCCAACACATCCTAATTGTTCTTGATAAAAATATGACATTAATACTTTATGCATTCCACTTTGTTTTGTTGTATCAATATCCAAATTATTATATGCCCATTGATTCTGCATATAAGTTATATTAATAAACTTATCAATCATTTGATCTCTTTCAAGCCTTGCTTCATCATCGGTTGAATTCGCTATTAATGGAGCAAATGTATTAGCAGCTTTATCATAATCTTCCTGTGCTTTATCAAGTACCAGCATACGTTTCTCTATTTCACTCTGAACAGCATAATATTGTAGAAACGTTAAAAGCCTGTTTCAGAAGATCAGCGTCTTTTTCACTCACACCGGATAGTGCAGATACCGGAGCCTTAGCGAGCTCCTTAAAACTTTTTGTCTCAAAAGCCTTGTCCATAAACTTGTTAATATTCATATAGCCTCCACAAAAATGTTATTATCCCTTCAAGGATGGTCTTTAATAAAATTTGTCTATTGTAATGTCAAATATATTTTATGAAGTGATAAACAGTTAGGAAAAAAATTAGGACTTGGGATAATTGAGAAATCTATTTGACTTTCCCTAATTACCAAGACCACAAGAATTTTATCACTGCCAAGCTGAATACTTTCATCTAAAATGATTATCCAGTCATCAGCTTTTTCTTTCTCCTTATTAAGTACATAAAGACCAAGTTTATGAATCCAGTCCAGTATAGTGTTAAATGATTGTGCTTCCATGGATATTTTCAATGATAAGCAGAAGATCCACATACTTAATCCCGTAGCCCGAAAACTTGCGGATGTTTTAAGTTTAATTTTTTGTTTTCCTCAAAAACCCTTCATATTGAAAAGCCCGGTGTAAGAGGTCAAAATATGTAGATTTTAAAGGTGCCAGAGCAACTTGTTCGACTGCAATCGACAGACTTGGCTGGATTTTGATACTTGCTTTTTGCGGCGAGAAACACAGAGTATGTTGAGTATATTACTTGACAAAAAATCAAATATTGATCGATAAATGACCTATCGAAAAAATTAAACGGATTTTCCAATGAGCTTTTTCCCAACTCTTTTCCGACTGCGAAGCAGCCGACTGTCCGTCACAGGGATTAGCGTTGCATGATAGACTTGTGTTAGCTAAAGGCTATCAGTACACCGAAGGTTGCGGAAAACGATTATATTTATAATAACAATAGGAAGCAGTTGATGTGCCAGGAAAACCGTTCGCAGCTATATAGTGCCGCTTTAACATGGGTTGGATTTAATAAAGATTTTGCTCGTTTAGTGGGGGTGTTAACTATGTGCATTACAGTTTCTGTTATTCTTTGCTCTGTTGGTGCAGCGGTTCTTGCCATCCCATTTATATTAATAGCTGCGGTGATAGTATTGAGACTTTTAGGTAAAGGAACTCTTACACTAAACCTTGAAACAAGATATGGCGGTTTTCATTATAAAAAAGAAGATGCCGATGGAGATTCAGTGCATTATGAAAAAAGAGATTCATATTATGATTTCTGGGATCATTTAAGGGAATGTGAAAAATAATATGAAACCTATATTTTATAGTGTATTGTTATTTATAACTATAATATCATGTACTCCTCGCATAGTATATAACACTAATGGGTCTAGTGCTGAACATTTAATTGATAATGATAAAATGCTATTTGTTCTATCTTATTTGTTTTCAATATCTTATGAAGAGGATCAAGAATATTGGAAAGACAAATTTGAAGTAGAATTTTATTTGGCTAATAGAGATAAAAATGAACCAATTGAAATTACTGATATTGATGTTCTAATTATACAAAATGGGAAGAATATGGGTTACTTGAGTATTGATACAAATTTTATCAGAGCTAGCATAAATAGAGAATCTGTTTACAAAACTAAAAATGACTTTTTATTAGAAAAGAAAATTATCAATACTTATATAAGTGGTGAAAAAGATTGTGACAAAAACAAAGAAACTTGCTCTTTAGCATACATCTAGTTTATATACGACAAAGATGACATTACAGCAGATAAAATTAAATTGCAAATCAAGCTTACTTTAAAGCAAGGTGAGGAAATTACTGATATACAGAGGGAGTTTGATCTTAAAAGGGATGAAATATATTTTTTTTGGTAAATTTATGTAAAGAATCTCTATAGTCATACAATATATATTAAGGACAAGAATTATGAAAAATATTATTATAGCCGCAGTATTTCTTCTGTTTCATATTCCATTAATATTTTTCATTAGTTGCTCATATCTTTATTTGTATGAACCAGTTGGCGGTAGTAAAATTGTTAAATATAGCAAATATAAATCTTTCTCATTGTGTAATGACGAAATTTATTTATATGCATATATCAATCCGACTTATGGAAATAAAAAAGAATTAGAAAAAAATGAAGTAATTTATTTGGGGATTGTATTCAGCAAGATTATAAGTAGTAATTATACTTTTGATTTTAATAATTTTACAATAACATTTCCGAATGATAACATAACGATAAAACCTGAAAAGATATCTTTTTCAAAAAAATCTTTTGTCAATATTGTTGAACCATATGTTCTCAATAAGAATGTAAAGAATTCTACAATTGATATAAAATATTCAATGGAGTCTTTATACAAAAAATGGACACCAGCTTTTGAAAAAAAACATACAATAATTGTAAAAATTAGAGAAATAGTCGATGTGAGTAAAAATATAAATTATGAATATAAGTTAGTTTTTAATATGAACCAGATTTAAATAAATGATCATATTCTTGCAAACCCCAATCCGCGTAACTACGCAGAATTCCGCATAGTTACGCAAAACCAGTCCAGCCCGCGTTACTGCGAAGCAGTCGCCTGCCTGTCGGCAGACAGGGGCTGGCTAAAGGCAATCGGTACTCCGGCTGCCGTAGACAAAGATTAGACTCGTAACAAAAAAAGGATACCGCTAATGTGCCAAGAGAACTTGTCACCACAACTGAAAACCACCCTTGCCGTTTTTCTTTGTAATACTTTCTTTTTGGGGCTTCAAAAAGAAAGTAAGAAGATAAATTAATGCTTGAAATATTA
>CAYLTM010000246.1:0-4655 GCA_964386495.1 uncultured Leptospirales bacterium
TTCTACTGAAGAAATCAATTTTATGAGTTGCTAATATTTTGCTTTACTAATAATAACTATTTGCAAAAAATATACAAAAAAGGAGAGAAGCGCCATGATAAAACATATAGTTGTGTGGAAACTAAAAGATCCCGTTTTACCAAAAACAAAATTCGATAACGCGCTTATGATTAAAGAAAAGCTGGAATCTTTAAACGGTAAAATTGAGGGCATGATAAAACTGGAAGTTGGTATAGACTTTTCAAAAACAGAAAACAGTTCGGATATCATACTATATTCAGAATTCGCGTCGAAAAAAGATCTGGAAAATTACATGATGCATCCGGAGCATAAGGCGGTTGTACCGATGATTCTGGAATCTGTTACCGAACGCAGACTGATCGACTACGTTGTTTGAGAAAAAGCAGGAATAGCAAAAATAGCTTAGAATCTCTTTGAAAATTTATAATCAAAAATGAGGATATTAATGGACATTAAAAAATCTTATATAACAGTTATGGATGATCACTTTCCTGATACGATGCAGATTACTTTTGGCGACGCTACGTTGTCGTACAAAAAACGCACATGGAAGATACAGGAAGGCGACAGTCTTATGGAAAAGGGGCTTCGTTATGGTGAAAACCCTGGTCAGGAAGCGGCGCTGTACGAACTGGTCAACGGCAATCTTGCTCTCGGCGGCTGCACTTTTATTTCACCGGGAAATTCACTCGCGTCTGGTATTGACGAAGAATCGCTCATACAGCCGGGTAAGCATCCGAGTAAAATCAATTTTACTGACATTGACAATTCGCTGAACATTCTGAAATACCTCAGTGATAAACCGGCGACCGTCATAGTTAAGCATAATAACCCTTGCGGAGTAGCCGTTTCATCTTCGCTCGCGGAATCTTTTTCGAAAGCGTTTGCAGCCGACAGAATAGCGGCTTTCGGCGGATGCGCGGCGTTCAACAGAGGTCTTGATAAAGCCACGGCGGAATTGATCGCGTCACAGTATTTTGAAGTAGTGGCCGCGCCGGAATACGACGAGGGGACTGTAGATATTCTGAAAAAGAGAAAGAATCTCCGCATAATAAAAATTGCCAGAATGGACAAATTAAACAGTTTCAAAAACAGCCGCTTCGTGGATTTCAAATCGCTGATAGACGGGGGGATTATCGTTCAGCAGTCGCCGCTTAATATCATTAACAGTGTTGACGATTTAAAGACAGCCGAAACAGAATGCAATGGAAAAAAATATTCGATAAACCGTGCTCCGACAAAAGCTGAGTGCGATGACATGCTGTTCGGCTGGTTCGTGGAGCAGGGAATCACCTCGAACTCTGTTATTTATGTGAAGAACGGTGTCACAGTCGGTATCGGTACCGGGGAGCAGGATCGCGTGGGTGTGGCTGAAATCGCTGTTTATAAAGCCTATACAAAATATGCCGACAATTTATGTTATGAAAAATTCGCTATGCCTTTTAAGGACATGGAACTCAAAGCAAAAACAGACAAAACCCTTCAGAAAAATATCGATGAAATTCTCGAAATTACTAAAAATGACAAAGCCGGGTTGATAGGATCATCAATGGTGTCGGACGCATTCTTTCCTTTCAGAGACGGCGCGGATGTCGGGATTAACCAGGGCATTACTTCTATCATTCAGCCGGGTGGTTCACTGCGGGATTACGAAATCATCGAGGCGTGCAACGGTACCGATCCGCAAGTTACGATGGTGTTCACCGGGCAACGAGCATTTAAACACTAGTAATTATATCGAAGGGGAAATCCCGGAATCAATATTAACGATATTAAAAAAAGAATTTGGTAAAAAAGCAAAAATTAATGATGCCGACGAGTATGAGGTCGCAACTGAAACAAATTGGTATAAAGATATTAAAAGCAAAATGAATCCTGGTGATTATTTGAAAGGATATCGAGTGTCTAGGGGTATGACTCAAATAGAATTGGGAATAATTTTGGGCGGTATCCCCCGACAGCATATTTCAAATATGGAAAAAGGGATAAGAAAGATAAACGTTGAGCTGGCTAAAAAACTTGCAGTACTGTTTGAAGTGTCTGTGGAAAAATTCATTTAATAATCCTTCATAGCTTTTAGTCTGTCGGCAAAAAGATATAAATATTGCTTTTTTGCATCAACTGACAGATACGATCTCTCTATCATGTTTCTGCATTTTTCATCTGATTGATAAAATATTTCTATAAAGTTTACAGCACGGGATTGCTTTATCTTGAGAATTTCCGCGAACGATAAAAAATCATCTCGTTTATAAAAACCGTTCTTTTTGAAACTTTCTGTTTCAAAATCTGTAAAAAGATGCAGTGCTGTTCTTGATTCATTGGGAAAATGAAGTGATGTGGCAAGCAGGTCATATGCCGGAGTAAGAATATAATCCTTATTAACAGTTTGGATCAGTGAAAAGTTTTTTAGATGGGCATCGGCATTTGAAAAAAAATAATTATAAAGTATGAGAAAAAAATATTTCTCCATCTCTATCATAGAAGCAGCACAGAACTGATTAATGATTTCCGCTGCTTTTTCATAGCTGAAATCATACTTGTAATTTTTTCCATTTGTCTCTTCGCTCACCTGTGCCAGTTGACAGAAATCCTCCTGGGCAGTTTTAACTCCATTTGCGACATCAAACCGTTTAACAATATATGCAGCTTCACCATCTTTAAAATAAATAAGAGCATTTTCGGCAGTATTAATTCTGAATACCTGTTTTGCGATCTGCATGGTCAGATGCTCATTGGCAGGAATATCTGACTGAAATTGAGGGACCCTGTTTTCCGGTATTGGTTTTAAAATATACTCGCCACCTTTCTCAGTCGGGACAAATTTGTTCTTTTCTATTTTAAGGGAAAGTTTGTCCTGTACTCCTGAAATAGAAAAATGTCTGCTCATATCATATTTGATGGAGGTATATTTACTTCTGTCAAAATCGAGTAGAGGATCAATATGTCTGTTATTGTTGAAAACATGCTTGGTGCATGCCCTGCAGTACTTCAGAGTTGTATCCATATCTTTTAAACATCCGAGGCATCGATTCATTATGTGCACTCCCGAATTGTTACAGGACCTATTGCATCAGCATCTACGGTTTTTATTAAACGTGTAAAATTATCATTTTCATCAATCTTTAAGAGTCTGCATTGCTTTTCCTTGTTTGTTCCTTCACTTAGAAGACCGAAAAAAAAAGGAAATAAAAATTTCGAGTAATAAACTTTTTTGTTTTTTGGAAGAGAGATACTAATGTTTTCAGATAAGGCATCAGTATAATAATCGTTATCATATGTGAATACATATTCGCCTCTGTCTGTTTTCTCAATTATACCTGCAAATCTGTTGTTGTAAAATACTTCCCCTTTCTGTGACATGCTATATATTCTTAATCCTTAATTCAATTTCCATACCCACAATATTCAGAATTTTGATTAGGGTTTCAATAGACGGGTTGCCTTTTCCGTTCTCAATTGAACTAAGGGTATGCTGTGAGATTTCAAGAATACTGCACATTTCCAGCTGATTAATTCTCAGTAGTTTTCTTCTATTTTTAACAGTTTTGCCGATTTCTGATAACTGCATGAGTTTCTCCAATGTCTGCAATTATTCCGAGATCCTATCAAATTTGTCAATCAATTTACGCAATATAGTTCGTAAATTAGTAATCTCAGATAGATAATTGAAAATTACTATCGCAATAAGCAATATAATGCGTATACAATATGTATTGATTTTAGAAATTGGTGTTTCTTTTAGTGTTTTCATAATTTTTCATCGATTAAGTGATATACTTCATTAATTACAAAGATTTTTTACTTAATATTCACTGTTCTAATTACACACATGTGAATTTAACTTATATTTTAATTAACCAAAAAAAACTTTGACGGTGCGGATGTCGGGGTTAACCAAGGTATAACTTCTATCATTCAGCCGGGTGGTTCACTGCGGGGTTACGAAATCATCGAGGCTTGCAACGGTGCCGATCCGCAGGTTACGGTGTTGTTCACAGGTCAGAGAGCATTTAAACATTAGGAATCCTTTAAGGGGTAATTAGAACGATAATTATTCGCCCATTACAGTATTATACAAAAATTTATAAATCCCTTGACAAAATTCGTCGGATCTTATTCTAATCAAATATAAGATTTTTGCGTCTAGACGAGTTTTAATCTCGAACTATAAGTGTATTTTTGTTTTTAAGCGGGTATATTGATCTTTCTTACAACGATCTTTTCCAATGCATCAAAAATCGGTAGGTGAGATTTTTCGAATCACAACACAAGTATGTTTAACACTCTTCGATTTACAACTATTCCATGCTACAAAATTTCTTACAAAATAAATCTATAAAACAATGCGTTATAATGATTTTATTGATGCTTAATTGCAAAACGATTATCTGAAATGCCGCATTCATGGAGGAAAAATGAAACTTAGTATTAAATTTATGTTAGTAGCGATTCTTTTTGCTATTATAGGATGCAGCGATTCTTCTGAATCCTCGTCTGATCCAACTGAAACTCAAACAGTCGCCTTCTCTGGAATTACCGCAAACGGAACGTCAAGTTTGGTGACTACATCGGAATTAACTCTTACCTTTGATGATGATCCTGAAAGTCTGGCTATCGACAATATCGACGTA
>CAYLTM010000247.1:0-4637 GCA_964386495.1 uncultured Leptospirales bacterium
GGATCTTAAAGCTAGAGGATACTAGATCCGGTTTTTAACCTAACAATAATAATTATTTTATAAAACGCTTAATCTTATGATTAAGCGTTTTTTTTGCGGAAGTAGAATTTGAAAAAAACAGGATCAATATCCAAGGTCTTCATTAATAATAATTACGGTAAAATCTGTCAAGGGTGTCTTTCTTTTAAGAACTGTGTAGGCACGGCAGATTCTGTCATCACTGGCGCAATCAACACAATAGCCGGTTTTCACACAGGGGTTATTTCTTTTCAAACGTATGTTGTTAAGCGGTGCGGTTCTTGAACGTATCCTTTCAAACGCTTCATCTTCGTCTTTAACAATCTTGTTAATACCCGCGATAACGATGTTCTTTCGAGGACCGAAAATCATTGGAGCTACTCTATTGCCGTTCGCATCAACATTTACTAAATATCCATTGCGGGTAATTGCATTGGTGCCGCTAATATGAACATCCGCGGTCAACTGTCTGCGCATTAATTCAACCTTGTCATTAAAATTATCGAACTTTATAGTGTGATCAAGAAGAATCGCACCTTTATTTTCACAAAGCGTTTTAATATTTATATCCTGAATTGTCACAGAGCCGCCGAACGCAACAGTATTATCTTTCTGAACAAAAGACAATATGCATTCAGTGGCCTCAGCAGGTGTGTTGAAAAATCTGGCATCAAACCCGTTCTTTTTCAACGCATTAATAACAGTGCTCTGCAAAGCTTCACCATAAATTTTTTCAGTCATATAATATCTCCTAACAGCTCTTATTTTTACTGCCAAGTTTCTCTTCGATAACACTTTTCACAAGCGATGAATCCGCTTTAAGCAATACCGGAGCATTCGCGTATTTGCTGTTGACACCATCAATATTTTTATCGTGATAACCGACTTTAAATTCAGAAAACTTCAATCCATGCGCGGTGGAAATCACGACAACTCTGTCCTTTTTAGAAATTTTTTGTTTTTCAACAAGCTTCAGCAACACAGCAAGGGCAACACCAGTGTGAGGACAAGTGTACATCCCTGTTAAATCCGCCAGTGCCGAAGCGTCAGCAAGTTCGTCCTCACTCGCCTGCTCAACGATACCGTCATATTGTTTGAGAATACTGATGGCCCTATTAACAGATACCGGATCACCAATCTGTATAGCTGATGCTAACGTCTTTTTCGGTACCATCGGAGAAAATTCAGAAAACCCGCTTAAATATGACTGATATAGAGGATTAGCGTTTTCCGCCTGCGCCAGAACAATACGCGGTTTTTTATTAATCAAACCAAGCTCATATAGCATATTAAACCCTTTGCCTAGAGCCGAAACATTTCCGAGATTTCCACCTGGTATAATAATTACATCCGGAACTTCCCAGTCAAACTGCTGAACAATTTCCGCTGAAATGGTTTTTTGACCTTCGATTCTCAGAGAGTTCATCGAATTCGCGAGATATATAGTATTATCATTTGTAACATCCTGAACAATTTTCATGCAGCCGTCAAAATTAGTATCAAGAGATAATACCAGAGCGCCATTAGACATCGGCTGCACAAGCTGCGCGGTAGTAATTTTATTTGCGGGCAAAAATACAATAGATGGGATACCAGCATATGCCGCGTATGCCGCAAGAGCCGCTGAAGTATCGCCTGTCGAAGCGCATGCCACAGCCTTAATATTTTTACCGCGTTTAATCATCTCGTTAACCATCGATACAAGCACTGTCATACCGAGATCTTTAAACGACCCGGTATGCGAGTTGCCGCACATCTTAATCCACAGATCATCCATGCCGATCATCTTTCCGAAACGCTGTGCCCAGAAAAGGTTGCTGTTGCCTTCATACATTGATACAATATTTTCATCGGCAATGTCCGGAATGACCCATTCCTTATAACGCCAGACACCAGACCCGAATGGCCACTTGCTTGTTCCATTGCGTTTGTCAAATATTTCACGCCACTGCGCACCGGTATTAACCTTTAGAGCATCCATGTCATGACTGACATCCAGAAGGTTCCCGCACTTTGGACATTTATACATTACTTCATCGAGACTGTAAGATCCTTCACAGCCGCCGATACATTTAAATTTCGCGTTAAAATTCATATACACCTCACTTTTCAATTCTAATCATCATCAGTTTTTCCTGCATAAAATCAAAACTATTGATTTTATCAATAGCCTTCAGCATATTCTTTTCATTACATTCATGCGTAATAAATATTAGCGGCACAACGTCTCCGGTACCTTCTTTTTGTACAAGTGATGAAATAGAGATTTCATTCTGTGCGAAAACACCAGCGATCTTTTCAAGAATACCATATGTGTCCTTTGTATGCATTCGTATATAGTATCTGGAAAACCTTTTTTCTGCCGGCAGAATAACCGCGTCGCCATTAATCGCGATGGCATTATCACTGGTATCGGATAACTGGGCTATCTGAACCACATCGCTGATAACCGCCGATGCTGTTGGTGAGCTGCCCGCCCCTTTTCCATAGAATGATACCTGACCTGTCATGTCCCCTACGAATAGCACACCATTGAATTCATTATGAACGGCAGCCAGCTGATGATCCTTTTCAATCATTGTCGGATGGACTCTCACATCAAGCTCATTGCCATTTTGTTTCGCGATACCAAGAAGTTTTATCACGTATCCCATCTCGCCCGCGAATGCTATGTCGAGCGTACTGATTTTGGTGATGCCTTCGATGCTGATAGTTTTGTAATCAACCTTTTTATTAAATGCCAGCATTGACAGTATGGTGATTTTGTGCCCAGCGTCGAAACCTTCGATATCAAATGTCGGATCCGCTTCCGCGAAACCGGATTTTTGTGCTTCTTTAAGAGCGGAGTCGAAGGACAGATTTTCCCGTTCCATTTTAGTCAGAATATAATTTGTCGTGCCGTTGAGAATCCCCATGACCGATAGTATTTTGTTTCCGACAAGACCCTTTTTCAGGGACAACAAACATGGTATGCCGCCGCAAACAGACGCCTCGAAACCGAATCTCGCCTTACCGCTATTTGCTAGCGAAATAATATCCTCACCAGCTTCCGCGATAAGTTTTTTATTCGCGGTTACCACATTTTTCCCGTTTTTCAGAGCTTCCATAATTATAGTTTTTGCAGGCTCAATGCCTCCGATAAGTTCAATGATAGTATCAATTTCCGGATCGGCTATTAAATCACGCCAGTCGGATATCAGGTTCACACCAGTCACTTGACTTTTCACATAATCGAGTCTTAGCTCACATATTGTTTTTATGGAAATCTGCATTCCCATTCTTTCAGAAATTATTTCAGAATTGGTTTTGAGAAGATTATAAACACCGCTTCCTACTGTTCCAAATCCTATTAGTCCGATATTAACTTTTTTCATGCATTTTTCCTTAAATATATTAGTCTGACACAATTTATTACTGAATCACTAATTTTTTTGATATATTATGTCAATGATAAAAAGCAGGGTTGGCTGATTCACTTCGTCCGGAAACTCCGGAAACGGTTCTGATTTTTTCACACTGTCAACAGCCGCTCGGTCTAACAACGTGCTTCCGGAGGATTTCTCGATAATTATATTACCGTCAACATTCCCGGAACCACTAATCACAAATTTAATTTTCACAGAACCGCTGATGTTTCTGGATTTGGCGTCTTCAGGGTAATACTTATTAGAATCGATTATTGCCACAATCAGCTCTTCATAAGTCTTTTCCGCGGACGACTTCTTTTTTTTTCCGATTGTTGACGTTATATACTGATTTAGCGTAACTATGCAATCAGCATCATCATTTTTTTCCAGTGACTTCTTGTTTCTTATATTTTCTTCTATTATATTAGTTAATTTTTCATCAGTATTATGATTATCAATTTCGATGAATTTATCCCGAATGATTTCCCTATCACTAGGCTGAACCAACAAGGCGAAAATAATCAGGAAATGTATAATAGCTGACATAAGCAAGGACAAGCCAAAGAGGTAATTCCCTTCGATAGGTTTGATATTTTTTATCTTACAAAACAATGATTTTTCGCCAAAAATGGATTTTACTTACTCTGGCACCTTTAATTATGAACGCAAGCAGAATTTAGTTCTCTGACACCATTTTTTAAGGTCTCTGACACCTTTAATTTTGCTCTGACACCTTTATTTGAGGAGTTTTTTAGGTTTGACGTAAAAATAAATTGACAATTATCAAGAATTATCAAAATCTGTTGATAATCAGGGGGTAACGATGGACTATATTATAGATGAGGTGGAGTCGAAAATATCAGTCTCCTTTAGCGGAGATATTGATATGATAAGTGTTAAAGATATTAAAGATAAACTTTTTTCACTCAGTAGAGAGCATTCAAAGGATATTGAAATTGATCTAAAAAACGCGGATTATCTGGATTCTTCAGGTATTGGAATGTTTTTGACATTGAACAAACTTCAAAAAGAAAAAAATCACAAGATGCATCTTGTAAATATTCCAGATAGAATATCGAATATACTAAAACTCAGTTCTTTGGACACTACGCTCAGTTGATAGAGAATTAATTATTGTTAAATTATGGTGAGATTTTATTTTCGGGTATATTCATTAATAGCAATATGCCCCCAACCCCCGAAGGGGGCTTT
>CAYLTM010000248.1:0-4636 GCA_964386495.1 uncultured Leptospirales bacterium
AAATTACCACGGTAAGCCATTTCACGGATTTTTTGTGTGTAGTCGAATATGTCGATAGAAAATGCACCGACATCGCTATATGATTCACGGATGTATTCATACATCATTGTTTTTATTGTTTCGTTGGGTATTCTCAATACCGGCTCACCTTCGAAATTAACTCCCGTAAAGGTAAGCAGTCCAAAAAAATACAGCAGTGACACAAAGTTTTCTTTAAGTGTAAGTTTGTCCTGTGGAAAACCTGTCTTGACTGAACAGACAACCTCGCCGTTATCAATGATCCTTTTAAGCATATCGAAACTGCCGTTTAAAGATCTATTGAGTGTTATGAGATGTCTCAATTTACCGTAGTCCATTCGCAGATTATCATCGATTAGATCACACACCATATTTTCCGATTGATATGCTGTTGACATGAAGTATAGTATGGCATCTGTATTAAACATTGTACCTTGAGCATCTCTGGAAAATCGGTAATTGTCGTACCATTTTTTCATTATCTCAATGGTTTTGTTTTTATCAAGAAGAAAGACACCCTGTTCTGTATAGTAATCTATAATCTCGTGAACATCTTTTTCTGTAAAGCCAAGCATTTCATTGAACATCGCTCTTGTGGAAATATTTGTTCCTATATTAAACCCGCTGGTAACATCGTCCATAGTTACGGGTGATACGCCGGTTATGAAAATTCTTCCAAGACCGGAACCGCTACCTGATGCCATGGCTTTAAGGTTTGTAAAAAACTGTTTGAAATAACCGGCGTTTCTAGTAAGGTTTTTATATTCGGTGGAGCCGTAATCTACAATAATTGAATTCGCGAAATTATCATATTCGTCGATCATCAGATAAATTTTAGTATCGCTTTCACGAAGTTCATTTGAAAGTATTTGAAGTTTAACATGTGCCGTTTTTTCCTGATTAACTTTTTGAATTAAATTTTCATTCAAGTATAGAGAGTATTTTCTAATAAAGCCGTCGATTTTTATTGAGCAGTAGTTATTAAAATCCTCCTGAACTTTATCCTTCTCTTTAGTTACCTCGGAAAAATTAAATGTGAGCACCATGTACTTTGCCCGTTCTTCAGTCGGGTTTTTTAATATCCATGTGTCGCGGTAGAATTCTTCAAAACGGTCTTTCTTTTTGATATCGTAGTAACTTTCCAGAGTTGACATCAGCAACGTTTTGCCGAAACGGCGGGGACGGATGAGAAATACATGGTCGGTCATCTCTAAATCAGGAATAAACATTGTTTTATCTACATAGTATCTGCCTTCAGCATTTACAGCTTCGAAATCACCCTTGCCGCATGGTATTCGTTTTATTTTTGTCATTGAAGCACACCTTAAATGATTATTTACAATAGTCATTGTTTTAGTATTATCAAAATGTTAGCACCTATTAGGTGACATGTCAATAAAAAAATCTATGTTATAATGCTGTTGATATTACATTTTCCATAAAACTCCATATTCCAAAATGTAATTTGCTCTGACACCATTTTCTATAATAATCAATTTTCATTCTTGACGATAATGAATAACAATGGGTTAATGGAAATAATCGGAATTTCTCCGACAGAGGTTTGTTAATCGTTTATGTTAAAAAAATTTAGTATCGGCAATAAAATAGTATTTCTAGTTTTAATAAATAATGTAATAATACTGTCACTGGTGTCGGCATTTTTCTACAATAGATGGTCAACGAATATTGACCAGGAAATTTCAAATATGCTTCTAACAAACGCCAGGACATTATCATCAAGTATTAATACGGATACCCACAATACCATAGTGATGGAAAAAAACGAAAATAGTGAAAAATTTCAAGAACTTAGAAATTATTTGATTAACATAAAAACGACAAACAAGTTTTCCTATATTTACACAATGGTGCAAAAAAATAATGGTACTGGGATTTTTATTCTTGATACTGGTGAGGGAGATGACCATTCTCCTATTGGTATGGAATATGAGCTCGACCCTGAAATGATAGAGTGTTTTTCTACTGGAAAACCGACGGTTAGTTTAGAATTTACCGATCAATATGGAACCTTCCGATCCGGTTATGCTCCACTTATATACAATGGAAAGGTTACTGGAATTGTCGGCATCGACATCGACTATAAACGCATTATCAAGGCGAAAAAAGTTATTACACGTGCGATAGTAATAATGTACCTGATCGTATTTGCCATAACATTAATATTTTTTATACCGATCAAATTTTATATAATGCGTCCATTGAAAATTTTTTCAGACCATATTATGAAACTTACTCAAAAAGATGGAAATTTGACTCATGCAATTATTGTCAATTCGAAAGATGAATTCCGTGAATTAGCTTTTTTAATTAACTCGTTTGTTTCGAAAATTAGAGAAATGATTATTGAAATCCGAGATATTTCTATAACAGTATCAAGCCTTTTAGATGAGTTTTCGAAATCCACGCTTACTCTGTCGGATAATACTCAAACGCAAACACTTATGCAGTCAAGTGCGATTAAAAGAATTGACGATACCAGTTCCGAAATGGATAATATCGAAATGAATACCGATGTTCTTTATAATTCCTTCACATCTCTTAATGGCCGTATGTATATATTATTTGACTCGATTCAAGAACTTTCGCAGGAGTCTTCAAAATCAATAAATCTTATAAAAAGTATTTCAGAAAAAATTGACTCTGGCGAAAAGTCGCTGCAATTGCTTAATACATCAATGTGTTCGATAATCGGAAGCTCAAAGGAAATGAACCAGATAATCAATATGATTGAAGATATTTCAGATCAGATTAATATGCTGTCACTAAATGCGGCTATCGAGTCAGCAAGAGCTGGCGAGGCGGGACGGGGTTTCGCTGTTGTAGCGGAAGAAGTTTCTAAACTCGCGGAAAGCACCGCGAAAAGCACAAAAAGCATAGGCGACTTAATATCAAAGAACAATAAAGAAATAAACGAAAGTATGATTAGCGTCGAAAATGTTGTGACGACAATAAAATCTATTGTATATGATGTAGATGACATCAGAAAAATTATTAATACTATGTTTGATTTTCTTCAGCTTCAAATAGTCTATAAAGACAGTGCCGGTAAAGAATCGGAATCTGTTAAAATTATCATGGAAGATATTAGTCAGTCAATCGCTCAATATAAAAATTCTACAGATGAAATATTTTCATCTTTGAACTCAATAAATTCCGCAGGTAATGAGAATACTGCGGCGGCAGAGGAACTGTCAGCTGTTATGAATGAACTGCTGGATATTTTCAATTCTCTTAAAAACAAAATAGCATTTTTCAAAGTATAAGGGTAGTCCCAAAAACTATTTATTGGAGCTACCCTTGTGGGCGGATTGTTTGATAAAACCAGTATTTTTTAAATTTAAATTAATGAAAATACTGGTTTTTAGAACCGCCCATAATTTCATTTTAGTCGTATCACCAATGACTGTACAATTATTGTAAATATTATTAATACGGACAATGAAATATACATAACGTGAAGTGAAAAATACTGATACAGCAGTGCCCCACCGATTGATCCGACAAAGCTTCCTACATTCAATATTGCCTCATGAACAGTCATCCGCTTCTCTCTGTCTATACTTCCTGATACTCCATGAAACACACTGTTCTGATAATTCAAAGATATAATAAATCCGAAAATGATCATGATTACAAAGAAATATAGAAACGATTCCGCAAAAGCTAATAATATAATTATAATCAACATAAATATTTGTGCTGATATAATTAATTTTTTATTAAATTGCCAGAAACGGGATCTTCCTAAAATATAAAAACCTGCCAGTTGAAAAAGACTTCTGTTCAATAGAATTATTCCGATAGAACTTTCTTTAATATTTAAAGTATCTCTCATATATAAGGGAAGAACATTTAAAATAATTCCTATAACTGAGTATGTAGAGACTACTCCAGCCCAACATGCAAAACGCAAAGGTGTACTTTTATCAATAGTAATCTCACCGAGGTTTCTATCATGACTTATGTATTTATCGATTTTGACCTTTATTAGAAATCCCGACATAATTATGATATAAAATAATACCGAAATGAGGATGAACGCGGAAATTACTAGAGCAATGTAAAGATCGATTTCAACAAGCACCCCAGCTATAAACGGCGAAAACACAGCACCAGTACTCCACGAGAGACTGAATCTGGACAAGGCTTTATTTAAAACATCGCCTTCCCTTCCAGCGGACAGCCATCCCATAAGCGGCGGCCAAAAAAACGCCATGGAAAACCCATAAAGACAGTTGAATAAAAATGTCAGGAAAATATTTTCAGAAATAACAATAAGCATAATAAAAAAAGCCATACCGCCGACTGCAATCATCATGGAACGTCTCGGAATAATTTTTTTTCCGATAGGCCGCAGCAAAAAGCAGCCCGAAAGATAACATAATGCCAGTGTTGACGGTAAAAGACTTACAACAAAAGGACTCGCGTTATAGACATCTTTCATAAAAAATATCATAGTAAAAGCCTGGATGCCAATTGCTAAACTAACCATGAAGGCGGACGGATATAATATAGACCCTTTCCCGCGATTATTTTTTATATATAGAAGAACAGGTCTGTTTTTTCCGAAGGGATTATATAATTCCATTTTATA
>CAYLTM010000249.1:0-4561 GCA_964386495.1 uncultured Leptospirales bacterium
GATGTCAAAACAGGAGCAATTTGGATAATTTCTTGGATAAAACAAGGAAAACAAACCTAACAAATCCTAAGTGATTAACCATTTTGAAATATCATAAAGAAATTAATCTTGACTATAGAATTGACAAAATATCTAATATATCAGAAAAAAATAAAGAGGTGAAAATATGGGTTTACATGAATATTTAACAAATATGGAAAAGCATCATTCGATTTTTGAAGATGCCATACGAAAATTTGATATTCCAACTTGTGCTATTTTTGGCGATGTCAAAAATCCGAAAGCCGTAACCTTCGAAGAAACTGGTCAGACACTATCTACAAAAGATTCCGACAGTGTAAAAAAAGCATTTCCAAACAGCGTTTCCCTGTCAGGGAACAAGGTTCTTAAAGCATCAAAAATTGATCCTTCACCGGTTTCCGGTAAAAAAATCGCTGTGTTATTTTCAGGCGGTCCGGCACCAGGCGGGCATAATGTTGTTTATGGTCTAAGAAAAATTCTTGGAAACAGCAATACTTTATTCGGCGTGAAGGCCGGCCCGAAGGGTCTTCTTGAAGGAAAGCTTTTCGAAATTACAGACGCTAATGTTGCGGAAGTTGTTAATACAGGCGGGTTTGATTTCCTCGGTAGTGACAGAACAAAGATAAAATCTCAGGAACAGTTTGATAAAGTTAAAAAAACCTGTATCGATAATAATCTTGACGCTATAGTAGTAATTGGCGGCGATGATTCCAACACTAACGCTTCAATACTCGCGGAATACCTATTCAAAGGCATTAAGGCTGACGGCAGCGGTATACAGGTTATCGGAGTTCCTAAAACTATAGACGGCGACCTTGCTGTTGGAGATATTCTTCCAATATCTTTCGGATTTGACACTGCTACAAAAATTTACGCGGAACTTGTTGGTAATATCCTGCAGGATACTCCGTCATCGAGAAAATACTGGCACTTCATCAAATTGATGGGACGTGCGGCTTCGCATGTCGCTCTTGAAGTTGCGCTTCAGACAAAACCGGCAGTGGCTCTTATTTCCGAAGAAGTAGCAGAAAAAAAAATGTCGCTGGCTCAGATAGTTGATGATATTGCGAAGATAGTTGTTGAAAGAGCAAAAAAGGGGATTATGCATGGTGTAGTGCTCGTTCCCGAAGGCTTGATAGAGTTTATCCCTGAAATGAACGCTCTCCTCGCGGAACTTAATGATCAGGTTGCTCATTATACTAGCGAAATCGCGAAGATGAACGCTGATGAAAAACGAAACTTTGTTATCGGAAAAATTACCGGCGATAATAATAAGCTTATGAAATCTCTTCCAAATTATATCGTAGATATGCTTCTTGCCGATAGAGACTCTCATGGAAATTTACAGGTGTCGCTTATTCCTACTGAAAAACTTTTAATCGACATGGTAAAGGTTCGTGTTAAGGAATTGGATTCTTCTTTACCATTCAGCAGTCAGAATCATTTTTTCGGATACGAAGGCCGCTGCGGCGCGCCGACACTTTTTGACGCGGCTTACTGTTATAACCTTGGATTAACCGCAGGTTCGCTGATACTTTCCGGTAAAACTGGCTATATGTCCAGCATCACTGATCTTGACAAGGGCGGCACGCCTCTCGCAATTCCTTTAACGGGATTATTAAACATCGAACGTCGCCATGGCGCGGACGAATATGTTATAGAGAAGGCTCTTGTAAAAACAGATTCTGATGCGTTCAAATATTTTTCTGCTAGAAGAGACGCATGGTCTAAAGAGGATTTGTTCGCGTCTCCAGGACCAAGACAGCTATGGGGGCCATCATCCAGACAGGTGCCTATGCTGGTTGCTTTAAATAGAAAATATGCTACATTGGATTTTAATATCGGTAAGTAACTGCCCTAAATTCTGCATCCTGATAATTAACAGGATGCAGAACTCTTCAGGCGTATTATAATTAGTTATATAGCTCGTAAGCACCTTTATACAAACAAATCACAGCAATCATCATAACTATGTGGTAAATCCCATTATGGTCAACCGGCAAAAATACTGTTGTGCGGGATACCTGTATTATGGCAGCCGCAAAAGCAAGAACCAGACCAATAGTCATCCTGCCTAAACGTCTGTATTTTAACCATGATATAAATGATAAAACTAACATTATTAGCATTGGAATCGCATAGTTTATTAATATTATAATAAATTTACTACTCAAGACGGCTACAATTCCAATAAGTACAAATTGAGCAATCGCGACGAAGAAAATTACTCTGTGAAATTTTTTGTCGATAAACTGTTTGGAAACCGTCATAACCACGAAATACGCGATACCATTGATAGACAGCCATGTGGCTTTCTGAATTAGCAATCTGGGAAAGGAGTTCCCGAACGGCTCGAAAAATCCATGATCAATACCACCGATTAACGCACTTATTCCTACCGTAAAAAACGCTAAAGACCAATAAAATGACGCTTTTTCCTTTATCGGATTTTTACAAACAAGTTTACCAGCCAGAAATAAAACCTCTGAGGCAAGCAGAATATTTGTTATCGCAGTAATAGCCAGAGAATTGAGCATTTGAGACCTCCGCAAAACATTTTCGCAACCATAATAAAAATATATAATTTATTGCAACTGCATTTTTGGAAAATATTAAAAATGTTACGCTTAAATATTATGATTTCCCAAAAAAAAACTTGATATAAAAACCCCAGTTTTAATTGTTAGTTAAACTTCCTGATAGAATACAAATCGCCGCTATGGTTCAGCCAACAGATCGGGTATTTATACCACGGAAAGTCTTTATTCTAAAAGTTATATAAAAGGTTTCCAATGATAGAAGCACAAAAAATCACCCTGAAATTCGGCAAAGAATCGCTGTTTAAAGATGTAAACATCAAATTCGTACCAGGCAACTGCTATGGGCTTATAGGCGCTAATGGTTCCGGAAAATCGACATTTCTAAAAATCCTTTCCGGCGAAATTGAACAGACCGAAGGTGAGATTATTAAACCCGCGAAATCACGAATCGCGGTATTAAGACAAAATCAATTCGCTTATGATGATTACACTGTGCTTGATGCGGTAATTACCGGTCATGAACGTCTTTACAAAATTATGATTGAACGCAATGAGCTGTATTCTAAGGAAGAACTTTCTGAGGATGAGGCCGCACATGTCGGCGATCTCGAAGAGGAGTTCGGTGATCTTAACGGTTACGAGGCTGAAACCGAAGCCGCTCAGCTGCTTAGCGGTCTTGGTGTGCAGGATGATCTTCACATGACCCTTATGAAGGATCTTGAATCCGGTCAAAAAGTCCGCGTGCTTTTAGCGCAAGCCTTGTTTGGTAATCCCGACATATTATTACTTGATGAGCCGACCAACTACCTTGACCTGGAAACCATTACCTGGCTCGAAAACTTTCTTGAAAGATTCGACAATACTGTAATTGTCGTTTCGCATGACCGTCATTTTCTTGACAGAGTATGCACACACATTGCTGATATTGATTACGGCAAAATCGAATTATTTTCCGGGAACTATTCATTCTGGCATGAGGCGAGTCAATTAGCGCTGAAACAAAAACGTGATGAAAACCGTAAGAAAGAAGACAAGCGAAAAGAGCTTCAGGATTTTATCGCACGGTTTTCTTCCAATGCGTCAAAAGCACGACAGGCGACTTCGAGAAAGAAGATGCTGGAAAAACTTACTATCGAGGATATTAAACCTTCTTCACGAAAATTTCCATGGGTGCATTTTAAACCTTCCCGCGAATGCGGCAGAACTATTCTTGAAATTGAAAATCTTTCAAAAAAAACCGATGTTGCCGAGATAAAAAATTTCACAATGATTCTTAATAAAAATGATAAAGTCGCTTTTCTAGGAGATCATCACTCCCGAACGCTACTGTTCAAAATTCTTGCCGGTGAGGAAGAACCTGATTCAGGATCTTTCAGGTGGGGCGAAACCATCACCGTATCACATTTTCCAAAAGAAAACGATTCCTTCTTTACAGAAGACCTTAATATGATTGACTGGCTTCGTCAGTATTCCGAAGAAAAGGATGAAAACTTTATAAGGGGTTTTCTTGGGCGTATGCTCTTTTCCGGTGATGATGCTCTTAAAAAAGTCAAGGTATTATCCGGCGGTGAGAAAATGCGCTGCATGCTTTCCAGGATGATGCTTTCTAACGCGAACGCACTTATTCTTGATGAACCAACTAATCACCTCGATCTTGAATCTATCACCGCTGTTAATGACGCGCTGATAGCTTTCTCAGAGGTTGTATTGTTTTCTTCACACGATCATCGTTTTCTTGAGACTATTGCTAATCGCATCATTGAGTTCACTCCGCATGGTGTAATCGACCGTGCTCTGGGTTTTGAAGAGTACATGGAACGTGAAGATATCCGTAAGATCCGCGACTCAATGTATGGTCAGCACGAACGCTTTATGCTGTAACTGTGTTTGTGTCGGAGCGAGTTCGTAAAGGTGGAAAGTTAGAAAGTTTATAAAGTAGAAAGTAGAAAGTGGAAAGTGGAAAGTGGAAAGTGGAAAGTGGAAAGTGGAAAGTGGAAAGT
>CAYLTM010000250.1:0-1919 GCA_964386495.1 uncultured Leptospirales bacterium
TTAAAAAAAAAGGTTAATAAAATGAGAAAATTATTGTTTTCTGCCGCTTTGGCAATGATTGCTTTATTGTTTTCGTGCGGAGGTAAATGGGTTGCTAAAATTGACGGTGATAAAATATCACTCGAAGAATTCAATCGTGCGTATTATGTTCAGATGAAAATGATGTACAATACAGCACCTGATGAAATAGATAAGCTTGCGAAAGATCCAAAGGCACTAGAGAGTAATCCGCTGCTGGACAAAGCTATCTATCTGGACGAATTAATTAAAAGAAAAATTGTTGTGAAAGAAGCGGCAAGTGAAAAATTATTGGATGATCCGGAATATAAAATTCTTACAAAGATGACAAATGATTCTATGATCGTTGCGTATTACGCTAAAAATCTTTTTGAAAAAAAGATAGTAATCACCGATGAAGAAATAACTACATATTTAACCAGCCAGAAAGAATATTTTTTGAAAACCGGCTGGAGTATGGAACAAATTAGAATGAATATCCGTAATCATCTACAGTCCCAAAAGGCGTTGAAAATGGCGGGTGATCTAATGACAGAACTTAAAGATAAAGCAAAAATTGAAATAAATAAAAGTATTAAGTGAAAAACCCGCGGCTGAACGTCCAAAAGATGGATGGGTACTAAAGATAAATGGTGATGAACTTTCAGTAAAAGATTTTGAAATGATGTATTACGCGCAGAATAAAACAATCTATAATGTACCGAATGATGAAATTGATAAAATTGCTAAAAATCCTTCGGCTATTCAATCTAATCCAATTTTAAATAAAGAGGAATTTGTTGAACAGATTCTTCGACAGAGACTACTTTACGCGAAAGCGGAATCGGATGATGTCCTTGAAAACAAGGAGTTGAAGGATATTATTACCACACAGGAAGAAATTAACTGTTATATGTTTTATCTAATGAGAAAGTTTAAAGATAAAATTACTGTTTCTGAGGATGAAGTGGCGTTTATTTATGAAAAACAAAAAGAGCAGATGAAAAACGCTCCTATCGATCAAGCGGAACAATATATTCGTCAGGTTGTTTACGCACAGAAATTCCAGTATGAAGTTGAGAAATTTATTACTGATTTAAAAACTAAATCAGCAATTGAGAAGGATGTAACCGCTATTAATCCTGCAGCTTCTAAATAATGATAAAAAAAACTCCGGTGAATATGAATTTGCCGGAGTTTTTTTCATTTTGTTTAAATTGTTAAAATGCAAATAATAAATTGTAAAACAAAAGACATCATTGTAGACGGGTTTAATCTGCTGTATAAATATCCGCATCTCGAAGAATTCATGTACCGTAATAATTTAACAAAAGCCCGAAATGGACTCATTAAAATTCTAAATGAATATGTGAGTAAATCAAAAAAAAATATTACAGTTTACGTCGATGGTAAAAAAGAAGAAGGACTAAATATTACCAAGGAAAAAGTCGGTAATATTAACATTGTTTACACGATTGATGTAACCGCCGATTATGAAATAAAAAAATTTGTTATGAAAAGCAGACAGCCAGGAATAATAACAGTTGTATCCTCAGATAAGGAAGTTATACAGGTTGTAAAAGGATGCGGTGCGCATTTTTTAAAAAGCGAGGAATTTGTACAGATTATTAATCAGGTATTATCTACTGTAATCGAGGAGAAGGACGAGAAACAGTCTGATGTAAATTTATCGAAAAATGATATCGAGTACTGGTCAAAAATTTTTGAAAAATAGCAGGTATTTTCAAAAGCCCCCTTCGGGGGTTGGGGGCTTAATACTATTCAACGAAATTCTTTTTGTTTGATTTTTTCAACGCGGAATATTTAATATCTATATCATTGTTTACAATTGATATTATGGCTTCTCCGCCCTTATTGATTACACCAAATAAAGATTCTTCAGCGAAAGGTTTTTTGATTTT
>CAYLTM010000250.1:1929-4440 GCA_964386495.1 uncultured Leptospirales bacterium
TTTAAACATCATTCCTTCTGCATAAGAGAGTGATGATTTTATTCTGAATAATTCTGCTTATTTCCCTTGCTCCGAATTCTTTTGAATAGCCTTTTTCAGCGATCCATTTACGGCAGTCATCGGTTATCGTTATTGTAATTTTTTTTCCGGTCAATATCTTTCTGAACTCTAGAATTTCTTTATCTACAATATTCAGAACAAGCTCTAGTGATAACGAATTAAATGTTATTATCGAATCGAGACGATTTCTAAATTCAGGTGAGAAGAAACTTTGAACAGCTTTGTCAACAGCATCGGAATTACTGTTATCATTAAACCCGAGTTTAGCTTTGGTAATATCTCTGGCACCCGCATTAGAAGTCATTATAACAATAACATTTCTAAAATCTGCTTTTTTACCATTGTTATCCGTCAATGTCGCGTAATCCATAACCTGTAAAAGTGAATTGAAGATATTCGGATGAGCCTTCTCGATTTCATCAAGGAGAAGAACAGAATGAGGGTGTTTACGGATAGCTTCTGTTAGAAGTCCGCCTTCATCATACCCGACATATCCCGGAGGAGCACCGATAAGTCTTGCAACTGTATGTTGTTCCTGATACTCGCTCATATCAAAGCGATGCAATGGTATTCCCAATAGTAATGCAAGCTGTTTCGTAAGTTCAGTTTTCCCGACACCTGTAGGTCCGACAAAAAGAATTGAAGCCACAGGTTTGGGTTTCTCGGAAAACCCCGCGCGTGAACGGAAAATCGCGGAAGCAAGCTCATCAATAGCGTGATCCTGTCCGTAAATTTGCTCTTTCAGCTTGGTTTTTAAGTCACGCAATTTATTAGTATCTGATGAACTTATTGTGTTAATTGGTATACGCGCAATTTTTGAAACAATAATTTCTATTTCTTTTGGAGTGATCTTAAAAGGAATACCATCTATATTCATACTTTTCAATTGAATATTCGCACCGGCTTCGTCAATCAAATCAATAGCTTTGTCCGGGAGATGTCTTTCGAAAATATATTTATCAGACAGTTCTACTGCACATTTTAACGCCGCGTTAGTATAGGTAACATTATGATGCTTTTCATATTTGTCTTTTAAACCTACAAGTATTTTATAAGTATCATCGATAGACGGTTCAGGTATATCGATTTTCTGAAAACGTCTGGAAAGTGCTTTGTCTTTGTCGAAAAATTTCCTATATTCTTCATACGTGGTTGAACCAATGCATTTAATTTTAGAACCTGTTAAAGCCGGTTTCAAAATATTTGACGCGTCCATGCTTCCCCCGGAGACAGCTCCGGCTCCGACAATTGTATGGATTTCATCAATAAATAATATAGCATCCTTAAATGTTTCGAGTTCCTTGATAACCTGTTTTAATCTTCCTTCAAATTCACCGCGAAATTTTGTCCCGGCTATTAATCCCCCCATATCCAACGCGAATATTGTACAGTTTTTCAACTTATCCGGCACTTCATGATTGATAATCATATTTGCCAGACCCTCAGTAATCGCGGTTTTTCCTACACCAGGATCACCAACATGGATGGGATTATTTTTGTTGCGACGGCATAGAACCTGCATGGTTCTTTCAAGAATATCTTCACGACCGATGAGAGGATCAATCAAACCCATTTCTGCTTTTTCATTCAGATTTACTGTGTATTTTTTCAAGGCGCTTTCTTTTTTTGTACTTTTTTCAGGATTATCTACTTCAGGGTTTATTTCACTTCCGGATGGAACCGCTTCATCGGAATGTGAGATTTGGAATAATAATTCATATCTGGTAATAGATTGCAGTGATAGGAAATATGCGGCGAACGATTCTTTTTCATCAAGAATCGCGACTAGAATATCGGAAATTTCAAGGACACCTTTTTGTGAAGATACAACATGGGAATATGCTCTGTCGATAATATTTTGAAAACTTATTGTTTGTGTCGGTTCAATTATACTGTCAGTAGGGATGTGAAATTTATTTAGATGCTCATCGAGTTCTAATTTCAATGTTATTAAATCCGCACCGCATTTTTCAAGTATATTTATTACACTCGCAAAACCTAAAGCTGAAAAAAGTAAGTGTTCGGGTGTAAGATATTCATGTTTTCGATTTTGTGCTTCTTTAAAAGCCGCCTGTAAAACAAAATCTACCTCAGGGTTAATATTTATCATAATCTTTCCTATTCCAATCAAGTTAATATTATATGTCAGTAATCATTATAATTATCATTAAACGAAAATATTATTATTTCATAAATATGATAATAATCGATTGTACTATTATAGTCAAACAACTTTTAAAAAAAAGGATTATTTTTTATTATTTATGAAAGTGAATAATGATTTTATCTAATAAATCGGTTAGCCGACCATATAATATATTGGTTATCGGAATATTATTGATACTTACGTTTACGAAAAAAAACCGCTTAATCGTAAGATTAAGCGGTTAACAAGGTAATTATTATTGTTAGGTTAAAAACCGGATCTAGTATCCTCTAGCTTTAAGATCC
>CAYLTM010000251.1:0-3404 GCA_964386495.1 uncultured Leptospirales bacterium
TCGGAATTCCAATATGTCGATTGATACAGGATGAATTAATCGACATCCTGATTATACTAAATATTATGACAATAGTTAACGACGGATAATATAGCAATTGTAAAAAAGAAACTTCATGAAAAAAGTAATCATCACAGAAATTACAAGACACTGCTTTATTGTAAATATTGCATATGTAAAATTTATGTCAAAGCATATTAAGCAGCTTTGCGTGGTCGCCCGATTTTTGGTGATTCATAAACAGCAATTTCCACAAAGTCCTTATAGATACCCCGCCCGAATTCCATCAGTTTTAAGAAACGTTCACTGTTGGTGTTTCCAAGTTCAAGGTAGACATTGAGTAGGTTAACCCTGACGATGTTGTTAGGTATGCTTGAACGATCATCATGAAAATATTCATGAATGCTGCTATATACATAATCGAACGGATTATTTACAATATTGCCTTTTACTGGATTATACCATTGGTAAATCAACAGCGTTTTCAAGTAGCCAATAGGATCATCCTTTTCCTCGGCAATCACCAGACCATAACGGTTATTCCAAAATGGTCCGATTCTGCCATACAGCTGGTTGTAGCGTTTTGCAAAGTTTCCGTTAATGTACTGCATAATCAGCGGCATATTCTCCTCACGCGGATAAAGCAGCAAATGTATATGGTTTTCCATAATAGCATACGAGTATAGTTCGCAATTGAAATTTTTCATAGCTTCTTTGACAACTTTTAGAAACATATTTTTTACAACGCTATTGTTGATTTTCATATATAATTTGATTCTATTCCTATTGAATTAAACTCTTTTAAAAACAATGAAAATATTTCAGCTCTTGTTTTTGATGATAAAATATTTTTGTCCTATACTATATAATAAGACTTTTTTTTCGAAATGAAAAAAAATTTTTCAATATTTTTCGAAAAATTTTTATTTTTTTTAAAAAAACGGTGCCAGACACCTTTGGCAATTATTAAAACAGTGCCAGACACAGTTTTAATAAAGAAATAGAATGGAAAAACGCTGTTAATAATAACAGGCTGTCGGTGACAAATCGACAGCCTGATTGATTAAAACTTTTCGATTACCCTTTTTTTGCTTATAAATCTATTGCTCAAAGAAAAAATTCCGGAGTTAATCTTTTGAAGGTTTTTTGCTGATAATCTATTATTTTTTAATTTCTGATCATCGTCATCAGAATCATTTTCTTCAAGAAGAGTAGCTCTTTTCACGTCAATTTCATTTTTAACAGCTGTTAATTTAACAGTTTCATCATTCCCGGTAACAATTAATTCATCTTCTTCAATGTCAAAAGTATAAAGGTTATCTTCAAAATCGATTGTATCGTTTAAATCATCATAATCGAATATTTGAGATTTCTTATAAACTAGTTCAGTTTCCAAAGTCTCATCATCATAAACAAGATCGTTTTTAAAATATAAAGTTACTTTACCATTATTGAAAACCCAATACCAATTAGAAATAATTACAGTGTCAAACTCTCCTTCTTCTTCACTAGGAAGTGATTTGGAATCAATTTTTGTTGCACGCCATGTACCAGTAGGATCACCCTGACAGCCAATCACGCTCATTAAAAGACTAGTGATAATCATGATGTAAAATATAATAGTTTTCATTTATTCTCCTATAATAGATAAATTTAAAAATGCAGGTAATATAAACCAGAAGAGTTACAATGAACTATAAGGTTTATCCTTCCATTTTCATCAAAAGATGTTGACTTAAGTTCATTCCATGTACTAGTTTTCGCTTCTGTGAAAGTAGAAAGCTCCATTTTAGTCCAAATATTAAGTTTATTGTTAGCGTAACTAAGTAAAGAAGATGAAGGGGCTGTCAATAAGCATGCTATACCATTATTATCAAACATGAATTTACCATCGACAGACGAAGCTATCCCATAACCATTCCATTTTCCAGAAGTTTTCGTATAAAACATTGTTCCATCCTTAACGGCTCCGCAAATGAAGAAATTGTTATCTTTAGTAAACTTTATTTCAGGACTTTTTCCAGCATTTTGAAAAGGATATTCCAGCTTTTCTATAAGAGGAGATCCATTAACAATTTTAATATAATCAGTATAGGTTACAAGATGAATAGAATTTTTAGAATCAATAGCTGCATCATATTTATTAGAATTGTTATAAAAGGATGATAAGATTTCAGTTTTTGACCAACTTGAACCATTTTTAACGTACATGGATAACTTATTACTCATATCAGAAATTACCACTGGATTGCTGTTCGTATCGGTCAAAATCACAAGTTTAGTTTGAAAAACAGTTGTCTCTGTTTGTATTGTTGATGATGACCAATTTCCCGCTTTCCCGGATAAGTGTAATAATCTACAGTCACTTTCACTAATTTTTTTAGTATACGTTATATGAAAATTTCCATTAAGATCTTTTGCTATTTTTGGGTTTGAACAACCGGTAGAATCGTCTAAAATTTCCTTAGTCCATGTACCGCTTTTATTAGTTAAATAAATTAATTTACCATAATATGTACCAGAGATATAACATATGTGAGCAACCATGGCATTTTCATAAACAGCATCAATTGAAGAAGAAACCATCGAAGAATCGTAATCATTAAGTTTGGTTTTATTCATCATGAGGTAATCACAATAAGCAATTGAAGAATCATCCAGATCTTTTCGAACAGCTATTGCTTTGATATTTGTAGATTTATCAACAACAATTTTTGATTTATACAACAAACCGTTATCTTTGGATGGAGTGGTGCCGTCTGACGTATAATAAATTTCACAATTCGGTGTAATGCTGTAGATCTCCAGTTCGGTACCCTCTGTGTAGAAACCGCTCGGAGAAGAAAAATTTGGCAGGGACGCACGTAAAGTAGAAGAATTAAATACGGGGTCACAACCGGATAATAAAAAAACAAAAACTGCGAAAAAAACAAAGAGAAACATTTTTTTGAATGACTTCGTAATCATTGTATCACCTCATTTTATACTTTATATATATTAAAACAAGTATATCAATCATTTAGAAGTTTGTCAATATTTTTACAAAAAAAAGTTATTTAAAAGGTGCCAGAGACCAATTTTAGCATAGTTACGCAGATTTTGCGTAACTATGCGGATATTGCACAAATGAAAGATTATTCTGAGACGAAGGAGCACAGCAGAAAGGTGAAAATAGACCAAAAAACAAAAAATCAAAAGAGAATTAGAAACCTCTGGATTTAAGATCAGCGGCGAGACCCTTATAAAACTCGATGTGATCCCAACCCGGAGTAACACCAAGAAATTGACCGATGACGTTAATGTGCGACACACCGGAACTCCACCAGGCACCGGAAACTTTACCACGGTAATTACCCCATTTAGCGGAAGTCGTAGAGACAATCCCATCGTTTTCGCCTTCAATG
>CAYLTM010000251.1:3414-4439 GCA_964386495.1 uncultured Leptospirales bacterium
ATAATCAAAAAAGTCGGTTCCAACGCCAAGTCAGCAGTAATACCCTTTTTCTGAGCGGCATAACTCTGGTAATAAATAGAAGAAACATTCGGAGTATTAGGATTAAAAAAATTAACCATAAAAGGTCTGGTCAACGCTTTAAGATTGCCGAGAGAATCAGGCGAAGGATCACCCATCATATATTTATAAAAAACATTCATAATCTCGCCGGTAATAAACTTAACACCGGGAAGAAGACCGGACAGAAGATCCGCGATCGCACTGCCCCTATTAGGCGCGGTTAAACCGGTATGAGACGCGACAAATTGACTAATTTGAAGATTCGAAATTGCATAACGAGTATAGATAGCACCGTGACAATGACCGATAATGTTAACCTTAGCCGCCTCGGAAATAGAAAGAATTTCAAGAAGCTGTTTCTTAAATTGTTTAGCTTTTTCTTCGGTAGTATTCATTCCATCGACACAAATAGGATAAACGGATGCACCTTCCTTTTCAAGCGAACTTTCAACTTTCCAGAAATATTCAACCCCAAAAGTAGGATTTTTAAGACCAGCACCATGAGCTAGAACAATCGGAAATTTCGTCTGAAACTTTGAAGAAGCGAAAGAATAAACCGGCAATAAAACAAAAAGAACTGTTAAAGCAGCGATAAAATTTTTCATGTGTTTTTCCTTAATTTTCAAAACAGAAACCGTCCGTCCGTTTTGTAAATTAAACATAGCACAAAAATTTACAATGTCTAATCAAAACAAGACATTGTCTGCAATTATGAAAAATATAAAATATTCGGGCGTTCCGCTAACATTGCCGAAACAGATCAAATTTTGCAGAATTACGCGGCGGGCTTTCACTCCAAACCGCTGAGGATGAAAAAACACATATGTGGAAAATTTGCTAACCGCATCCATCAGCGTTTTTCCGCTCAATCCCTAACGCGAAGAAACCTTCTTTTGTAAAAGAGATTTGAATAGTTACGCATAGTTACGCATAGTTACGCATAGTTACGCATAGTTACGCATAGT
>CAYLTM010000252.1:0-425 GCA_964386495.1 uncultured Leptospirales bacterium
GCGGCGTTTTTAAAGTCACCGGAACGAGTCGCCAAAATCGTGGCCGACATTGCCGACCATTTTAAAGCGAAGGTGGATCCTCACGGATTCAAGGCGATGATTGTGACTCCCGACCGCTACGCCTGTGTGCAGTACAAAGAGGAGCTGGACAAACACTTTGCCACCGAAGCCAGCATAGTGGTGATCTCCACCTCCGCCAACGATGATTTTGAGTTCAAACAGAAGTGGGCACTGGACAAAAGCCAGCAGGAGAAGGTGATAGATAGTTTCTGTAAAAATGATACAGTGGAAAAGTTCATTATCGTTACAGCTAAACTGCTTACGGGTTTTGACGCTCCCATTCTGCAAACCATGTATCTCGATAAGTCGCTAAAGGATCACACGCTTCTGCAGGCGATCTGCCGTACCAACCGACTCTACCCGAA
>CAYLTM010000252.1:435-3557 GCA_964386495.1 uncultured Leptospirales bacterium
TCCGTGAAGAGTTTCCTAATGCAATAGAGGCGGCTCTTGCCCATTTCGAAGGCGTAGACCGCACCATTGACGGGTTCGAAGGTCTGGAAGCGGCTCAGAATGCCATTAAGGACAACGAGAAAAAAGATGCCTTCGCACTGGATTACAAGTTCGTGAGCAAACTCTGGGAATCCCTTTCGCCCGATCGCGTGCTCGATCCGTTCACCGCCGATTATCGCTGGCTCACTCAGGTGTTCGAATCGGTCAAACCGGCGGCGGACAATATCGGTAAACTGCTCTGGTTCAGTTTGGGTGCAATGACCACCGAACTTATTCACAAACATGTTCATGTGGGCGAAGTTCATCAGCTTGACGAGTTTGTGCTCGATGCCGATGTGATCGAAGCGATCTTCAACAATCCTGACCCGAAAAAGGCAAAGGAGATTGAGCGTGAGCTGATCAAACCGTTCAAACGCCATGCCGGAAACCCCAAGTTTAAAAAACTTTCCGAACGCCTCGAAGAGCTCCGCGACAAAGCCGAAAAGGGTTTGATTTCGTCAATCGAGTTTGTCAAAGAACTCTGCCAAATTGCCCGAGACACTGTTGCCATGGAAAAAGAAATTGAAGGCAGCGAGAAAACCCCGCAAGCCGCTCTCACCGAGTTGTTCATGGAACTCAAGACAGACAAGACTCCGGCGGTAGTGGAACGCATCGTTGCGGATATTGATGCCATTGTGCGGGTGGTTCGGTTCCCTGGTTGGCAGAATTCCAGTGCTGGCGAACGTGAGGTTCAGCAGTCGCTGAGGAAGGCGTTGCTCAAGTATACGCTGCATAAGGATCAGAATTTATTCGATCAGGCGTATGCATATATTCGGGAGTATTATTGATGGATAAATCCAGTTTTTATCGTCATGGCTCAAGCTGAAAAAACAAACAAGTTATCTTGACTTGTCTCTCTATCCATTACCAACATCAAATCACCATAAACATCAGTGCAATCAATTCTGTGAACCCAAAGCCAATTCCATTTTTCTGACTATATCATATTCTGGAAGATCATAAAAGACACCTGTGCCTGATTTCTCGTTGAAGCCTCTTATGAAAATGTAGAAAATTCCGCCGAAGGAATTTTCGTAATTATAATCGGGCAATATATTTGCAAGGTATCTGTTCACCGCGACCAGGTAAATGAGATACTGAAGGTGATAGAAATTATTCCGCATCTGTTCAATAATATTTGATTCGCCGTAGTCTTTGATTGAGTTGCCGAGAAAATTAGATTTCCAGTCTATAATGTAAAATTTGCCATTATTTTCAATCACAGCGTCTATGACACCCTTCATGAAACCAGACGACGCGATGTTCTGGTTGTCTGGAAAATCGACATAGCCGTAATATTCCGACAACAACGATTTTATTAAAGAATAATTTATTGAATCTACGCTGAAATGAAATTCAGTCTCCTTAATGATATTATTTTTTTGGATATTATTAAGAGATATTTTATCACACTTGGAAATGATTTTCCCTGTTGTAATGTTTAATATGGTTTCGCGGATTTTCTCCACATTGATATTCTTTATAAAATATTTTTCCGCTGTTTCTATAATTAATTTCTCAAGAACATCATGCGTCAAATTATGAAAATCGCAGTTTTGCATAATGCTATGGATAAAAATACCGGAAAGTGCACCGGTTTTCAGGTCGTCATATGTAAGAGCGTTGTCAGTTAACGAGCTTGCTGATGATAATGCCGTTTGTCGGAATTCGTTGTCGCTATGAACAATGCTTGTGAAACTGTTAATTTGAAATGATTGCGTTATAGTGACATGGTTCTCGCGTATTTTGAAATCCGGCGGTTTTGAGTCTCTTGCATCGAATGGATAATTTTCACCATTATGAGCTGGTAAAAATGAAATCGTGCCGCCGGATTTATTGTAAAGAATATTCAGATCATTAATAATATCACTATATTCGATTTTAAAATTTTTAACAACAGCTGTGAAGGTGTCAGGCGTTATATCACTTTTGCAATGAATTAGATACGCGAGCGGGGTATTTTTCAAACCATCGGTTTTTGCCCAACCGATATATGTCCGATATTCGGCTCTGGTTAATGCCACATATAGGAGACGGAGGTTTTCAGCGGCAGTTTCGTAATCGGAAATATTTATATTTTTCATGTATTCATCTTCTTCATATAGACCTTCGGATATATCCATGAATATTTGATTATCTTTGTGGAAAACAATAGCATCATTATCGCGTGGCTTTTTATAAAGAAACGGCATGAAAACTATCGGGAACTGCAGCCCTTTCGATTTGTGTATCGTAAGTATTTTTATTGATTCACTATCAGTCTCAATTCTTATTTCAAACGAGTCTTTTTTTTCGTCATTAATATCCTGTTCGATAAATTTCATCAATCCGTTTATTCCAAGGCTGTACCGAACCGCGGTGTTATGAAGTATTTCAGCGATGTGATTAATGTTTGTCATTCTTCTGCGGCTTTTATTTAATGAAAATATATTTGAGTGAATGTTTTCTCTGGTGAGAAATATTTTAAAAAAAGATATGAAACCATATTTGTCCCATATATGTCTGTATTCCTGAAGCCTGTATAGAATACTGTTGAAAATATTTTCATCGGTAGTTATACTCAAAATATTTTCAGCGTTGTATCCCCATATTTCAGTTGATAGTGCGGTAACAACTGATTTCCTGTCGCGATAATTATTCACGGCGTTTAGAATCAATTTTATTTCTGACATTTCGTCAGTATCGACTATCGATCTTTCACTGTACATTACCGAAGGTATATTTTCTTTTGAAAGCGCGTTGTGAATATTTTCAGCTTCGTTGTTTGTTCGTACTATGAACGCTATATCCTTGGTTGTGATAGGTTTTTTAATATTTTTCTTATTAATGAAATATGCCGAACCTTTGTCAGAATAAGCTAGAAGTTTTTTTATTTCACTTATGCTTTCTTCTATTATATATGACATAGATGTTTCCGCTGAAAGTTTTTCATCGGTTTCCTGAAAGATAAATTTCATCGCGGAATTATCATCCCCGTCGATAAAAAGATTCATGCTGTTCTCAACAGGGGATACAGCTTCTTGAAAAACAATAGCATTAATTAG
>CAYLTM010000252.1:3567-4433 GCA_964386495.1 uncultured Leptospirales bacterium
GGATTATTCCGGTTAAAAATGTTATTGAGCGCTTTAAGATATTTTTCTGATGAACGGAAATTTGTGGTAATCGTCCAGAACGAACGGCAGTCTGAATATACTTTTATGTAGGAGAAAATATCAGCGTTGCGGAAACTGTAAATTGACTGTTTCGGGTCGCCGATAAAAAAAATTGTTTTACCGTCGTAATTAAATAGCTTCATGAAAATATCGTACTGAACAGGATCAGTGTCCTGAAATTCATCGATCATAACCGCTGAATATTTTGAACTAACAATTTCTTTGAATTTTGATGAGCCTTGTTCATTAAGTGCGTTATTGAGTTCAATCAGTAGATCGTTGAAACTCCAAACACGTTTCTCTCTTTTCCGGTTTTGCAATTCGGTATTGTAATATTTTGCAAAGTCGTATTTTTTCCAGACAAGAAATTTTTTAATCATCATTTGAGATTCTTTTAAAAATAACAAGTAATCATTATTTAAAATTAAAAATTCAGGAAATTCAGACTCTTCTATTGTTTTAGATTTTGAGATTTTTGAAGATATGTAATTGCCGCAGATTTTATCCAACCCGTCAACATTAAAACAATCCTTGTCTGTGAAGTACGCACTGCATTTATCCAGTGCGTTTTCCCACTTAACAATTTTGTTCAATTTTTCTTTATTGTTGATTATGAATTTGATTATTAAGTCTTTTTCTTTTTCAAAAACTTTTCGGATATCGTTTCTACGATTAAGAACTTCCGTAATTATTTCAGGATTGAAACCGCTGTTGTCCAGATCGTCCGGTATAATTTGTATCGAAATTTTACTGTTGTAGATATTTTGAATTTTTATAAGCTCTTGCTGGTTAAATTTCATAATATC
>CAYLTM010000253.1:0-4358 GCA_964386495.1 uncultured Leptospirales bacterium
TACTTTGCTTTATAACTTTTAACTAATCTCTTTCTTTATGAACTTTACACTTTTTAACTTTTTACTCATCCCTTCCTTTATGAACATTGTTGCGTCCGCAAAACGATAATTTCATTTTGCGGAAAAATAATTCTACGACATCAACGGTTTAATTCTCTTTAATAATTCCTCCGGTTGAAATGGTTTGACCATCCAGGCTTTCGCACCAAGCTCCTTGCCTTTATCCTTCATCGATTCGCCGGACTCAGTTGTCAGCATAATTGTCGGAGTAAACTTGTAGTCGGAATACGCGATATCGTTTTTAATTTTTTCTAGGAACTCGATACCATTCATGATAGGCATATTAACATCGCATAGAAAGAGATCATATTTTTCACCATTCAGAAGAGAAAGCGCGTTGGCACCGTCAACAGCATCAACAGTATCGTATCCGTTTTCATTTAGAACACGGCGTATTACCATTCTAACAGCGGAGGAATCATCTATTACCATTATTCTTTTTTTGCCTGATGACTCCGGTTTTGCAGAAACACTTTTGGAAATCGTCTGAACTATTTCACTAGGCTGTTTAGTGTTTTCAGTTTTATCACCGCCGCTGATGCCACTGATGATTTCAGCGATTTTAGACGCGTTAATAATATTTTTCGACGAACCTTCAACTGGATATTTTGTAACTTCGGTCATATCATTGACCATCGCTTTTATCTTTTCAAAACACTTGATCTCTTCATTCGACAGCTCGTACGCGCTGGTTTCGGTTTCATTATTTTCATGACAAATCGATGTCATGTCATAACTGAGTTTAGTAATATCCTTGATAATACTTACAGCAATTTCTGCGGTGAATATCAAATCATTCACAATTGTTCTGATTTCTTTCGGATATGGAATATTCTTTATCAGCAGTTCGATATCAAGGTACTTTTTGAAATCCATTGAGAATATTACGGAGTATATGGTAATTATCTGAATGTTTTCTTCGAAGAGGTTGTGTTTTTCTTTCATGAGATCCTTAATAGACATGGAATCTTCAAAAAAATATTTTACAAACTGATTAACTTTTTCGTTGAAAATAAACTGTGAATTTGAACTTTTATTTACTTCCTCGGCAATAGTTTTTCCCGCTATTACGTCACTCAGTAAATTTTTTAATTTGTCATTATTTTTACCGTCAATGTACTCGCTGATTTTTTTGATTTCATCGGTCAATTTTGAGCTTCTCTGAAAATTTGAATTTGAACCGGCTATCGCATTTTCAGCATCATCAAACATAACCTTTACTGACCGTATTAACGTGTTGATTGATTTAAGCTGGTAAGCTTTTTTCTTTTCCAAAAGGTCGTCCAGCAAAATCAATTCATACTCTTTCACAAGCACACTGTTAATATATTTCTGCGCTTCCAGTATTGAGTTCAACGCGGCGGTTGTAATATTATAAATATCAGCCATTATTTCCGATGATATTAAATTACTCTTTTTAATTAACTCGATATAGTTCAGCTGTTTTTCCAGGTTGCTCTTTAGCATATAGCTGACCGACAACAAACGGTTGTCTTTATCAGCCCACTCCCTGTTCATCTTTGAAACTTTTTTCAGCCCGTCATAAATCTGATTACTAATGGTTTCCGTATCACCGCAGGTTTTCAATATATTTTCGGCGATTGATTTCCGTTTAATTGATGATTCGTTAACCTTACCCGCGATACTGCCGAATTCATCCGCAATTGTCATCAGTTGTACTATTTCATTTTTCGCTTCCATAATATCTCCATAATTATATTGTTTTTTTAAGCAGCATCGGAACATCAAGAATAATTGCGACCGCGCCGGAACCCATAATTGTAGCACCGCTGATCCATTTTAATTCAGAGAACAGTTTACCCATTGATTTAATAACTGTCTGGAATTCCCCTACAAGAGAATCAAAAACTATACCAGCTCGCTTCTGACCATATTCTACAACCACAACATACTCGTTTAAATCCTGACTATTATTCAACGGTATGTTGAAATATTCTCTTAGCCTTAGAAATGGCAGAACATCACCCCTTAAATTTAAAATGCTCATGCCTTCCTTTTTCTGCAGATCCGCCGATTTAACTTCGAAAACTTCACGAACCATATCCAGCGGTATTATAAAATGCGATTCATTTACCGTCGCCAAAAATCCGTCAATGATTGCTAACGTCAACGGCAGATACAGTTTAATAGTCATACCAACATTTTCAATACTATCAAGAATAATTGTACCTCGAAGCAATTCGATATTTCGTTTTACGACATCCATCCCGACACCGCGGCCGGAAATATTTGTGATTTTTTCCGCAGTAGAAAATCCCGGTTTAAAAATTAATTGATAAAGATCACTATCGGATATACGTTCTCCCTGTTGAAGCAGACCGTTCCGCACAGCCTTCTCATAAATCTTTTCTTTATTTAACCCGTTGCCGTCATCACGAATTTCTATGACAATATTGCCGGTCTCCTGATAAGCGTTCAAATGTATGGTGCCGCTGCCCGGCTTGCCTTTTTCTTTTCGGACATTCGGCATATCGAATCCATGATCGACTGAATTCCGTATCAGATGCATCAGCGGATCTGAGATTTTTTCTATAAGAGTCTTATCGAGTTCAGTATCACCGCCGCTGATAATCAGACGGACATCCTTGCCGGTATCTTTGCACAAATCGCGGACGACTCTTTCAAACCGCTGAAAGGTGTCGCCGATTGGAACCATTCGTATATTCATTATCCTGTCGCGAATATTCTCAACAAGACGGGACATTGTTACAGTAGATTGCGACAACTGAGGATTATCATACTGCTCTGTAATTTGCTTCACATTCGCGCCGGTAATCACCAGCTCGCCAATAAGATTAATAAGATCGTCCAGTTTTTCAGCGTCAATTCTTATTGATTTATTTTTACGTTCATTTGATTTTTCATAACTTCTCTGTTTATCCAGCGCCGCCGAAATTACAGCGTTATCCACCATTTTTTCTTCAACCATTATTTCGCCTAAAGGTTTTACGGAAATATTTTTATCATTACCGGTAAGGGTGATTTCGCTTTGAATATTCAGCGCGATGTTAAGTTCTTTTTCCGTGAGCGCCCCGACTCTAAGCAGCAGTTCGCCTATTCGTTTCGGCGATTCCGGCAGCTCACTTAGAAGATTAACATAGTCGTTAATACTGCTTTCCGGCGGCAAAATTGTTATACGGCAATCGTCCCGTAAAAATTCAAAGACCTCTTCGATAGCATGCTTATCAACAGCTCCATTAAATATGATCTCGAAACCAAGATAACAGCTTTCAGGATCCATCTGTAAAAAATCCGGAAGATTATCATCCGCTATAATAATATTTTCTATAGTACCAAGTTCATTCAGATAAGAAATGAACGACATGGGATCCAGACCATTCTTGAAGACTTCTTTATTCAAACGTATTGAAATATGCCAATCGGCATTTGCTACTTTTTCCGAATTATCTATTTTACTAATTGCATCAATGGTCTGAGAATCTTGACCGGAAAGATCCTTTCCGGCATTGCTGCTAAGAGGAAGTTCAACACCATAACCGCTTAACTCCATAAGCAGTTTCGTGCCATATTCTTTCTGACTTTCATCTAGCATCATATTCTGATCAATTTCGTATAATCCCAATAATGAGTCGATGTAATCTCTGCAAAGCAGAAGTGTTTCAATTATATCATTGGTTATTGTTATTTCAAGTTTTCGTACTTTATCAAGAAGGTTCTCCACCACATGAGTAAATTTTTCTATTTCCGAAAAACCAAACATTCCCGAGGAACCCTTGATTGTATGAACAGCACGAAATAGAGCGTTTATAGATTCCAGATTTCCGCTGTCTTTTTCAAGATCCAGAAGACAGGTCTCAACTACATCGAGCATTTCTCTGCTTTCAGAAAAAAAGACATTTACCGCTCCATTGAGAATATTATTATCGCTCATATTTCACCGCCTTCAATCTTTCTTCCGTAAAGGTTGAACACCTTAGTTGTTTCATGCGAATGCGTAGTTACGCGAAATTCCCAGTTGTTTTTCTTCCATTCTTTTTCAGTTGAAATCAATAATTGAAATCCAGCCGTATCCATTTTACTGATACCGGTATAAGCGTCTGCAATAAGTTTACGATTTGCTCAAAATAACGCAAAATATTTATCCTGCATGGATTCAAGAATTCAACACTTTAATAACTACATTACATAGCCTTTGTATTTCATGCCGTTAAGTTTTCCGTTAAGATGCCGGAATACTTTTGAAATATTATTAAATGAGAGCCGGAACCATAGTTCCCAAAATATTTTGATTATCTGATGTTTGATTTCTTCCTTAT
>CAYLTM010000254.1:0-626 GCA_964386495.1 uncultured Leptospirales bacterium
CCGCACATCTTTATTCATAATCAACCATTTAGATTATTACATCATTGGCGTTATTATAATTTGCAGCATCCATTATTTTGGCACAATTACTTTCGCGTTTTACGAAAGAGCTCTGACACCATTTATTTAATGGTGTCAGAGCTCTTTGTTTTAAAAGGTCTCTGACACCTTAAAAAAATTACTTGACAACTAACAGGAAATGACTTTATTAAAAATAAGAATAAAAAATTTACAATTTCGGTTGTAAGTGATTCTTTACTATAACATTACTAAGACATTGTTCTGGTGATGAACAAAAATATTTACGGAGGATAGCATGAAAAAGTATTTACTAATATTAGCGGTGTTTATATGGGCAGGTTTGCTGACTGCATGTTTCGAAGAAGAAGGTTCGTCACTCGATGACGCGATTGCAGGAAATAAAACTCCATATTTACTGGTATTGAATGTTGATGGAACTTCTGAAGAAGATCCGATAGCACCGGAATCTGTTGGTGATTTACCAAAGATGGTTGATAATTTTTCAAAAAAAGTTAAATCAGCAACATCAGAAAAATTTAAAGCCTTGAGAGATTTACCTGGTTTGAAAAATAATTTTTCTTTTACTACTAACAAGTCCTTAATTA
>CAYLTM010000254.1:636-4314 GCA_964386495.1 uncultured Leptospirales bacterium
AATCCGGTAATAAAAACCACTCCAAAAATTGATGATTCTGTAACGACCTATTCATTTAATGCAATGAATTCAAAGGAAGAAAAAGTTATAATAAATGCAACAAGGGTTTACAATGGAAGCAAGTGCATTATTTTTGCAGAAACAACATCACTAAATGTTGCTAGCGATTCTTTATGGAAATTTATTGGTCAACAATTTGACAACGATATTTACAGCAAAGTTACTGAATTTATCGGTGTTCCAACGGATGTTGATAAGAACGAAAGAATAATTATACTTTACTATAATATGGATCAGGATGGTGGAAAATCGGGGATTTGCGGATTTTTCTTTACCGGAGATTTGTACTCAAAAGCAGATGTAACTTATTCTAATGAAATGGAAATTTTCTACATGAATTTGGGTTGGCCGACAGTAGCAAATCCATTACCTGCTCATTCAGAAATGATAAGGACTCTGGCACATGAGTTCCAGCACATGATAAATTTTGGTCAAAGAGTTTTTATACAGAAAAAAAATACATTATTGGACACGTGGATCGATGAGGGTATGGCGGAATCTGCTGAACATTATGCTTTAGGTACAGCAGGGGCTTCACGAATTGATACATATAATGAGGAAGAAAGTCCTATTTGGAATGGTGCTTCAATGACCGCATGGAATGGAGAAGTTGACAATTACGCGCAGGTATATGTTTTTATGCAGTATTTGCGTTTACAGGCGGCTGACTGGACAATTTTTAAGGATCTTATAGCTACCAACAAATATAATTATAAAGCGATATTGGAACTTGTGGAAAATAAAATTCCTTCTATCGAAAACGCAAAAATTTCAGACGAAGACTCTGACACCCTTTATTTCGGAAAAGTTTTAAAGTGTTTCAGACTTGCGGTGCTGCTGAATAAACCGACAGGAACCTTTGGGTTCAAAGATGAATCTGAGACCTTTGATATAAAGGTTAATGAGCCGTCTGAGAATGTTAAAAAAATGGCGTCGTCGGGAACATTATATTTCAAAATGTCATCAAATGATGATCTGGCATCCTACGATCCTTCCGGTCATGGCAAGAATATTGAATTTGTTAAAGTTAAAGCTAGTGAATAGTATAACTTTTTCATTTGCGTAATTTACCCTGAACCCTGAATGAACGGTCAATGCAAAGAATAACTACCGTCATTCAGGGTTTGTATATTCGTATTTTATAATATTTTTTCGGAGACTTGTCATGAAATTTTTTATTACATTGATAATTTCGCTATCATTATTTTCTTTTGCATATGCAGCTAAAAGTGACGACTCTGACACCTCACAAAACCATGGCTTAGTTGATGGAAAAACAGCAGTAATCACCGGAACTATACGTCTTGTAGGCAGCCTGCCGTTCACCAGTATTGTTCTGACACCTTCATCCGGTTATGATATTTACATGGAGATTTCCAATGATGAAAAAGTTAAATTAAAAAAAAGTATAGGAAAACGTGCCTCAGTCAGCGGAAAAATCTCTATAAAGAATATGTCGTCCGCGGACGGTAAATATTCTCATAAAAGATTTATTATTCAACCGGACAAAATTGAGCTGTTAGAAAAATAATCAATAATATCTTCGACATTAGTTTTTGTTAATCCTTTAACCGTTAGTAACTCATCTGCAGTTTTATTCTTTATTTCATTTACCGATTTAAACTGTTTTAGCAGAAGTTTTGCCTTTTCCTCACCGATACCGTTAATATTAATAAGCTCTGTCTGCAATAGTCTTTTTTTTCTAAGAAGTCTATGATACTTCACCCCAAATCGGTGTGACTCATCTCTGACACCTTGTATTATTTTGATTGCTGGTGATTCTGCCGGTATTTTGATGGGCTCATTTTTAGGGTCAGTGTAAATGAGCTCGAATTTTTTTGCTATCGATATTATTGAAACATCAAAATCAAAATTCGAGCCGGCTTCTATCGCTCTCGACAGCTGTGTAATCCCCCCGTCAATTACTATGAGATCCGGCATTTGCAGATTTTCATTAATAATATTCTGAAGATATCGGGATACCGCCTCATGTATCATTCCCGGATCATTGCTCTGGTCATAACCTCTTATTTTAAAACGTCTATACCCTTTTTTATAAGGTAAACCATCTCTGAAAAAACTCATAGACGCGACAGAATCTGTTCCCTGAAGATTCGAAATATCAAAACACACGATATCACGTATCGTATTTTTAAAATTCAGTATTTGTGAAAGCTCTATAAGTCCTTTTGACTGGTCTGAATGAACGCTTTGATAATACTTTTCAGCGACCGCGATGTCGAGATTTTTCGTAATAAGGCCGACAACACCTTTATCAGAATCTGTTTTCGGCGAATCCAGCAGTATATTGCCGTTTTTCTTTTTTTTCAGATATTGGCTGATAATTTCATTATCCTGCAATTCTTCTGATGTGATTATTTTCTCCGGGATATCAGTTATTTTGTAATAATCCAATATGAACGCGGCGACGATGGTTTCGTTTTCCGAGTATTCCGCGTTTTTATAAAAATATATTTTTTTTCCGAGTAAGATACCCTTTCGAAACTCAAACAATATAATTATCGCTTCATCGTTAAATTTCTGTATGCCTATATAGTCTGTATCCGTTTCAATATCTGTCGAAATATTTCTTTGAGCAGTCATCTGATTAATATACTGCAGCATGTCTCTTAATTCCGCGGCCTTCTCAAACATTTGTTTCTCAGAATAATATTTCATTTTCAGATTCAGTTTATCTATTACGGGTTGAATGTTTCCTTTCAACAAATCTACAACTGTATCAATAATTTCGCGGTAGTCGTCATGACTGACAATATTTCTGCAGTAACCTCGGCATCTATTCATTTGAAAATTCAAACATGGCCGTTCGTTATTTTTAAGCGGCAGTACCTTTGAACAGGTCTTCATTTTGAAAATATAATTAATCATGCTCATTGTTGATCTTGCCGATCCGGCATCCGTGTATGGTCCGAAATATTTTATTTTTTCCGTCTGCGGCTTTTCACTTTTTGAATCATCATTAGTTTCCTGTTGATGCGGTTGTTACTGCTATATACGGATACCGTTTATCATCTTTTAAACGAATGTTGTATTTCGGTTTATTCTTTTTTATCAGGTTTATTTCGAGCAGCAATGCTTCGATTTCTGATCCGGTAATTATATATTCTATATCTGCGATCTGTTTTACAAGAGCGGCTGTCTTCAGGTCATTTGTTCTGGTAAAATATGACGATACTCTTTTTTTTAGGCTTGAGGCTTTTCCTATGTAAATTATATTTCCTGAAACATCCCTCATAATGTAGACACCGGGGTCTAGCGGGAAATTATGTATTTTTCCGGTTAGATCATGCTGATTTTCTTTCATTATGATGTACTTTCACAAAATTTGTCAGTTTGGAAATATACTGTTGAGTCAATAAATGCGTCGGGTTCATTTGGAGAGCCTTGGAAAACATTGTCAACGCGTTGATATAATCTTTTTTTTTCGCGAAAATCACTCCCATATTATAGTAACTTCCAAAACCATCAGGTTTAAGTACAATCAATGAACGGAATATTATTTCAGCATCATTAAAATTATTTGTTTTTATATAATCAACACCAATTTTAAATATATCATCGAACACGTTTCTATTTTTATAATTGTTTATTATTTCA
>CAYLTM010000255.1:0-4291 GCA_964386495.1 uncultured Leptospirales bacterium
TCGCGTTTTGCGAAAGAGCTCTGACACCATTTATTTAATGGTGTCAGAGCTCTTTTTTTTAAGGTCTCTGACACCTTAGCGAAGGTAATAATTGCTTGACAAATATATAATTGTTTACTTTATTTTAAGGCAAAAATACCTTAGTAAAATAATTGAAAAACTTAACGGGGAGTATTGATGACGATTTCCGACATAATAAAAAAACAAAATGACCGGGTTTTCATTATTGATCCCGAATGTTTCATAATATTTACAGGAGACTCCATTGATGATAATCGGCCATTCATTAGAATCGGAAATTGGATAAACCTGCCGACAAAACTCATCCCGCAAATTGAAAACATTATCATAACGGATATTATCGTCGGGAACCCCGCTTTTGAACAATTCAATATTGATGTTAACGACCTACATCTTAACCGATACATTGGAAATAGTCATATAGTTAAGAAATTTCTCCAGTTTCAGAAAATTTTCGGATTGGATTTAAAAAACGCTTCAATTGTTGACGCGGAAAAAGATATACCAGATATTTCGAATGTTCAAAGTATATCAGATAGAGATTCTTTTATCGGTATTTTCTACAGTGATGGGAATTTTGTTATTATTCATAATGATAAAGAACTTTTCAATCTTAAAAATGTTCTCGAAAATTCTCTAAACGATACAAAACTTAATGAAATAATTGACAACAGTTCAAACACTATTCGTTATCAAGGATTTGGATTTCTATATTTAAACAACAACCCTATTTTCTATAAAAATAATAATTTCATAACATACATGTTCCCTCATAATTACCAATGTCAGTTCAGCGATTTTGAAATCGCACCGAAAAAAGTTTCTGCGGTAATTAATCCGTCATCCAACTACATATACCTGACTAATTTTTTAAAGTGGTTAAACTCGGTTGGCGGGAAACTGAAAATTTTCTCGGATGACAAAGACAATATATCTTCTGTAAAGAAACTTTTCAAAAACCTTTCCATTTCTCATGACAGTTATACAGCTATGGAATATAGTCATAAAAGCGGATTAAAAATTAAAAATCTCAACGGAACATACAATATTAAGGTTGATTACATTTTCAGCAACAACGAAGAGTTGTGTGACAGCAATGTAACCCTTGTCGTTATTAAGGGGAAAACCGGTATAAAAAAACTTATAAATATTCCAGCGGATGGTCTCTTAATCAACTGCTCAATCTACGAAGAAGTTGTCATGACGCTTAAGCAAATAAAATTTCCGGCGGCTATCGTTGATGACGGTTCAAAATTTTTAAACCGTATTAATACACTCGACTATTTGATTATTAGAAATAACGTTCAATACGATATAATAAAAATTAAGCAAAAAGATTATGTTATCAATTTCTATTTGTCGATTCTCAAAATTTTGAAACCTTTCCAAAAAAACGGAACTACTGTTGATGAATCTGTTTTATTTGAAATAGTTATTACCGAGCATCAATTTGATGATGATTTCGAGCTTTATAATTATTTACAGTTTCTTCGAGCTATTTTTAAAACTACTGAAAACAGATCTTTAGCAGCAAAAGTTAAGGAATATTACAATAGACTCGCTTTGAACAAGGATTTTAATTTAATCTTTTCAGGCGGCATTCGCTCAAATTTAATTATTTCCGATTGCGGTTTTTTTGATCTAATCAATATTGGGAACACTACCATTTTCAGTGCTGACATGGATACTTCCCTCGACCAACTCATTAAATTGAGAAGCTCAACAGTTTTTGATAAAATTTCTGTCGATCGTGAAAGATTAAACAATCTCCTTTCACTTTTTAATAAAAACGATGATGAAAATATTCAAAAATTAATGAAGTCAATTGATGAAAGAAAATCAGTTTATAAAGCTGATATCAACAATGAAAAACATATTGAACACTTCATCAGTATTACAAAAACATCTAACGAAAATATCAACACTGTTTCAAGTGAACTTTCATCAAATAAACCCGGAAACATTATCTATATTTCAAAAACATTTTTCTATAAAATCAGGTTAACAGCTATCAATTCGCTTAACTTTTTGAAACCTTTAAAAAAACATGTAAACGGTAGTTCATTAAAAAACACAATCAGTCATGATGACAAAAAATTACCAGATAGCTTTGGAAATAAATCTAAAAAGTTATCTAATACCGATTCTAATAAAATAATTTCTTTGACAGATAAAACCAAATTATTCTTCAATCAAATAATTCCGGCTGCTTTCAAAAAGTCTTTATCCGCAGCAAAAAGAAATCCTATCACGACAGTGTTGATTACGTTCGTTTTACTGACAGTATTATCTCTTCTAATAATATTTTTCCCAACAAAGGATATCGTACCGAAGGTAAAAACAATCACCCCTGAAAAAGATCCTGTGAACATTACTGAAATTATTGAAAAACCTGTAACCGATTCCCGCGAAGGTATTACAGAACTTAAGATTGATAACGCTCCGCTTATTACAAAATACAGCATTAAAGTATCAAACAAAGACATATATGTTTTCACCAATGAAATTGCGGAATTAAATGGTTACAGTAAAATTCCTTACAAAGAAATTAACCTTAAAAATCCTGATTGGATTTTTCCCGGTAATGTTTTCAAACTTCCTTCTAACGGTGTTATTATTGTCAAAGAAGGTGACTCAATTTGGGCAATCGCCGCGGACATTCTTACTAAAAAACATATTGAGTTCTACAATCTTCTGGAAATTATTCTCGATAATAAAAAGAAAAATGTTCCAGTAAATAATGATATTGAAAAGCTGAAAGCTTTGTCCTTTAATGACGACCACAAACAAATAATTAGCGAACTTGAAAACAATGGACAGTAGCCCGGAAGAAAACAGAACCAATTTTTATGTCGAACCTGTAGAAATTGAAATATATTTAAAAAAGTCCGGCACAGTAAAAACTATTGTTAAAAATCTTTATATTGAGCTTATTGATGAAGATCCCAAATTTGAGAGCGGTAAAATAATTTTTGATCACTTCCGCTCGGTTAACGAACCCATTGATCTTATTAAACTTCAGAATAAGTTTCCCTGGACAATACTTCCTATTACTGAGTCCTATCACCGTTATATGGATCTTTATATCAAGCTTAGTCTGCATATTCACAGCGGTCTTTCAGGTAGCATTGATTCTCTGCGTCAGGCTCTTTATCTTACGGAATTACTTATGAAGTATGAACCAACTATCGCGTCGCTTGAAGTCATTGGTGATTTTTCAACGTTCAACCTGAATTATCTTATCCGAAAACTAAATTCTGTTGAACAACAATTCCTTCTCGAAGACGGCACTGTAAGTTATCTTATTAAAAGAAAAAGATTGCACTATAAAGATTTACCGCCCGACAAAGAATTCGATAAACTTGTCGAGCTTTGGGAATACAATGTTAACGAAAACCCGCTCGTTTAAAATTAAAAAAAATAATTAACCTAAAGGTAAATAATGGAAAAACCAAATCAAATACGAATACAAAAATATTTTTCCGATCTAGGAATAGCATCGCGGCGAAAAACTGAGGAATGGATTAAAGAAGGTCTAGTCTATATTAACGGAGTAAAGGTTGAGGAACCCGGAACACGATTTGATCCTAACACCGACAAATTAACTCTAGATCCGGCTTTAGAACAACGCGAAAAATACGTTTACTACGTATTTCACAAACCTATCGGCATTGTAACGGTTAACGCACAGGAAGGCGAGCTTGAAATTAAAGATATTATTAAACTGCCTGAAGGCGTTGTTCCTGTTGGTCGCCTCGACAAAGATTCTTCCGGATTGATTTTTTTAATGAACGATGGTGTAGCAGCCCGCAGAATTATGGATCCCGATTTTGACCACGAAAAAGAATACGAAGTAAGTTTTATGAAACCCTTCACATCTGAAGCCGCTAAAATTATTGAAAAAGGAATGTACCTTCGCGGTGAAAAAACAAAACCTGTAATCGTTGAAAAAGCTGGACCGTATAAAGCACGAATCATTCTAAAAGAAGGTAAAAACCGACAGGTTCGTAGACTATGTGAACAAAATGGTTTTAAAGTAAAAAAACTTAAACGTGTCAGAATTCTCAATTTTCATCTTGGCGATTTAAAGCCTGGTAAAATTAAGCAATTAAACAGACAAGAAATCGACAAACTTTACAGCAGTATCAATTTACACAAAAATCTTTTTTCGGAGTTTTTTGAATAGTTATGACTATGTATCTGCTCAATAAACGGCGGCGGTGAAGCATTTTTACCACCAAAAAATGAGCATTTACATTACTTTATTATT
>CAYLTM010000256.1:0-3068 GCA_964386495.1 uncultured Leptospirales bacterium
GCCACAGGTACAAATATGGGTGAATATTATCAGCAAGGTTATCATAATACTACCGCTGATTACGCTGGCAGAGTTGCCGGTTACGCGGGAAAGAGTCTAAAAGAATCTCAACAGAAGCAAAACCCTACACAGAATAAAGCCGCAGACTCTGCACAGGATAACCGTCCGAAACTTCCATTCGCTGATTTCATAGATGACTTAGCTAATGCTGCTTGGGTCGGTGTGAAGAAAGCAAACGAGACAATACTCAATGTTCAATCAGCAATAATGAATGGTGCGATAGGACTTGGTAGTGCTGCGATTGGTGGTGTGAAGACGGTAGCGAAAGGACTTGAAAATATGTATGAACGGACAGGAAACCTTTTAGCACACGGCGAGTTTATGACGGATGCTGGATATCAGGGAATGCTGGCTGCGACAGCGATAGAGGGAAAAGGCGTATATATGGGAGCTGGCGAGCATTTCAATACCCATCCAAAATTCTATCGTGGAGATTATAATACGGCAGATGGAACACTGATGAAGCAGGAAGGCGGTTCCCAAAGAGATAACCTTGCGTTGACTCCTGGAGCAAATAATCATAATATGTGTAATTTTACATCTCTGGCGAATGTTCTTTCTGATAATCTTGGAATAGAAGCTGAAGATGGGCAAAAAGTCATAAATGATTTGGTAAATCCCGAGGACAGATGTGATCCGAAGGCGGTAGAAAGAAGAGATAAGCTTGTGGAACTGATGAAAGCTAACATGAATAATCCGGCATTCGCAGAACTCAAAGATCAAATAAATAATTTTGATGATCTGGGTGATAACCAGAATGAAATAATAAATCAGTGGGTAGGTAACGTAAACCAGCTTGAGGATACAATGGATGTCATACGGTATATAAATGGTTATGGAGCAAGGACACAAAGTACAGCTGCGATAAATGTTATGAGACATTTTGATGCGGTAGCGGAAATAAACTATACAGGTGGTACTTCTTCAGAATCGAAATTGAATGAAAAAAATTATAACTATACAGATAGTCAATTGGGTTTGGATAATCTAAATGACCCGCAGGAATATTGTTCCGAAGAAGATTTTTCTATAAAAAATCTGGTAGGATATATCTCAGGTTCTAATGGCGAAATGTTTGAGAATCAATACAATAATATGAATGATCTTGTCAGGAAAGACAGAGATACTGTGGGTGTTATAATGAGTTCTGTTTTAACAAGTACACCAGACAATCCTAGCACTGGGCATGTTGTAAGGTATATGGGATCAGATAAGGATGGAATATTTGTAAATGATCCTTTTGGTAAGTATGATTTTAATAATAGAAGACATAGTCAGTTTACTCAGTCAAGTGCGACGACATATCATGTGACATGGCAAGAAGCTGCTAAATATAATGTTGGAAGATGGTATATGACAATAAAGGGTAATTGAAATTTTTAAGATTTAGGCATTCTCCTCCTCTTGTAATTTCATGAGGAGGTAAACTAAAAAGGAAGGAGAATTGTATTATGAAAATTGTAAAACTCATAATCATTTTATTTATATCTATATTATCTTTTTCTGTTTATGCAGTAGATAAAGTTGATGAAATATCTAAAGCGATTAATAAAAATGATATTAAAACAGTAAAAGAACTCGTAGAAAAAGGTATAGATTTAGAAACATACAATAAATATGGTGTTACTCTTTTGATGACCGCAGTTGGAATTCAAAATAAAGAAATTGTACTATATTTATTGTCAAAAGGCGCTAAAGTTAATGGAAGAAGCAAAGATAACAATAGCACTCCTTTATTGGAAGCGGCACAAAATGGAAATTATGAGATAGCGAAAATATTGATAGATAACGGTGCTGACATTCATAAGTTTGTGACAACTGTTAATCCAATACATGATGCGGCAAGGAATGGCAATACGAAGGTTGTACAGCTTTTACTGAATAAGGGTGTTGATGTAAATATAAAGGATAAAAAAGGATTTACACCGCTGATATGGGCAGCCGGAAGCGGTAAAATAGAAACAACAAAACTTTTAATAAAATATGGAGCTGATGTTAATGCCGGAGAAAAAGGGAAAACCGCATTATTCTATGTAAAAAGAAACAGGGGAATAAAAAGCGAATCTTTGCCGGAAACTTATAAAAAATATGAGGAAATAGAGAAGCTACTGAAAGAAGCTGGCGCCAAAGACGTGGATATGGCAAAGGTTATAGACGATGAGATGTAATAGTATGTGAAGACTTTTGGTGAGAAAGTTGGGAACTATGCTGATGGTCAGGGATTCCAGACAGACAAGGAAATACAGCAGAATAACCTCGCTGCCGCAGTAGCTGATCTTGAGGATAACTTTTCCACAGACAAGAGAGCTGTTACTAACGAGAAGCTTGATTATGTGAAAGCACTTGCCGCAGAATTGGGTGTTGATCCGTCTGTGATTGTAGCGGATATTAAAAGCAAGCAGGGGGCGGTTGATAACGAGTGGGCTGATAGAGCGCAGGCGAAGAAAGAGTCGAATTTAAAATCTTTAGATATTGCTAACATGAATGATCAGAATGATTCATTAAAAGCTGTTGAATGGCAAAACTCAACACAAGGAAAAGTTGTCATTGCTCTTGCAAATGGTGTAGACAAAATATTAACTGCTACAAGCTCTTCTGCAAATGCTGCGGAATTACCAACCAAAAGCATTGAAAACAGAATTGATAATTTACCAGCAGGTTTACCAGTTCAAGATGTAGCTGACCAAGAAAGTACTGCAAAAGATTTAGCTAAAGGCAGTGCAATTGACATAGCCAAAGCAGTTTTTTCAGATGAAATTTCGGCAGGACAAAGATTTAAAAAGGATGTTTTTGATAAACAGAATATATTTGGTAAATTAGGTTTTGGATTGATTGGTGTAGCCGCTCAAGGCATGTATGTTAAAACCGCGCACGATATGGGTATTGACAATGCAAAAGTATATTATGGTGTAGGTAATACAGAAATTGATTTTAAGAAAAAAGCAATTAAAGGTAGTCTTGGAATAAATAAATCTGGTGTCAATTATGGATTGAATTTACAAGCTAAT
>CAYLTM010000256.1:3134-4116 GCA_964386495.1 uncultured Leptospirales bacterium
GTTTTCTATTGATAATAATAATTTGAAATATGGCGGTGGAACTAGTGTTCAATATGAATATAGCCTACAAGAATTTTCAACGCAGGTAAAGTATGAATATAACTATAATCCTAATATGAAAGATAATTACAAGGAAGATACAAAAATTAAATTGGGATTCAAATTTCCATTTAAATAATTTGTAAATGAAATTTAATAAAGGATATTTAAATGATAAACAGATTATTAATAATAATTAATTTTATATTTATTGCAACTGCTTTTGCACATTCGGAAGAAATGAAAGAGAATGTAGCAGTTTACAAGGGTGAGTATTCCGGACCAAAAGTAAATGGAAAACCCCATGGTAAAGGAATAATCAAATCAATAAATGGCAATCGGTACGAAGGTGATTTTATCGAAGGGCAGGCAACAGGAAAAGGCAAGTTATTTTATAATGACGGTGATTACTATGAGGGTGACTTTAAAGACTATTTAGCTCATGGAAAAGGAAAATATGTTTTCGAAGATGGGTCAATATACGAAGGTGAATTCAGGAAAGGTTCAAAAAACGGATATGGTGTTATGGTTTGGTCAAATGGTGAACGTTATGAAGGACATTGGAAAAATGGGTTGAAAAATGGAAAAGGAAAAGCTTATTATCTTGACGGTTCAATTTATGATGGTGATTACGTAAATGACAAAAGAGAAGGCAAAGGAACATATCTCTGGAAAGAGGGTGTTAGTATTAAATACATTGGTGAATTTAAAAATGATGTATTCCATGGACAAGGTATTATGTATAATAGAAATGGATATTATTATAAAGGTTCTTTTGAAAATGATGCGTCTAATGGATATGGAGAATACTATGATAAGAATGGAAAGTTATTAGGTAAAGGAATCTGGAAGAATAATGATTTAGTGAAACCTCAGAAATAGTTAACAGCTGGAGATGCTTAACAAATTTGATGCACAATTCAAATCTGCTTCGAACAACATG
>CAYLTM010000257.1:0-4080 GCA_964386495.1 uncultured Leptospirales bacterium
TTTTACAATCGACGACAAGCTCATAGAGCGGGTCAAAAAACTTTTTTCAAATAAAGTCATAATAGCGATGGTACTGCTTGCAGTAGTAAGCGCAAGCGGATTAATCTACGCGGCAATAACGAAACCGCATACCTTCGCGGCAGGAGAACTAATCTCTGCATCAAAATTTAACGAGAACTTTGATACATTATACAGCAAGGTGAATGAGCTGGAGAGTTCAGTCGGATATGATTCAACATATAGTAGTTATTATTACTCAAATGTAAACGGTACAAAAACAAAAATTTATGTAAAATATCTGACTGGAACAATCTCATCAAGTGCTTCTGTGAATGTTCCTCATAGCATATCGGATTATAATCAAATATTGTCTGTTAATGTATTAGTATATAATACAGTTTTTCCTGGTTATGTTGTAAATGCACCTTTTTATGGAGCATTAGCTGATAGAACTATGGTTGTTGTAATAGTTGGTTCAAATATACAATTAACATCTTTTAATGATGCAAATTATTTAGGACAAAAATATAGAATCAAAATCGAACATTATTTTATTAATATTGTTCTCATATAGAAATCTGGGCGAAGAGATAGACCTCAAAACCGGAAGCTCTCAAAAACAGCGGAGCATGCTCCGTTGTTTACTATTGCACGATTGGACACCGTGAGACTTTGAACCGACAATATAAATCGTCGGTTCAGTTTTGCTTAGTAAATAAATGGATTAACAATTGTGATGGATTTTTTATAATTAAAATCATGTTGCATATCTTCAGAAAACAAAGTTTTACAACCTGACAAATAAGCATTGGCAATTATATGGCTATCCCAAAAAGAAATATGCATTTCGTTTCTTATTAAGGATGAGGTTAAAAGACTTTACCGGGAATAGTTTGTTACTTCGTATTTTACATAAAAATCCTTAATCATTTCGGCAATTAATTCATTACTAAATTTAAGTTTTTTTATCAGATTATATGTTACTTCGTTGATTACTTGTATGCTGATAACAATATTATCTTTATTAATCAATTCTTTAGAAATTGCAGTTTTATGTTCAGTCTCAATAAAAGCATATAACCAAATGTTAGTGTCGATAAAAATTTTATTCATAAATTTCATCTCTGGAAAAAGGTTTGAAATTATTTATTATTGCAGGTTTATTTAATCATTTATCGATGATTCCAATAGATGTATTCTGTTGGTGATTGTTTTCATATAAAATAATTACCTTTATATGATCTGATTCTTTAAAATGAAATATTTCAGGAATATTTATTTTCCCATTATCAATAGTTGTTTCAAATTCTATTGCCTGCATAACACCCGCTTTTTATTTTAATGATTTATTTGTGTTTTTTCAAGCCAAATTATTTTGTCAAGCAAGATATAATTCTATCTCTTTGGTTCTCATATCGAAATCTGGTCGATTCGATAATAGACCTATACCTAAAGGCAGTGTTCATCTTTATCATTTCCCATCATTCGTTTCGCCATAATATTTCTCCGAGTAAAAACGATATGCAGAAAAAGAATACCGAAAATGCTAGTAAAAATGTAATGCCGGTAAAAAACGATGTGCTGTTAATAGTGGTGGTGCATAAAATTGATGTATATATTATTGGAATTGTAAGAGGTATGACGATTATGCCGTAAATGAAATTGTTCACACGTCTGCTTAATAAAAACATCGAGACTGTTATTGTGGACGATGCTGCCGCCGCAGATGCTGTCATCGCAAGTATCAGCAGTCTGTAATAATTTTCATCAGCAATTCGGTCTCTCGCGGCAAATATTATTATTGCAGTCAACATCACGCAGAAACTTATGATAATGCTGAACAAAAATTTTGAAACGAAAAACACAGAATATGTCGAATACAGCTTAATGAAAATTACATTGCCGTTCTGTCTTTCACGCGAGAATATTCCCGGCAGAGTATTAATCAGCATGAGATAAATTATTATCCACATAGTTACGGCATTTTCCGCGTAACTATGCATTTTAGACGAAAGAAAATAATCAGCAAGCAGCGAAAACAGCGCGGGAAAAATCACCACTGAATATAATAATTCACGGTTGTGCATTTCCACGAGTAGATCTTTTTTAATTAGCGATATTACAGCGGAAATATATTTCATCGCATATCAACATGTTTCATGATTATTGCAGAGATATTTTGTCCGGGCAGAGAGATGACTCTTCCGGATCATTCGTGGCGATTACTATTGTTTTATTCTTTAAACCTTTGATAATCTCAAAAAATATTTTTTTGGAATTTACATCAAGTGATAACGATGGTTCGTCGATAAACATTATTTCGGAATCTCGCGACATCGCAGCGGCTAATTTGAATTTTTGTTTCATTCCAGATGAGAGTTTATTATAGCTGTCATTTAGTTTGCCGGTCAGCGAAAATTTTTCGAGATAGTCCATCAGCATAGTGCCGCACGTTTTTGATGATCCGGTTATGAGTCTAGAATTGTCCTTTAAAGATAGCTCACCGTAGGGATTCACTTCGGCGGAAACAAACGATACATTGTGATTCTTTTCTCGATGAATTTTTCCGGCACTTGGAGAAGTCAACCCGGAAAGCACCTTTAACAAAGTGCTTTTTCCCGAGCCGTTAGGACCCGTCACAGCAGTGACGGATCCTGAATATAATTTGCAGTGAAAATTTTTTAGAACAATTTTGTCATCATACATCTTGCAGACATTTTCCGCTGAAACAGTGACGACATTCATGATTACAGATTTCCAGCTACCAGGTCGCCGACTTCTTCTGTGTTGTATCCCATTTTTCCGGCAGACATGCTTTTCATTTTTGTGCAGGCGAATTTCACGGCTTTTTCAATCGCTTTTGCGGCTTCATCCTCGCCAAGCTGTTCAAGCATCATTCTTCCGGCTTCAATTGCTGCCAACGGGTTGATTACTTTCTGTCCTGTATATTTCGGAGCCGACCCGCCGATTGGTTCAAACATGGAGACTCCTTCGGGATTGATGTTTCCGCCAGCGGCAATTCCCATACCGCCCTGAATCATCGCACCGAGGTCAGTAATAATGTCGCCGAAAAGATTTTCTGTAACAATGACATCGAACCACTCAGGATTTTTTACAAACCACATGGTTGTCGCGTCAACGTGCGCGTAATCGCGTTTGAGTTCCGGATAATATTTCTCGCCCATTTCGTTATAAGCACGGAACCATAGATCACCGCAGAATGTCAATACGTTGTTTTTGTGAACAAGGTGTATCGGTTTTTCTTTATATTTTGCGGCAGCCGCGTTACGTTTCTTCTTTAGCTCAAATCCGAATTTAACACATCTGTCAACTGTCTTTCTATCATAGATCATCAGCTGCGACGCGATTTCATCCTGCGTGCCGACTCTTGTTGCTCCGCCATGTCCTGTGTAGATGCCGCCTGTGTTTTCGCGGATAACCACGAAGTCGATGTCATCTGGAGTTTTGTCCTTAATCGGTGTTTCGATGTTCGGATAAAGTTTAACAGGTCGCAGATTAATGTACTGGTCAAGAGCGAATCTCGCTTTCAGCAAAATGCCTTTTTCAAGGATGCCGGGTTTAACATCAGGGTGACCAATCGCTCCAAGAAAAATCGCGTCGAACTTTTTGAATTCCTCGATTGCACTGTCGGGTAATGTTTCGCCGGTTTTTTTATAACGCTCACCGCCGAAATCAAAATACTGAAAATCAAACTTAACGTTGAATTTTGTTGAAGCGGCTTTTAAAACCTTTACTCCCTCAGCTACAACTTCCGGTCCTGTACCATCGCCGGGCATAACAGCTATATTATATGATGCCATTTTTCCTCCAGAATATTTTGTTTTGTAGTATATGTTAGATTATATTAATGTCTTTTTTATAGGGCTCTTATTGCAAGAATTTTTTTGTGGTATTGATGAAAAATACACAAAATGAATTTTTTAAACCGCTAAGATTTTACCGCCCGCTGCACTCGATGAACGCTGATAGCTACAGATGGGAATTAGTTGAAAGTTTGAAAGTTCATAAAGTTATAAAGTTATAAAGTTATAAAGTTATAAAGTTATAAAGTTATAAAGT
>CAYLTM010000258.1:0-2407 GCA_964386495.1 uncultured Leptospirales bacterium
TGATCCGAATGAATTAGAGAAAAAAATCACTCTAGTAAATGATGAAATTGCGGTATTAAACAATAAACTCAATGAAATAAATATCGCCGTAATTAAAAAAGAAAAAAATGACACTATTATCAATGACCTTATTTTTGCAGAAAAGAAATTGTCCGGCAAAATATGCCCGTACTTTAATGAAGACTGTAAAAACATGACCGGCAAAAATTCTGATGATTACTTTTCGGATAGAATAAAAACACTGGAAAATGAAAACAGTCTGCTTGAAAAAAACATATGTGAAAAAAGCAAAACCGAAATGCTTTTGAAAACCAATGAATCTGAATTAACAAAAATCAAAGAAGCACAGAAAAATAATTTATTGAACAACCAAAAGGTTTTACAAATTAATAATGATATTGAAAAAGATATAGCCCAACGGGAAAAGTCGGTTATTGAACTATCAAATATATTGTTAAAATCAGGTTTTAATGATATCGCATTGTTAGCCGAAAATAATAATCAAAAAGAGATTTCTGAATGTCTGATTAAGATATTGTCGGAAATTACCTCCAGAGCTGATAATATTGCCGGGACTATTAAACAGAACAAAGAACGTGTGTTAAAAATACTTAGTGATATAAAAAACGCTGAAACTTCAATTAAACAATTTGATAAACGAAACACCGAACTCGCTTCGGAAATTACTTGTATTAAAAACAACATAAATGATTTATCCGGAAAATTGTCTTCATTGATTAACGAGATTCAGGAACTTCCAGATAAAAAAATTATGAGAAAAAATATATTATCAGAAAATGAATCTCTTAAAAGTGATTATAATCTGCATTTGAAATCTCTAAATGACGCTGAAAAAATTTCCAGTTTAGAAAATAATTTACAGCTATTATCCGCTGAAATTACTGATGCCCTTAAAAAAATTAATGACTATAATAATGATTTGGTCGTTCTTAAGAATAAATACTCAGCGGAGGAACACTCGGCGGTAATGAAGAGCATTGTTGAAAATGACAATAAACTCCATGAAATTTCCAGTGAACTCGGAAGCATAATCGAGTCTAAAAAAAACCGAGTCACTGAACTTGAAAGAATCACCTCAGTTGAAGACGAATTAAAATTACTGGAAAATGAAATTAATATTCTTGAAAAAAAAATACAGCTATCATCTGCGTTTAGAGAAAACATTAAAACAATGGGTCAATATCTTAGTGAAAGGCTGATAAGAGAAATCGCGTATAAAGCGCAGGAAATTTACAGACAGATTACCGGTAAAAATGAAACCATAAAGTGGGTAAACGACTCAATAGACGATCCATATTTATTGATGCTTCAGTCCGACAACGAAAGTAAAACGATCCGTAAATTTAATTTACTTTCCGGCGGTGAGCAGACAGCTCTCGCTATCGCGATGAGAACCGCCATGGTATCGATTATGACTAAATGCCGTTTCGTGATATTTGACGAGCCGACCGTAAATCTTGATTCTGAAAGAAAAGAATACCTGTCCAGTTCTCTAGGCGTAATACTATCGAATGTGAGGCAGGCGATTATCGTGACACATGATGATCTTTTCGCGGAAATGGCTGCGAATGTGATACGGCTATGATTAATCTTGAAGAAAAAATAATCATCGCTAAAAAAGAAGGCGAAAAACTTGTAAGAATTCATGTTCGCTTCAACGAAGACCGTATAGAAAATATTAGAATAACTGGAGATTTCTTTATTTTTCCAGAGGAAAAATTGTCTGAACTGGAAAATTTACTTTTTGGACAAAAAATAATACCGGATGATATTCTTGGAACGATAAAAAATTTTTTAAAAAATAATAATGTAACGTTTGCGGGTATTTCACCTGAAACAATCTCAGAAATGATACAGGAGGCTTATGATGACACATCCGAGTAAAAATTTTTCACGTTATTATAATCAATTAAGATTTGCGTTAACAATAATTCTTCTTGTAGCTATAACATCCATTTTCGGATGCGGTGATTCATCATATTCGCAGTCAAAAAACGAAAAGACTGTTTCTGAGGAACAATCTCTTTTCCAATATAATTCAGATGCTTATGAAAAAGGTAGTACTTACGCGTCTGCCCATTTTAACAAGTTCAACATCGGTTTCATAGTATATAGTGTTGATGATAAAAAAGTGCTGGCTGCTCATAATGAAAAAGTTCCATTCATACCAGCTTCAGTTACAAAAATCCCGACTAGTATAGCGGCATTAAAAATATTAGGACCAAATTACAGATTTAAAACTTTTCTGTATTATACAGGAAAAATCGAAAACGGAGTTTTAGACGGGGATTTATATTTGAAGGGAACTGGTAATCCGTATTTTTCAGTATATGATATTGCTGAGATAATCAATGACCTTGAAAAAAGGGGAGTGAAAAAAATTTCC
>CAYLTM010000258.1:2417-4053 GCA_964386495.1 uncultured Leptospirales bacterium
TTATTATGATGATTCATATTTACCATCGAAGACCTGTCTTGATAAATATATGGAACTTGACGCGTCCTATAATATGGGAGTCAGTGCTTTATCTCTGGAATATAATTACATTATTGCAAAATGGAAACCTATAATGTCAGGCACGTCAGCTGTTACTTCGTCGGCAGCTCCGGTAAAAATGGAATTCGAAATAAATCCTGATCTGCCGCTTTTTGATTTTGAAATGTCAGATCAAAAACTTCCTGAAGGAATAAAGTTTGAATGTAAGGAAAGTTATCGGAAAAATACTTGGTATTTAACAAATGATGAAATTCTAAAAGGCGAACAGCGTATGCCGGTGAAGTATGTTTCGTTATATACATCGGAAATGTTCGCGAAGTTGGCAAGAATACGCGGTATAAAAATAAAAATGCCGTTTCCGAAAAAAACTCCGTTTAATGCGAATTTGTTGTACGTTCAGCAGAGTAAAGATCTATTAAGTCTCGTTGACACAATGATGACCTACAGCATTAATTCAATGGCTGAATTATTATTTCTGAATTCCGCGAGATCCTTAAAGGGTGATTACGCTTCTTTCAAAGAGTCGGGCAATCTGCTTAAAAATTTTTTTGAAACCGAGGTCGGCAAAGCGGATTGGTCTTCTTTCAAAATGGTCAATGGCTCTGGATTAACATCATCAAACCGCATTACTCCTGAACAAATGGCAGCGTTATTAATTTACTCGGATTCGCTTTATTGCGGTAATAAAAATTATATAGATTTACTGCAGCCTTCCGGTTGGGACTGGTCGCTTAGAAGAAGATTCGAAAAGAAATGGACTGAATTTCATATTTACGCTAAAACAGGTTATATCAATTACTGCGTCGCACTATCCGGCTATTTTTATAACAAAGAAGGGAAAAAGATCATTTTTGTTTTTTTTAATTCGGATATTTCTAAAAGACTTAATCTTGAACAGAATCCGGACAGATTCAATAAAATCGAATCTGAGAAGTGTGAAACTTGGGCAGGCTCATATACATCAGCAATGGATAACATGATTTCAAAATGGATATATGAATTCTGATAAGGGTAGTTCTAAAAACTACTTATAGGAGCTACCCTTGTGGGCGGTTGTAATCAGTAAAGAATGCCAAAAGAAAAAAACTTGAAATTATTAACAGTTGTTATAGGTTTTGGCAATATACTGATAATTATACAAACGCTAATAACGATGGTAATTATTTTGTATAAAAATACAATTTAGGAGAATAGCTATGTTTATAGAAGATGTACGCGCGCGGGAAATACTGGATTCACGCGGTAATCCGACTGTTGAAGTCGATGTAGTTCTATCAACGGGAGATTTCGGAAGAGCGGCTGTTCCATCCGGTGCCTCTACTGGTGAGCACGAAGCGGTAGAACTTAGAGACGGTGATAAAAAAAGATACCTTGGAAGAGGAGTCAGAAAAGCCGTAGATAATGTCAACAACGCGATAGCAGACAAAATTATCGGCATGTATGCGGCTGATCAGGTAGAGATTGACAAAACCCTAATCGAAATTGACGGTTCAAGCCACGACAACAAAGAAGAGTACGATCAAAAAAGAGAAGATTATCTTCTTTCTTTAGGGTTAAAGGTTTACAGAATATCTGA
>CAYLTM010000259.1:0-722 GCA_964386495.1 uncultured Leptospirales bacterium
GGCTATGTTATCGGGCAGATTAAGTTTGACGGCTTTTCCGCGCATAGCCTTTACAAAACCGGAAATCTCATCAACAGTCTCGCCTTTCATAGACAGCGATGTTAGAAACGAACCCGCGACTGCCGGCGACAAGCCGCCTTCCGCGAGAGTGTTCATCGCATGAAACGCTTCATCAAAAGTAAGATTTTTACCGGATGCGGATTTTCGTAAAATATTTTTTATCGACGGCAGCTCTTTGACACCTTTTATGAAATTCGACAGAATTTTTATCCCGTCTTCAGTGCCGACAGATTCCGGATGGAACTGCACACCCTCGATACGCATGGTCTTATGACGGATAGCCATAATATCTCCATCAGCAGTTTCGGCGGTGATTTCAAATTCATCAGACAATGTCTCCCTTTCGACCACGAGCGAATGATACCTCACGGCGCGGAAAGGATTCGGCAGTCCGGAAAATACTGACTTGCCGTCGTGGTTAATCAGACTCACTTTGCCGTGCATAATTTCTTTCGCGTTGATTATGTTCGCACCGAATACAGCCCCTATCGACTGATGACCAAGACATACTCCAAGTATGGGTTTATTTCCTGCAAAAAATTTAATCATCGCCATTGAACATCCGGCGTTTAAAGGATTACTTGGTCCGGGAGATATGACGAGGTAATCGAAATCAATCTCCTGCGCCGCTTCCGGAGAAATTTCATCGTTGCGGAATACCT
>CAYLTM010000259.1:732-4051 GCA_964386495.1 uncultured Leptospirales bacterium
CACAAGATTATATGTGTACGAATCATAGTTGTCGATCATCAGTACCATTATTCCCTCCCCGCTGTAAGAGCTTTCATGACAGCTTTGGCTTTATTTAACGTCTCGGTGTATTCTTTTTCAGGAACGGAATCGTAAACAATGCCCGCGCCCGCCTGCATGTAGATGCGGTTATTTTTCGCGGCGGCAGACCGGATTGTTATGCAGGAATCAAACGCGCCGGTATAACTGAAGTATCCCATGAGACCAGCGTAGTGATTACGCTTGACCGGTTCAAGTTCATCGATAATCTGCATCGCCCGAACCTTCGGAGCGCCGGATACTGTCCCGGCAGGGAATACAGCTTTGATGACATCGAAAACATCGACATCGCCCGACAGCTCAGCCGTAACCTCCGACACAATGTGCATGACATGCGAATACATTTCAACATCCATATAACGTGTTAATGCAACCGTTCCGGGCTTAGCGATTCTGCCGAGATCATTACGCGCGAGATCGACCAGCATTAAGTGCTCGGACTTTTCCTTTTCATCGGACAACAAATCATTTTTAAGTTCAAGATCCTCCTCCGGTGTCGCGCCCCGCTTTCTTGTACCGGCTATCGGCCGGAGAACAGCCTTGTTCTTTTCGACCTTCACCATCAGTTCCGGCGACGCACCGAAAATTGAGAAATCTCCAAAATCCAGATATACCATATACGGCGAAGGATTTATCGAACGGAGCGATCTATATATAGCGAAAGGATCACCCTCGAAGTCAGCATACAGCTGCTGCGACAAGACAACCTGTGTCGCTTCACCGCTGTATATGAGCTGCTTAATTTTTTCAACTGTTGATAAAAACTTTTCTTTGGAAAACGCGCTTTTCACAGGCGATGTAATCTTGCAATATTTTTCAGAACTTTTATATTCGCGGATTAATTTTTCTATACGGCTGATTTCTTGTTCGGCGTTTTTATATTCAGCGTCGGGATCACCATCGGTTTTAATATTACATATAATTTTTATCGTATGCATTAAATTATCAAAAACTATATTATTTCGGGTAAACACAAATATCGAATCAGGAATATCGATCGACGGTTTCGAGCTGTTAAATGTAATTTTTTCAAACTGCGCCGTGGCTTCATAACCGATATAACCGACCGCGCCGCCCGGAAACGGCGAAATATCGCCGTCATAACTATATGTATAAGCTTTCAGCAGTTCGCCGATTATCCGAACCGGGTTGTGCATTGCATCCTTTATAACCGAGCCATCCTTGTGAATTTCATAATTATCATTGGTGATTACTACCTTGGTTTCTACATCCACTCCCAGAAACGAGTACCTGCCGACCTGCAGCCCTTTTTCGGCTGACTCCAACAGATATGACGCTCCAATGGCGTAGTAACATTCAACCGGGGTTATGAAATCCGAATTGATTTCTTTTACCAGAGGTATTATGTGGTTTTTTTTATACTTCTTTTTAAAATCACTTACAGATGGTCTAATCATTTTGCCTCCATAGGCGTTTACATTTCTCAAGTGTTTCTATACATAGAAACACTTGAGTTTGCAGGGGTTTTTTTGTCAAGAAAAAGATAATGGTGCCAGAGACAATATTCATGGACGATATTGATAATATTAAAAATAAGGATTTACAAAAACAGTTATGTGATTTACGAATGAAGGAGCTTGGCAAAAATGAAGGAATAGATGCCGGTTCAATGGTTTTTGACTATTTCAGTGCTTATGGTGATGTTAAAGATGCCGCAGCATTAGTCAAGGGATATGATGGGAATGAGAAACTGTCGAGTTCTGACAAAGTTTTATACGCAGCCGGTCTGCTTCCATTCATACCTGGGGGCAAAGTCTTAAAGGAGATCAAGCAGGAAGTTGTTGGCGATGGATTAAAAGTATTAAAAAATAGTGCTGAAGATTCTTCACAAAAAGCGGCGAAGGAAAGTGTTGAGAAGGGTGTGAAGGATGATAAGTATACAGAATGGCTAAATAAAGGAGCCATTAATGTAGATGTATATAAAGGTTATAATGATGGGAAAGATGTTTATGCTGGGATAACAAATAATTTGAAAAAACGTCAAGTACAACATGGTGATCGATTTGACATTTCAAAAATTACTGAAACATCTTTAACCAGAAACCAAGCTAGAGCTGTTGAGCAAGTTTTCATTGAAGGCAATTCACAATATTTGAATAAGATCAATAGCATTAGTCCAAATCATAGACATTATAATGATGCTATAAACTGGGCTAAGGATTGGTTGAATAGGATGGGTTATTAACATGATTAATGAAAATTTACATTTAGAAATATTAAAAAAATCGAGGAGCAAGGTTAAAACAGGTGATATCTTTGTATTAAAGCCTAAAGGGTTTGATTATTATTTTGGAAGGACGATGAGTATTGATGCAAATTGTGGTTTTGGACAAGGAGCAGTGTTGATATATATTTATAATATTAAATCAAAAGATAAAAATATTATACCAGTTTTGAATAAAAATAAACTATTACTTTCCCCATTATTTACAAATTACTTACCATGGTCTAAGGGCTATTTTGAAACAATTGGTAACAGAAGTTTAACAGTAGAAGATACATTTACTCAACATTGTTTTAAACATCCGGAAAAAGATATTTATTATAATGAATTTGGAGACAAATTAGATAAGGAATATCTACCAGTAGGTTTTTATGGATTATCGAGTTATAAAAGTATAGATGATAAAATCAGCAAGGTTTTAGGAATACCTCTTGATAATAATTGATATAAGGGAATTCAATGACACAAAATAAATTTAAAATGAAAGAAGAATGGACTGTTTTGCATGGAGAACATAATCATACCCCAATTATTATTCGTTTGAATACTGGCTGTAAAGAAATTATGGGTAGTGAAAATTACTCTTTTAGAATGGGTATTGCATTACCATTTCTCAAACCTCAAACAGATGGTTTTCCTAGTAAAGAAGAAAAAATAAATTTGGATTTAATTGAAAATGAAATATTTGAAATTTTTCAAGAAAATGACTTTTCAATAATCTCCGCAATAATAACTACAAATAATATGATTGAATTTATGATTTATATATCTGATGAAAAATCAGCTGAAGGAAGAATTAATATGATAGGATCAAAACATCCTAGTTATAAATTCCAATGTTATATTGTTGAAGATAAGGACTGGAATGGGTATAAAGATTTTTTAATAAATAAATAACATGTTTCCTTCACATAGGCGGTGTTATTTACATTATTTCACATGCGGTTAATTGAACTTGACAGTGAAAAACGTGAATGGTTGAAGCTTGCGTCGGAT
>CAYLTM010000260.1:0-4021 GCA_964386495.1 uncultured Leptospirales bacterium
TTTGAAAAAAAATTAGTTGCTTAACTATATGTCTATAAAAAAGACTAAAGTCCAAACAAAAATTCCATACGGTTCGCGTCGCTTGTAAAGGGCTGAGGTCTGTATGAAAGATCAACAGCCTTGTCCAGTTCATTATGAGCTTTCACTAAAGACGGCGGCATAGTCAGAGGATTGTAAAGATCTGCAAGTGAGCTGTTCGGAAATTCAGCATAAGATTTCCATTGGCTGAAATCTGTGATGATCTGGATTTCCTCTATTTGCAATAACGTTGAACCAGTGGATACGAACAATTGTATTCAAGTGAATATTCTTTCAGAAGCCTGTCATGCACACGCTTTGCGGTATGACGTTGTTTGAATTTCATGTGCCTATCTTCATCAAACCAACTGTCAATTATATCTTTCCAGCGATAAAGTTTTGAATCGTTTTCTGCAACTGAATGTTTTCAGTTTCGAATGATTCAAGCTGGATATACTTTTTTGCCGTCTTAGGGTCTATTTTCATAACATCACAATATCAGATATTCTTTGCCGCTTTCAACTGTATTTATTTTATCTGTTCTATTTGATTTATTTTTAGCAACTCCTTTTTTCTTCCTGAAATCAGTATTTTCCGGGTAAATCCTGATTCTAGTGATTTCTTATCTCTCATTATATTTGATCAAAATAGGGAATTTTTACAATTTTTTTCGGGAATTCTTTTTGATCTTTTTAGGGATATTGCCATGATTATTTACAAAGAAAGCCCCCACCGATTGTATGCCAGACAGCCCCTGGTATTGAAAAGCGGAACATACGGGATATACTCCGATAAATATCACAACAATTATCAAATAATTCTCTGCGGATCAGAACATTTATCCAGGGTACTGATTCATAATCAGCTTTTTTTTAAAATACATTTACATAAATTTTATTATTGTAAATGCGTGTAATATTTAAATTATAGTTAACTATAATTTATCTGAAGGCTACGGTGAAAATTCAATTAACGATAAGTGAAGTCTTTTTCATCTTCAGTCTGAGAAGTTGCAAATTATGAAGTTTTAATGTTCATTCAGTAATAGATAAACTCCAGAAAATTTTAAATTTCTACGTTTCGGTTAAAAATATTAAATATAAACAATATGTCACTAGAATTTGTACTCAATCCCTATTAATAGACCATCTTTATACCATTCATCGCTTTCATTATTATTCTGATCATCATAAAAACATAATTGGTATTGCAGTACGAAATCAGTTTTTCTTGTTAAAGGAATAATCATACCAAAACTTGAATAGTAAGAAAACCCTGATAAATTTTTATTCTTTAAAACAGCTTTAGGAGAACTATTAGCATCATCGATTTCATAACGGACAACGGTGGGCAAATCACTTGTAAAATACGTATATCCCACAGAGAACGGATTTATCTCGAAAATCCACAGAAATCTTAAATTCGGTCCAACATGAAAAGAAAAAAGATTTGTTTCCGATGCACTATTAAATTTTATATCTGACAAAAGCCCAAATCCAAACAATTGCTTTCCTTTCCAATCAATAGTTCCAGTTCCAACAACATAATCAAAACCTAATCCAAATCCTGGATCATCCATGTCATAAATGGTTTTAGTCTTCTTCACCTCTATTGTTTCATAACGATTTGTTGATTTATTATAAACTTTGCTCTTGTATCCTTCATTCTGGGACAACTCAAAAGTTAATCCTTCATCCCATACAGTTCTACCTTCGTGATAAAAGTGAAAATCTTTAAAAAAATCTTTTAATTCTGCAGCCTCAACAAAAAATGAAGTAGAAAAAATAAATAATACTGAAATGGCAATTGTTATGAATTTCATACTACCAACTTTTAAAATTTGTAACTTATTCCTAATCTCAAACTATTTCGAGTCCATTCACCTATATATGGATTCATTATTATACTATAATTGTCATTATTAAAACAAAAAAATATATCGAAATCCGATGTAATAGGGATATCTATTCCCATGCTAAAAAAAATGCCAGGACCATTTAAGTATTTTTTCTCATATACTTCAACTTCCTTGCCGGTAGTTTTATCAATTATTATAGATTTTATAACTGGCATCTTTTGGGAAAATTGCGAATAATTTGTCCCAATCTGAAAATGTAAAATATAACCCGCTATAAAATCAATACCAGCTCCCAAGTTATAAATATCAGTTTCTTCACATTTTATTATTGAAGAGTTTGCTACAAATCCTAATCCTATTGCGGGTTTATTCTTATAATTACTATAGAAACCATATCCAAAAACATACTGAATATTTACAGCTTTTCCATTTGAAGCAGTATATCTTTCAACAGTGTCCTTCATTATTTTTTCTCTCTTTTTCCCGTTTTCAATAACAGGATATGAATCGCCATTAAAATGATCAATTCCAAAAGATATTCCATAATCGAAATTTGCTCTTATTTCGTTATAATAATAAACCGGCTTAATACCTAATGAGTTATTAATTTCATTAATACCAGAATATGAAGGGTACGAAATAAATATTAAACACGATAACATCAAAAATAATTTTAACACTATATTTTGCATTTCAACTCACTTAATAATCAATAGTATTTATCTTTTAGACAATAACAAATATCCAATTTCAAAAGAAAATGCATTAAAACCTGGTTTATATTCAATTACTTTTTGTTTGTTTTTATCAAATTTTGAAATTAATCCACCACCCAATCCAGCTTGAAAGTATACGCCATAAAACTGACAAGAATATCCGATACCCGCAACATAATCTGCAGGTGCTTTAACTTCATAATAATTTTTGTTGCAAAATGATTTATAATGATAATATGCAATAATCATTGGTCCATGAAAATAATATTTTTCTTTTTTTAAAAAATAAATATAGTCTATTTCAAGCCCGGCTTCTTTATAAATATCGTTTTTAGCCGATTCATGATAATATAACCCTATAAAGTTACCGCTTAAATGTATAGCATCAATATCACCTAAAAGCATACCATTTGCATTTATCCATCCCGGAGTACCAAAGGTCATGCCGGTGGCATAATTTTTTCTTTCCTGAAAAACAGATTTATTGTCATCAGCAAAAGAATAATCTTTGACATTTAAGATCAATAATGAAAATAAAACTATAGACCTATATTTGACCATATCATTATATCCATTTAAGTTTTGAATGAAAACTATACTTTAAAAAAATACTTCTTTCCCCGATTTTATAAAAATATTCTCCCATGTCAACAAATATGTTAAAATAATTTTGCCGGTATTAAGGAATAATAATATTCCAACAACCTTAATTCCCGATATGTAATAACAAAAAATTTTCCGCAGCCGCATGCAGGGGCGGGTTGTTTAATACCTGGAAAAATTCCTGAATTTTTCCGGCAAGATCGCTGCCATCCTCGTTGGTTCTTTGCACAATTTAATCCTGAAACTGATATCTTTTGAAAATAGTAGTGTCTTCTGCAAATAAACAAAACAATATTCTAACAAGATAGACTTCCAAAGGGTGACCGGTGTAACCGATTTCTTTAAGTCTGTCATGAAATTTACCCATAAGTTCAGCCGCTTTTTTATTAGCCGGATCCTGCTCCTTATAAGTCTTTTTTTGATAACCTAAAAGATATCCCAAACTTTGAACATTATTAACAAGTTCGCTCAATTTGAATTCTATGTGTTTATCTTCTTCAAGGTCGTAGAGTCTAAAATTTTCAAAATCGGAAACAAAATATATTTGGGAAGCTCGAAATCCTTTAACCGTAAGGATAATCAATCGTTAGAATATTTTTATCAGAAAGTGATTATGTATTTATGGGATAGGTTAGTAAAGTGTTTTTCTATGAAAAATTATGTTTTCTAATCGGGTGGGGATTATATTTCGTGAGTTCATTATATTCAATATACCCCCAAACTTTTCTGATAAATATTTATTATAATATTTCTCAGAAAGTATATAAATACTCACTGCTGTCCCATAGAATTGAGAGGAAATAAGAAAAATGCTATTAATTTCCAA
>CAYLTM010000261.1:0-1290 GCA_964386495.1 uncultured Leptospirales bacterium
TATATTATCGCATTTGTCGTCCTAGCCAATTGGTTGATAAATATTTTTTAAAAAATTTGAAATTGTGGAAGATGAAGATTATTTTGAAGATTATTTGATAAGCAGGTTACAGATTGAGATATTCAGTATTAATCTATAACCTGGCCTATAATCTAAATATATTTTTTTATCTCTGAAACAATATTTTTCTTGGTGCAAGGTTTTGTAAGAAAAGACGAAAAATTTGTACCTACCATATTCATATCATTTGAAGATAGTAACATACCTGTTAGCGCGATGATGGGTATATCCGAAAATTGAGAATTGTTTTTAATTATTCTGGTAGTTTCAAAACCATTCATATCAGGCATTTTAATGTCCATAATAATAAGATCCGGTTTTACAGTATCTAATATTGTCAAAGCTTCTACACCGCTTGAAACACAAATTATACGATACCCTTCATCAATTATAAAATTCTTATAGATGTAAAGATTAGTTGGTTCATCGTCCACTATAAGAATACATTTGTCATTATCTTTTTTAGTAGTGGTATTAGAAGCATGATTATTAATGACTGTATCATTTTGGCAGGAAATAACAGAAATATCCGGAATACTAACTCGGAATGTACTGCCTTTATCTAGATAGCTTTCTATAGAAATTGAACCGTTCATAGCATCCACAATTTTTTTGACAATCGATAGTCCAAGACCTAAACCATGATTTCCAGAATAATTTTCTTCCTGTTCAAATGCCGTAAATATTTTTTCCTGATTATCGCTGGATATTCCTTTACCGGTATCCTGTACAACTATTTCCAAATTGATTTTGGATTTATTATTAGTATAAAAGTGTCTTACTGATAAAGAGACGTGTCCGACAGAAGTAAATTTGACAGCGTTTCCGGATAGGTTCAACATTATCTGCCGGATACGCAGCGGATCAATTTCAATTTCAAGGGGAAATGAATCATCAAGGTGAATAAACATTTCAAGATTTTTATTTCTAAGTTCATAATTGAAAAAATGGGGTATTTCATTTAGTATATTTCTAATATTAACCTGACTTGTCCGTAGAATAAATTGTTCATTTTCAAATTTGATAATATCAAGAATGTCGTTTATTAATTGTATAAGGATCTTGCCATTCATCATTATAGAGTCTATATAATACTCAATTGCATGATCTTTGCTCTTCATTTTAATAATTTCACAAAATCCCAAAATAGCATTCATAGGAGTTCGCATTTCATGACCGATATTTGATAAAAATGCTGACTTTGCTCGATTAGAACTCAATGTATTATCT
>CAYLTM010000261.1:1300-3993 GCA_964386495.1 uncultured Leptospirales bacterium
TGTATAATAGTTCTATGCGGGTGTTTAAGAAACTATTATCTCTTGCAATTATAAGGTCTTCATATAATTTAATGAGATCCGGTTCCTTAATATATTGAACTCTATTTTTTTTGTCGTAAAGAATATTGGATTGTTTAACAATATCACTCTCTGATTCAATCTGTAAAAGCAGGATACCGAGAACAAAAAATAATAGACCGATACCGATTATCGTGAAAATTAACGACTGAAGAATGCTGGATTCGAGTAAACTAATATATTGTTCACGAAAAATGATGGATGTTATTGTTCTTATAATAAAGAAAGTAAACCCTATAAAACAAAAAATAATCAGCAGTAATACAGTCTTACTTTTTTGGGCACACATGACCTTAATAAGAACATAAAGCAGAATTAAATTCTGAATAGCATAAATAGGATTTGAGAGGACAATTCTGGTTATATACGAATATGACGGCTGAACAGCAAAAAACATCAGAAATACAGGAATGATCATAGCCCATTTATTAACCGGCAACGAAAAAAAACGGCAAACAGCCATATAGCTTAAAGAATAAGTTATTGCAAGCAATGATGCAGCAATTGTCATAGATAAATAATCCGGAATAAAATTCCTCAACCCGAATAATATATTTGAAATGGTTAATGTTAGCAGTAATATTGTAATAATATTAGACTTGATTTTTTTGTTAAAAAAATATATTACAAAAGTAAGGAACATAATGCCAGATATTAAAGTTAGAAGAATAAAGAAAGTTCGCAGATCAATTAACATTTTCACTCTCCACAAAAACAAATTATACATTCATGGGTTGTCATATTTAGAGCATAAAATTTTCCCGATACTGTTTCGGGGTTACTCCGGTCATCGTCTTAAAAGCCTGGTTGAAAACTGATCTCGATTGAAAACCTGACAACAGAGAAATTTCCAAAATAGACATGTTACTATTCTTTTCGAGTAATCTTTTAGCATAAATAATTCTGTAGGAACTAACATATTTGTAAAAATTTGTTTCATAAACAATGCTCAGTACCTGAGAAATATAATGCTGCGAAATATTCAAATTATGAGATATTGTATGTAAATTAAATTCAATATCCAGATAAGGTTCACTATTACTCATATAATCTGCTAACTTTTTTGAATATTCTTTTAAATCTTTTTCTGATAAAATGGATTTTTTATATTTATCCTTTCCTTTAAGCTCTTCTAAAGCACCATATATATCATAAGGAATAGAATTCCTTTTGTAGTAAAGAAACTTATCAATTGCCTTTGAAAATCTGTCATAACTTATGGGTTTAACCATATAATCCAGAGCATCTAATTCGAAAGCTTTAACTGCATAATGATCAAAAGCGGTAGTAAATATCACAAAAGGAACCTCGTCTAATTTTTCAATAAACTCAAAACCTGTCATCTCGGGCATTCTTATGTCAAGAAGAATCAGGTCTATTTTATCGTTATTATCTCTAAAATAGTTTAGTGCCCGTTCAGGAGTATTTGCATAGTACGCTAGTGTCAATTCCACCTTCATCGAAACAAATTCGATCATTACTTCAGCGGAACATTTTTCGTCTTCTACAATAATTACATTATATTTTACCATTATTAGTCCTTCACACTACGAAATATTTTTATATAGGGGAGAAACAATTCTATTAAAAATACCAGCCTCTTATGTTGATATTAAGAATTATTTTGTCAATATGGAAACGATACATGTTTATAAACATTATGAATGAAGAAGACACGGTTTCCCGTGCCTTCAACTAAAAAAGATCTAATGACCAACCAAATTTCGATAACTCTTTTCAACCTTGCAGGTTTTCTTCGTTTAAGTGCTCGACTAAAAAGATCGTACAGCACGGACTTTGGAAGGTTGGAGTTCCTTATTGGCGAAGTACACATCGCCATTGGAGAAGTGCTGTCGATACCCATAATCCCTATCGGACTCAGACGAACTTAAATAGAAGGTATCGCTAAAACCACCAACACCGCTCATTTTCAAATTAATATACATCTGATTGAGTTCATCTTTTGAAGGAAGGAACCAATCACCGTAAGCGTTGACAATAAGGTCATCGCAATACTTAGCAGCCGCTGCTGTCCTCACCCCTTTGTAGTTCAGTATTCTATTCGTATTATAATCACCCTTGCCTATACCGGTTTGAGTTTCACCTGCTGCTACACTAGTACCGTTTAGCCATGTGTTTGTAGAAAGCCATTGAAGCGTCGTGCTGGAATCATTAGGGGCAGCTTCAAGGTATTTCCATCCGTCCGTTGCCGCATTAGGATTAATATAAAAAATCAAACCACCGGCAGGTCCAGTGTCCCGAAGATTGTATACGACGGCTTTAACAGTGAGTGGAAACACTTTTGTATCACTTGCTGAACCCTTCGTTATAGTCGCTGTTAATGTAACTGTAGCATCGCTTGAACCAGCTGCTGGTCTTGTTACCTTCCCATCAATAGCAATAACACCTGCATTACTACTTGCCCACGAAATAGTCGTTCCGTTTGAACCGCTGGTTGGTAAGGTTATATTTTGGGTAACATTATTTGCATCGTTACCTGAACCGAATGTAATAACAAGAGCTGTTTTATCTTGGGCAACCGATTCTGCATCTATCTTAATTGTTGTTCCAGTTGTACTTGTTCCGGTAGTTGTTGTTCCGGTAGTTCCGTCTGT
>CAYLTM010000262.1:0-2571 GCA_964386495.1 uncultured Leptospirales bacterium
TTAATGTTAAGATCCTGCGCTATTTTTTCGCGGATTTTAATATTTTTGAAAGGAATCTGCGTAGCCCTTTTTTTTAAAGACTCAAGCTCCTCGTTTTCATTTTTCAGGGATGATTCTAATGCCGCTGAATTAATCTCCAGATCCGCGAGAGCTCTTCGCTTCGCCCGTATCATATCGGGATATTCATCAACGAGCTTCAACGCTTGTGCGTGTGTCGCGGTAAATTTTACGGCATCGTAATCGACATTAAGCATAAGTTTCGCGGCAAGTTCGGAATATTGTTTGAAGCGGCTTTTTTTTTCGGCGGAAAGATCGCGCAGCCGTTTGATCTGATAATCAAGTTCGTTTAGTCTAATGGCGTTTGAATCGGTTTGCTGTGCCCTTATCAGCGATAGTCGTTCTTCTTCACGGAGAGATAATTTTTCTTCAATGGTTTCGAAATCGGAAGTGACAATACTCAGCTTTACAGAAATTTCCCTGATGATTATTTCTATTATAAATTTTCTTTCAGCGATAAAGAAGAGCGGCATTGCGTTGAAATATTGTTCGAGGTTTAAACCTTCCGCGTACAATTCATTATATTTATTAAGAATCTCCATCAGCGGCCGGAGATCATCAATCTGACGGCGGGCTTTTTCAACAGCGTCGTGTGCCCTTGTGAGATTATCAAAGTTGCTGACAAGCTCATAAATTTCCTGCTCGACATTTTCTTTTTCAAGCATATTGTCGCGGACAAAATCTGTAAGATTGCCTATCGACTTCAGAGACACTGTGTGATAAAAAAGATCAAGAGCCTTTTCCGATTTTATACCGAATATGGATCTGAATTTTGAGCTGTAGGCGGAAAAGCTGTCGAAGAAAACAAGACTCTTATATTTCTTCAGCGAATTTTTCAGCGATGAAATATTTTCGCCGAAATTAATCATATCATCTTTTATAGAAATTTCATCACCGGAAACAATGAACAGCTTTTTGACCGCCCCGCCCTGAAAATAAAATATCTGACATAACGTGACAGACTCGCAGTAACCTTTGTTGTAGAAATTCGCGAGCAGTACCGAGTAACTTTTTTCATCACGAAGGTAAACCGACTTTGACGAACCATAAGCATCGCTCTTTTCTGAACGATATTCTCCGCGGATATATGACGCGAGGGTTCTCTCTTTTCTTTCAGAACCGGCAGCGCGGTTATAGATAATTTTGTTGTGCGGTACAAGCATGGTTGTCAGTGCGTCCACAACTGTGGATTTTCCAGAACCGATATTACCGGTTAAAAGAGAGTTAAACCCGTCCAGATCGAAAACCGCAAGGTTGGAAAAGGTTCCCCAGTTGAAAATTTCAAAACGGCGAAGACGGAAACCTGTAAGGCTGTTATCACTTTCAAAATCAAGAAGTGCCATAGGCCTCCAGTTTTTTGTTAACTTCATTCAAAATGTCGCCAGAAAATTTAGCTTTCAATATGCGTTTGATTTCATAAGCATCATCACCAATTTTTCTGATAAATCCATAATCCGCAAGCTTGTTAAGATCGGCATTTATTCTGTCTACCGCCCGCGCCTCGTTGCTCTTTTCCGGCAGGAAAATACTATACGAATTTATTATATCGTCTCTGCTCATTATCAGTCTGGTTTGATCGCCGCCGGTAAGATCGAAGTCAATGATCTTTTTCGTCAGAATAACCGCGAGCATGCTAATTCCATAACCAAGAGGTCTTTTAGAAAACAACGATACTCCATCACCGGCATTATCAGAATCTGTTACTTCAACGGCATCGGAATCACCAGTATCGTTTTCGTCCCGCATATCCTGCAGGTACGCGAACCCGTCGGTTTCAGCGACAACTACTGCCACGCCGATTTTCGAAAAATACTCGATGACCGCGCTTCTGTAAAGCAAAAGATTATTCCACTGCCGTTCATTATCACTGTAGATTACACCCTGCAGTAGACGGATTACAGTTTCAGCGTAAGGCGTGGTTTTGTCATTCATAAATCATATCCTGTTAAAAACTATCAAAGGAATTTTCAGCGTAAAAATATTTTCAGCAGAAATATTTTCAGCGGCAATAGTCTCAAAAGACTCCTCATCGATAAACGCTGAAGTGCTGTCAAGTGCGATGTTGTAGTATTCCACCACTTCGCTGATGCCTTTTTTCACGGGGAACTCCGCGACTATATCGCTGAGCTTCGCCTGTTCCTTGCGGCTGAGAATCACCTCTATGTTGGCAAGCAGCTCATCCCTATCAATAAATATCTGATCATAAATGAAGTCTGTGGAAAACACGCTTGTGTCGTCAAGAATTTCTATATTGCTGAAAACCATTTTTTCCTGCAAAGTATAATACGGCCGCGACAAAAAAGAATTTATATAGGGCTTATCGATAATTTCAATAAAATGTTTTTCAGATGTTATGCCGCTGTCTCTAAGCTTGAGCGCGTTTGCTTCAATTTTCTTTATAAGTTCCAGAATATACTTGGATTTGTCGAACGACTTGGAATCGAGAAATCGAGCGAGCTGTTCGATAAGTAGATTTATGGTCCGGTTGACCTTGCCCCCGGAATCGATAAGGTT
>CAYLTM010000262.1:2581-3298 GCA_964386495.1 uncultured Leptospirales bacterium
TTAAACTTCACAAGAAAATTATCTTTTTTTAAACCCGCAATTTCCGGAAGCTCAAGAACCGTTTTCAGAAGACTGTCAAGTTCTTCAAGTTTTTTCACCGACAGCAGAAGTTCCCAGAAGCTCTTGAAGCTGCGTCCCTGATCACTATCCCAAATGGAATCCTGTACAGAAAAGAAATTCTCTACGACCGCGCCTTTACTTCGATTATTGTCCGCAAGCTCCCCTCGAATTTTTCTGTCGAGATCCCGAAAATTATATTCAACCTGGCGGAAATCGGAAATGAGAGCCGACGCGGTATCTACAAGATCAAAGTATCTTTCTTTAATCTGCGTCGAATCAAATTTCTCGATAACACCGGATTTTAATTTCGCCATTTCAAGTTCGATTTTTTCTTTATCGCGCGAAAGTTCCTGCATCCGTATTTCCGCGTCATCGGAAGTTTTATACGCGATTTCTTTAAGCAGGTCAAAAATTTTCAGCAGACGGGATTCTGTTCCGATAAAGTCCTTTGTTTCAAGACTGGTAATCCATCCGAGTGTTCGTATCGACGACGGCGTTAACTCATAAACAGGATTGTCTGAGTCATTCACATAGTATTTGCGGAGGATTCCCTCGTTTGCCCACTGATTCAAATATGAAGAAGGTTTATCAGCAGCAGACTCGTAGGCAGAGTCATCAAGCGAGTATATATAATCAGTGAGGTTCCGTTCAAGGGAT
>CAYLTM010000262.1:3308-3930 GCA_964386495.1 uncultured Leptospirales bacterium
CTTTTTTATATAATAGAATGTCCTGATATTTCATATCTCAATGATTTTTAATCACACAATAAATATCAAGCAGAATTATTGGTGCCGGTGAATAATTTTAGGGGTGAAAGAATTTTATTTCTGGTATGTTAATCATATTTAATACGCCCCCAACCCCCGAAGGGGGCTTTTGAACTTTTATGATCGAAATTTAATTCACACTCAATTTTATTGAAAAAGGGTAGTCATTAAAAACTCATCCTATGGAAGGAAATACAAAATAGTTTGAGGTTTCTAATTCTTGTATCTCTTTAGTAAACGCATATAATGCTAATTGATTAATTGATAATATGCAATTGAAATTTTTTGTTCCCTTAAAAGATGCAATATATAATTTGAAGCACCATTTGCACCCTTCAATCCCTGATAAATTACATTTGTATCAATTACTACAATCGGAAAACAAGATAGCATATATACTGTCATAAATCATGTTCTTTTTTTAATTGCAGTTAAGGTATCTGTTGCAGTTACAAAATGTTCGCACAATGAGTCCGAACATTTTGATAAACCATTTGGAACAAATAAGATGAGAATCAAGACAAGTTCGTAAAGCCGGTTTATTCCGGCTTTTTTGATATTA
>CAYLTM010000263.1:0-2152 GCA_964386495.1 uncultured Leptospirales bacterium
GTATTTCCGGCTTATACGAATACGTCAAACCAAGAATCAAAATCACTGACAAAATTATAAACGGAATAGCTAATACAATTATCACTGTTTTATTCATAATATTTAGCCTCACCTTATTTTATTTATTTTTTGTCAAAAGTGAGCCAAAATGTCAAGACAAAAACAAACACATACACTCTTCCTATTTCTTAATCTGTTAATCAGCATTTATTTGCGGTTTCAAGCTCTTAAGATTTATCCGCCCGCTACACTCGATGGACGCGTATGAACACAGATGGTTATTTATTTTTTGCCAAAGCAAAGACTATCCTGATTTTTGAATAATCATATTTACCATCGAGATATTCAAAAACAGGTTTTGCCGATGTCAGATTATTTCCAGTTAAATTAATCGCCTGCGAAATCACATCAATTTCATCATCAGTTATATAGCCGCTGAAATCTATATCTTTGCCTTCTTCAAAAAGCGATGCCAGATGTGAAACAATTGTTGTCGGACTAAGCTTCCTCATGGCGGCGATGTCATGAATGGTGTGACCGTTTTTATACATATCGTAAGTAATAAGCTGCGTGGCTCCTTTAATTCTGGCGCCGCCGTCAGCTTCCTCCTTAACAAAGCTTATAATCTCCCGCAAAAAATAATCACCATAAGTATCGAACTTGAACTGACCAACACCGGAAATTTCCCGCATACTTTGTTCGTCGAATGGTCTTTCAACCGCCATTTCCGTCAGCGTCTTGTCGGAGAAAATCACATAGGCGGGAACACCCTGATCATCCGCGAGCTTCTTCCGGATAATTCTTAACCGTTCGAAAAGTTTGTCGGTGAGCTGTTCGCTTTTAGGTTTTTCTGTAGAAATCGCGGTGTCGGATTTTTCATTGTAAGGAATGTATTTAACAAGAAATACCTGTCTGGAGTTCTTCAAAACCTCCAGGCTGCGATCATTAAGCTTAAACGTGTGAGCATCATCATAAGCAATATCTATGATGCCGATATTGAGCATCTGCCAGATGTAGTCTGTCCATTCCTGGAATTTGAGATCTTTCCCCGCGCCGAAGGTTTTCAGTTTATCAAAACCTTTCTGAACAAGCGCGTGGTTGTGAGAGCCGCGAAGAATATCAACAAGCATAGTCATGGAAACGGTTTCTTTCGCGCGGGCTATCGCAGATAGAGCCTTTTGCGCGATTATCGTCGCGTCAAATTTTGTTCGAGGATTCAGACAGACATCACAGTTGCCGCAGTCTTTGTCAAACGCCTCATTGAAGTAGCTCAGCAGTATCCGTCTTCTGCAAGTGTCGGACTCGGCATATTGTTTCATGCGGTCGAGTTTTGCGGTCTGAAGCTCCTTACGATCAGGGGTAAGCTCCTGGAGCATCTCCACATGAGTAAGGTAATCATTATAACTGTAGAACATCAATGTGTCGCCAGGCAAATTATCACGACCCGCGCGGCCGATTTCCTGATAATAGTTTTCGATATTTTTCGGCATGTTGTAGTGTATAATCCAGCGGACATTCGATTTGTCAATCCCCATTCCAAAAGCTATGGTCGCACAGATTATCTGAATTTCATCGCGGAGAAATTCCTCCTGGGTTTTCGTGCGGCTGTTGCTTTCCATACCGGCATGATAATGTTTCGCTTTGTAACCGTTTTGTCGAAGTTTTTCAGCAATAGTTTCAGTGCCTTTTCTGCTCAGACAGTAAATTATACCGGACTGCTTTTTATGTTTTTTCAGGAAATCAAGTATCTGCTCGATACGTTTTCTGCCGGGATTTACTGTCAGACTCAAATTGGGTCTATCAAATGACGATATGAATACCTTGCCGGTATCAATGCCCAGCTGCACAAGAATGTCTTTTCGCGTCACTCTATCGGCAGTCGCGGTTAACGCGATGACCGGCACTTTCGGAAATTTCTGTTTCATGATTTTCAGTTTTGCATATTCCGGCCGGAAATCATGCCCCCAGAATGATATACAGTGAGCTTCATCAATAGCGAAAAGACTTATCTGAATTTCCTGAAGAAATTCCATGAATCCCGCCGAAAATATTTTTTCCGGAGACACATACAGCAGTTTGATTTTTTTATTGCAGCAATCGCTTATAACGTTTCTGACTTCTCCGGCATTTTGACTGCTGTTAATATATGCCG
>CAYLTM010000263.1:2162-2838 GCA_964386495.1 uncultured Leptospirales bacterium
GCCGCCGGGACACCATTTGCTTTCAGGGCATCCACCTGGTCGCGCATCAATGCTATTAGCGGCGAGATAACAACTGTGAGCCCGTCAAAAATTAATGCGGGTATCTGAAAGCACAGAGATTTTCCGCCGCCGGTCGGCATGAGTACCAGACAATCATTTTTCGAGATTATGTAATCAATAATATCCGCCTGCAGCGGCAGAAATGTTTCATAACCGAAATATTGTTTCAGAATAATTTCTTTTGTTTGCATTTCGTTACTTTTGTCCGTTTTGCGGTTGTTGTGTCAACAAAAAAGGCATCAAAAATACTTCTCTGGCACCATTTATTAATGTCTCTGGCACCTTTAATAATCGCATATGTGACATAATAGACCAAAAATACTTCTCTGACACCATTAATTTACACCATTTATGCAGAAAAATATTTTGCTTGAACTACGGAAGCATAAAATTGTACCAATTCAATAATAATCAACAAACCGCTGGAGTTCAAAATGGCGCTAAAAGCTGAAATTTATAAAGCCGTATTGCAGATAAATGATTCTGATAGACAATATTACAATTCCCACTCTGTGACGACGGCGCAGCATCCGTCCGAAACCAATGAGCGGATGATGATGCGTCTTACAGCATTCGCCTTGTTCGCGGATGATAATCTGAAATTTACTAAGGGGCT
>CAYLTM010000263.1:2848-3336 GCA_964386495.1 uncultured Leptospirales bacterium
CAGTGCTGAAGATGAGCCTGAACTCTGGATAAAAAATCTTACAGATGATATTGAGCTTTGGATTGATTTCGGTCAGCCGGAGGAGCGGCGCGTAAAAAAAGCTTGCGGCAGATCGAAACATGTTGTGATAATTTGTTACGGTAGAACGGGACCTCCCTGGTGGGAAAAAAATAAACAGAAAATGAATTGCATGTCGAATCTTTCAGTGAAATATTTTAACGTGTCAGACAACGATATTCTCAACTCGATGGTTGATAAAAATATGAATCTGCAGTTTTCCATAGATGCCGGACAAATCTGGGTTTCAACAAATGAGAAAAATATTGAGATTTCTGTAGAAAATTGGAAAGAAACATCCAAGTAACCAATATATTTTACTTGAATTATTTATGCGTATAATAATTTTATAACCTATATAGCGATTGTTTTATTCATGCTGCTGATTGTTGATCGGCAGCTATTTAAATATTATTAAGTAGAGTATGTTA
>CAYLTM010000263.1:3346-3864 GCA_964386495.1 uncultured Leptospirales bacterium
TGCATTAAATGCGGCAATTAGAATTTGTGAAAAATTGCATACTATACACTCTAGTAATGTATTTCACGGAAATTTAAATTCTGATACTATTAGTGTGGACTCTTCGAATAATATTTTTCTGCTGACAAATGACAGCACGAAGAAAATTACCCAGTACACTTCCCCTGAGCAAACCGGTAGAATTAAGCGAACTGTTGATTATAGAACTGACTTGTATTCTCTCGGAGTCTTTCTTTACAATAGGTTAACCAGCAATAAAATTTTTGATTACACTGATGAGATTGAGCTTGTTCATTCGATCATTGCTAAATCGCCGAATCCCCCGAATATTATTAATCCTCAAATTCCTAAAATTGTTTCAGATATTATTATGAAACTTGTTTCTAAAAACGCCGAGGATCGTTATCAATCAGTCATAGGTTTGAAATATGATCTGGAGAAAATTATTATTCATATCCTGGATGATATCTATAATTTATCTTTTATTCCCGGAGAAAATGATATTTCAGAATACTTTG
>CAYLTM010000264.1:0-3819 GCA_964386495.1 uncultured Leptospirales bacterium
GAACTCTCCATTCGCGGCATCTGTTTCACGACAACATTTCCCATGCTGTCATATGAATATCTGCTGACCATTACAATTTTAGTGCCGTTAATAACTTCATAACTGTTGATCTCTTCTGTAACTTTACCAGCCGGATCCATTATCTTTTTTGTGGTTTTAGTATTATTAACCGCCCATATTCCTTTTGCATCTTTCGCGTAACTATTAACACTTTCCTCTATGAAGTCGAAATTATTAGAATATGTTGCTGAATAAGTTATTTGATCTAAATTATTCTTTATTTGAGTTAGTCTTCCCAACGTATCATATTCATAACGCATTGCATTTCCATTCGGAGATTTCTCACGTACTTTCTTACCGTTAAATCCATTGTACTCATACTCTACCGTATGACCTAACGCATTAGTAATTTTTGCTGGATACATATGGTATGCTTCGTCATATACTATAACTGTTTCAGCACCTAACGGATTTGTCTCACTTACAACATTCCCGAATGGGTCAAATGTCAGAACTGTTTCAGCAAATATAGATTTACTCGCATCGATAAGTTTTGTTATTACTTTAGACGTAAGACCGTTTTCAACAATAGACATTTGTGATAAAGTTTTATAATTACTACTCACGGTACTTGAAGTCAACCTTCCGAGCCGCCAGGCAGTAGTATCAGGATTATAATTATTGATTGTGTTTATTGTTTCTGTAGGCGAACTGCCAATAATTCCTTTACTTTCTGAAATCGCTTCAGGGTTTCCATATATTCCATAGGCATAACTTTTACTGTTGAAAACATTCAATTCTAAATCTAAAGTTGTTTCGTTTATTAATTGTACTTTATTAGTATGTGAAATACCAGTACTAGGTGTTCCAAATAACACGATATCCTGTGGCAGGACATTTGAAGATTCCAGTGTATTAAATTCGGAACATGAATTAGTGTAAGAATTCGTTTTACTGCTTACATGGCTATTATTAAGATAACTATCCGTCTGTTTTAATAATCCAAAATATTCAAACTTGTCATTATTATAATACATTTCTGTTTTAAATACAGGCGATTGGGACTGTCCGGTAGCCGTATTATATTTTGTTTCAGTTATTTGACCGAAAATACTTCCAGTTCGCATTTCTGAAGTACCAATAATATTTCTTAAATTTCTATAGTCATAATAACTATATGATTCGTACTGTTTTCCATTATCACTATATTTCGTTTCAATACTTCCAACGACTCTTTGCAAAGAATTATTTTTTATATTTGGATATATGGATTCTGTACCAAGTGACCCACCCCATGAAAAAGAATATGATATATCTGTTGTTATGTTAGTAGGTGATATTATTTTTGTCAATCCAAAGCTATAACTATCAAATATTAAAGTGTTAAAAATTACATATCGGTCGTTTCCAGATCCATTATATCCTTTTGAAATAATATCCAAAACACCATCTCCATTCAAATCAGAACTTTCAAAAAACCAATCCTTATCATCCACTTCTGAATTATAATAACGAATTATATCACCATCGGCGTCTTCATTTCCATATATCATTCCACCATAATCATAACATCCCAAAACATTTCCAGTATATAACTTAAATTTACTTGAATCCTTGCCATTTTTCTCATCAAGTAAAAAAACCATTATGTCGTTAAACCCATCTTTATTAAAATCGCCTAATACATGTTTACATTCTTTATATTCCCATTTTCCTTCTTCAGACTCCTCTTTAACACTTCTTCCCCAACGAAAAGAACCATCTTCTTTTATTAAATAGGTTGCAATTAAGAGATTCTCAGGTTTATACACATTTTTCCCTATGCTAATACACAGAAAGTCGGCTTTCTTATCTCCATTTACGTCAGTAAGATGAACATTTTCATTTTTATAGTCATATTCTTCACTATTTAAACTGCTAGATTTTGTATAGTTCCAGAACTGCGGTATTCCATTATTATCGCTTTTTAATGTTACCAAATCTATTGGCTCATTATCACTATCATTGACCATGTAATACATTAATATATCATCCCGACCATCCCCTGATAAATCGCCAGCAGAAAAGTGAATATTTTTTGGATTATCTTTGAACTTCTTTTTAGCATTGGCAGGGATCAAAGAAGTGCTTCCTAAATCTATTGCAGATGTTATACAATATAAAGGATTATTATTGTGAAAAAGTAATGATGTAGTACTAGGATCACCATTTTCATTATAACGATACTGCAATAAATAACAATGCTGTCCAGAAAAGCTGGCAAATACAATTTCTGTTTTACCATCATTATTAAAATCACCAATTAGAGGTGATATATTTTTCATACCACTACTGCTTATGACATTAGTACTCGTTAAATATTTTCCACCATACCCTTTACCGTCAGAAAGAAATACTCGCACCATTAAACGATATGATACAGGATCGCTAAAGGCTATAGATGGAAAAGCATAACCAATTATATCACTATACCCGTCACCATTTACATCCCCAATTGTAAAATTCCATCCTTCCATTCCATAGTAAACAGAACAACAACCTAGGAAATGCATCACCCCTCCACAACTAGTGTCTTCAATTGCCGCATATGTTTTTTCTGATTCAAATATGCCGATTGTTTGACCAAGATGAACTCGAAAATATATATTTTTATGATTAAGGTTATGATAAACACACACCTGGTCAGCTATTTTATCTCCGTTCACATCACCTGTTAATATATTCTTGGCTGCATAATCATTTTCAGGATAGTTTACAGAAGAAGTATTGTACTCATATTTTCTTATATTTCCGTTTGTGAAAACATTTTCAGTATCAGAAAGCCCTAAACTCGAAAATGAAGTGAAATAGGTTAGTGTCGTTGCAGGTAAAAACAACCCGTTTCCATTGCCTTCTGTTATTGATCCTAAAAGACTTTTATTAGACTTGTTGAATTCTTCATTTCCTGTAGTGTTATAATTAAAAGTATAAGTTTTCACTGTTTCATTCTTTGCTCCATGCCAAAGAGTGAAACCCAAGAATGTAACTGGAATATCTTTATCTATTGATATGGTTATGTTTGCTAATCTCTTTGAATAAAAATAAAAAGCTCCGGCATGAAAAATATAATCAAAATCAAATCGATTTTCATAATTAAACCTTATATATTTTCTATGCTCTATTGTAGTCTTAGTGTTCTCGGTATAGGTAATAGTTGATGGATAAATAACATTGCTTGGAGATGTATATTCAACTGACCAATAATTCCCATAAATATCTTCAACTCTTGAAAGATGCCATTCGATTATACCCTCATACCTAACAAGTCTTGCATTGGCAGTTTCCCCGTAATAATATTTTGTTCCATCTGGCTTTGTTTCGATCCACATATCGGGGTTATTTGGAGCACCAAGAAATTCATACTTAGAATAGTTTTCGATAATTGTGTGAAAAGTACCATCAGTTATCGAAACCAGACGACTGCCGTTTGCAAGATATTTATCTTCGCTGGTATACGTCAAACCTGCTGACAGATCCCGCTTAATTACCCCCAATCCATTTATTGTCCAGCCGATTCCACATGGTCCATTTCCGCCGTTTGAATTATAACTAAGAGAAATATTCGGTTGCATACCGCCGGTACCAGCGGGTATAGATATCGGATAACTATAATTGAAAGAACCATCAGGACTTACCTGTGCCGATGCGCTTTTTCCTATTACTAATAAAACCAACAAAACAGCAAATTTTTTCATTTGTTATCCGCCTTTATTCTTCTATACATATTCTAAAAGTATAACTTGTGTTTACAGTACTTGGAATAGCAGCGTCTCTTTCCGC
>CAYLTM010000265.1:0-3810 GCA_964386495.1 uncultured Leptospirales bacterium
CGCGGTAGTCCAGACAAGGATGATGTATAAACCTTACGGCGAAGTGTTCGCACAAACTGATGGTAACTGGGACAAGCAAGGTGTGAACAATTTCAGGTACAAGTACAACAGTCAACAACTCGACGACACATGACTTATGTACTTCAAAGCCCGGTATTATGATCCCGCTGTGGGTAGGTTCATTACGGCTGATCCGACGATTCCGAATCCGGGAAAGAGCCAGCTTTTCAACAGATATATGTTTGTAGCAGGTAGTCCAATACAGTTGATGGATACGAGCGGGTTTGAGCCTGAAAACGGCGGTGGCGGCGAAACTGGTGGCGGTGGCGGTTACGGCGGTGGTGTGAGTGATAGCAGTTCATCCGGCGGAAAAAGCGGTGGTTCTGTAATAAGTTCAGGATGTGCGGCTATAGCTGGTGCCATGAGTTCTACTGGTCGGGCTATTGGTGGTGCTGTGAGTAGTGCAGTTGGTGCGATTGGTAAAGGTATGAGGTATGCATCAAGTTCGATTAGTAGAGCAGTTGGCAGTGTTGTGAGTGGTGATGTTATCAGAGGAACAGTAGGTGCAGCAACCAGAAGATTTGCCGAAACAGACGCAACTCCGACGACTACTCCGGTGAGATATGAACCCATTCCGACAGAGGATCCGGAGACAAAAAAGAGTAATGATGAAGCTACAAATAGTGCAAATGATCAAATACTAAAAAATTCTAAAGTAGAAGCAGAAAAAAAAGGTGAACTGGTAGAAAATGCAATTATAGATGCACAATCTTCAGTCAGGGATTATCAAAATAAAATTGAGGGTTTGTTAAATAAAACTAATATTACTCCTGAAGAAGCGAAGCCATTAAGTAATAAATTGGAAGCAGCTGAAAAAGCACAGAATACATTAAATGAACTGCAAACTAATGTAACTAAAGGGAAAACAAAGCCAGCTGATGCTATTACGAAAGCAAATGCCATTAAAGAAGATTATGATAATCTGATTAATGGTTTATAATTATTAATAATGACAAAATTATTTAAAATACGCTTTGTGAGTTAAATTATGAAATTAAAACTTATTTTTAGTCTTTTTTTATTGTTATTCTGTTCTAATCTTTGGGCTGAATACCCATGGAATGATGAAGATGTATATTATGAACCATTCGGTAAAGTTGACATGGTAAATATCAAAATATATATTATAGATGGCGAAAAACGAACGCTATCAGAATACAGGAAGGTCTTCATTGATAAGCAAAATGGAAAAAGAGAATTGCATCGTTACCAACCCGATGGAACCCTAAAAGAAAGCATATTTGTTGAAGAAAATGGTAAAGGAAATATGACTTCGTACAAGGAATATGATAATAATAAAAAATTGTTATGGATGGAAACAATCGTATATAATAGTGAAAATCAAATGATAAATCGGGAAATATGTAAAAAGGGTGATGAATCCTGTGATAAATTTATATATACATATAATAGTTCAAGTCGATTGATTAAAAGAGAATCTTCTTTCCCAGAACCCAAAAAAAACTACTATAAAATTATTGAGTATAATGATAACAGAAAAAAAACATCTACATATTATTCAAAAGGGGAATTAGAAGATTATTATATTGAAATATTTAATAGTGATGGCAATAGAATTGAATTTACCTCTTACGATGCTAAGGGAAAAGAAACTTCAAAATTAGTTTCTATGTATGAAAAAAAAAGAATAATTGAGGAGTATGATGTTTCCTATTTTTCCGGAAATAAAGACTATTATTCTTATAAATACATAGATAAAGAAAATGAGAATACTAAACTTACATATAAAAATAAAAAACTGATCAAAAAAGAAATCTCGACTTATAATAAAAACAAAGTAGTGAGTCACCTTGTAGAGGAGTATACCGATGGCACTATTTCAGAAAGTGAATTTGAAAAGTATGATAATATTGGAAATATCAAATTGAAAAGAATTTTTGCTGATAAGCAAACAACTGAAACAATTTATGAGTATGAGTATAAAGACGGGGACTGATAATAAAAATAAGGTAATCAACAGTCAACAGTTAGATGATACCGGTTTGATGTACTTCAAAGCCCGCTATTATGATCCGTCTGTTGGACGGTTCATTACGGCTGATACAATCATACCAGACCCAGGAAAGAGCCAGTCGTTTAACAGGTACATGTTCGTTGCGGGAAGTCCTGTACAATTGATGGATGCTGATGGACATGAGGAAACAAATTCAACCGGAAATAATGGTAGTGACACCGGCAGTTCTAATACATCATCAGGTTCAACAGGTGGTTCCGTAATAAGTTCAGGTTGTGCTTTAATATCTGGTGCTATGAGTAAAGGTGGTAATTTTCTTGGAGGTGCTGCATCACTTGTTTCATCAGGTATATCATGGGCAGGAGCCAATTTAATGTCTAAAGCAAGCGTATTAGGTGATAAAATATGTGGTAACGGTACATCCGAAAAAACAAAGCAATTACAAGAAACTGCGACGATGAAAAAAATAGATTTTATGCGTAATGAAACAAATGTATTCGGAAAAACATTTCAATCATTTAGTGATATTGACCAATCCGCATTAAACAGAATGTATCTAAAAGAAGAAAAAAAATTAGTTGGTGGAAAATATGTATGGGGAGGTAATGATCCAGAAATTAATGGTGGGACAGATTGTTCCGGTTCTGTGTTATGGGCTTTAAAAAAAATGGGAATTAAAGTTGATGATATGTCGGCAGATGATATTAGAAATAAGTTAACAAAGCCAACAGTAAATGCTGAAGCAGGCAATTTGTTATTTAATGATTGGGATTATGATGGAGAAAAAGATCATGTTACAACTTATGATGGAGAAAACAGAATAAATCCGCACGGTGGATCTGCAAATACAATTAATAATCCGGGTTCAATAATAATTTCACCAGGTATAGGTTCGGGCGCAGAAGTACGATCAATTGATTGGAATAATATTTTAAAATTATATTAAGGAGTTTTTATGAAACGTCAAATACAAGTAATATTTGTTATTACTATTGTTTTTTATTCTCTATTCTCATATTCAGCTGAGAATAAATATTTAATAGATTTTTTTAAAAATAAAAGTTATATTGAATTGCCAAAAACTTTTGAAATAAATAATAAAAAATTTATTATTGCAATTCATTATATTGATGACAAAAAGTTATTAATCGATAGAGGAATAATATATACTTTTGAAAATAATCAAATAATACCATATTTAACAATAGAGAAGGAACTTGTTAAAGACACCATATCAAATAAGATTATTATTAATACAACCGGTGAAAATAAATTTTATGGATGGAAACTAAAAACGACAAGATTTAATAATGATAAAATCCCTGAATTTAGTGATGGAATTTCAATAACCTATTATTCTAATGAAGGTAAAAATGTTGCTGACAATATTAGCATTTTTTGGAGTAAAAAAGAAAATAAATTTATTGTATTTGATGCAGTTAAATATATGGATATTCTAATGGAATAGATTGATTTCTCAAATTCATTTTTCGGAGTATCCGGTTGCTGGTTCATTGAGTCAGAGGTAATGACCGGCAAAGCACCGTGGGCGGACTTAGTACCAAGCAACGCGGATTCATACACCGAGGACGGTGTTTACACAACAGAAGAAGGTGACGAAATAGACGTGGTATGGAATACTGATAGCAGTGAAAATAAAGGTGGTAGCCCGATACCAGGGATGGTGTTCTTTCATCCAGACTATACCGGCAACATTAGTTTTACAACAAATAAAGACGCGGTAGTCCAGACTAGAATGATGTATAAACCATACG
>CAYLTM010000266.1:0-3540 GCA_964386495.1 uncultured Leptospirales bacterium
ATATTCAGTATAAAATTCAGGGTAAAAAGATATTAGTTATTGATGATATTTTTACAACAGGAAGCACTTTCTCGGAAGTGTTTTCAATATTGGGAAATGTAAATACTAAGTCTTTTGCAGGGTTAAGTGTTTTTAAGTTTATTGCATGAAGAAGGTTAATATAAGGGTAGTCCCAAAAACTACTTATGGAGCTACCCTTGTGGGCGGATTGATTGATAAAACCAGTATTTCCAAATTTAAAATTTATGAAAATACTGGTTTTTAGAACCGCCCATAATTAAGTTTCTGTTTTTGACAATATTGAAGCGTCGGTATCTCTTAATATTTCCGACAAAGAATTACTTGAACAGTTCATGGAAGTTGACAAAATGGATGAAGAAAAAAGAACCCTTATTAAAAGAGTTATTTCAATGGCTGTTAACGAAGATAAGGGAACATCCAAAAATTCTGGGTTTTATATAAATTAACATTAAAAACCCTGAATTTTACCTTGTTTGTTCCCAATGGCTTATCAAAATCAATAATTATTAGAGGTAGCCGAAAAATTAAAAGAATGGTTTCCTGAAATGTGATGCCCCGCCCGAAGGCGGGGATGTTCGCTGTTCCGCAACAACTCACTTCCAGTCTACTGCTCGAACAACTTGAGTATATTCATTCTTGAAAAACTTGCATTCAAGATATAAAGTTACAATGGAGTCATCTTCACTATCTTCACAATCGTCTTTAAACATACCCTTAGTTATTGGCTCGATTTTAACAAATTTGATTTTAAGCGGATACCATTCCTTGTCATCTTCACTTAAAAATATTGTATTGTTCTCAACTTTTATATAATATTGTTTTTCTAAATCATTAACGGTTTTACCATTTATGTAATGTAATACAGTTAACATATATCTGTTTTTTAGTGAATCGTTAATCGAACCAATTGAACTATTTTTGTATAATTTACCTTTATCATATTTTGCAAATTGAATTTCCTTAATCATCATCGTATTAATAACTACAGAGAATTGTAGTGTTTTTTTCATTCCTTCAATTTTTATCTGCGAATTAAATATTTCTTCATACTTTTGTTGAGCTGATAATGAAATACTAAAAACAAATAATATAATAACTAATAATTTTTTCATTTACATTGTCTCCTTTAAAATCCTGATTTATTTTGTGTTATTGGCCTATTACCGATTTCTGATAATGAGCGACTATCAATAACTGTATGCAGTAATCCAACAGAAATATTCCTTTGAGTTTTACCTGATACAGAGTCATAAATTGCTTTTGCTTGACCATTAGTATTCAAATTACCAAAAACAAAACATCCTTCTGAGATGTTCCCGGTATGTATTCTTACTAAATTTTCATTGCTTTCATAACCAGCCCCCCAGACTACATTTATTTTATGTCTTGTAGCTTCATTCCACATTGTTGATCCCTTTCCTTCATTTGTTGGCTGTTCGTAAGGTTGCCCAGGCACTGCTGTACCCTGCCACTTAACTCCCTCAATCCGTGTCTTTGAGTAAATTCCGTTTTCATCAACATATTCCATATCTTCGTAACCCTCCATTCCTAGCCGCTGCCCGGTTCCAATATTTCCTGTAACAACTGAAGTTACTTTTAACGCGGGGGTGCCTCGTTCGACACCAACTTCTCTTCTTATTTGCGCGGCACTGATTCTATTACTTAGGGAATTTCCTGATTTTGTTACACCAGCAGAAATCCAGTCTTTTGTACCATTATATACATCCTTCACTGCACCAACAGCACCACTAACAAAATTAGCACCTTTACTGATAGCACCAGCTATTAAAGCACATCCTGACTTAATTACTCCTCCGCCACCACCTGATGGACTGGAAACGCCACTTCCGTAACCGCCGCCGCCACTACTTGTTTCATCATCCGAATATCCACTCGTGTCCATCAACTGTATCGGCGAACCCGCAACGAACATATATCTATTGAAAAGCTGGCTCTTCTCCGGATTCGGAATCGTCGGATCAGCCGTAATGAACCTTCCAACTGCTGGATCATAATAGCGGGCTTTGAAATACATCAAACCTGTGTCGTCTAACTGTTGACTGTTGTATTTGTAACGGAAATTGTTCACACCCTGCTTATCCCAGTTGCCGTCAGTCTGGTTACGAGTATCATCAGTCTCCGTCTTTATATTCGTACTCGTATGTTGTTTCAGTTTTCTGGTTATCGGATATATTCTTCTCCAAAACTACATGGTCTTTATTATTATATATTTCCAATTTACTACGAACAAATTCACCGTCCTTAAAATTTTCTAACAAGATACTTGCTTTCCTTTTCCCATCAAAAACAGTAGTTTCTTTCTCTATAAGAATTCCATTCTTATATTTTAATTTAATCTTCGTTTTTCCGTCTTCTAAATAAGTATAAGTATACTTAATGCTTTCTCCCGTATTAAAATCATTATCAAGTTCCTCAATAATTAGTTTGTTTTTATACTTTGAAATTAATTTAGTACTTAGTTTTCCATTTGATTCAAAAAATATAAACTCAATCCTATTCTTATCATCGTCATATGTTTCAATATAATAATCTTTAAGATCACCATTTCTTGAATAATGGGTTGTTTTTACTTTGTTGTCGATGTATTCAATTATATTATAATATTTCAATTTTTTATTATTGTCTATTACTTCATCTTTAATTATTCGATTAGCGTTATCGTAATAATTCAAAAACGCTGTACAATTCTGGTTTCCTTCTTTACAATCTTCCATTATTGTTCTTTGGTTTTTGTCATTATACTGATATGTTGTTTGCCATAATAATTTATTCAGTTTGTCATATTCTCTGTATGCTGTAAACTTCCAGTTATTATTGTATTCAAGAACGGCTGAACCCTGCAATAAACCATCCGGATTATAAATAGATAATTTTCTGTATCTGCTGATATCATCAACATTCAATATTTGATACATTATTAATTCATGTTTGCTATTATCAATGTTATATGTTTTAATGATAACTGATTTAACATTTGATCTCCATGCACTATAAATTGTAAAATTAGGAAAAGGATAATCCGCCCAGGCATCAATATTTAGTATAATTAACGAAAAACAAATAATAACAATTTTTTTCATAAAATTCCTCATCTTACTTTTCAAAATAGAATGAACCATCTTTTATGGCTTTACTTTTGTCTTGATAAGTAGTAATAATATTATTTGCATCAATTTCAGCGTTTATTGGATTTGTTGAACCTCCAATAACACTTTTTCTCGTTGTAGATAAAACCTTTTTTACTTCATTGGCTTCTGCGTTTGCATTTAATAATTTCTCTTTATTAACAGGATCAATATTTTCATTTCGTAATGCCTCTGTTATTGTTTCTTTACATTTATCAACAGATTGTATAGCGCCATTAATTGCATCTAATGCTTTTTTCTTCAAATCATTATTCAGTTCCTTCATTTCTTTCATTTTATTTTTTTCATCTTCGCCTGTTTTTATATCCGCCTGGTTAAGTTTATCTAGACTTGGTGTAGTCCCTTGAATTTG
>CAYLTM010000266.1:3550-3808 GCA_964386495.1 uncultured Leptospirales bacterium
CTTCATTATTTGAAACAGAATCTTTTGAATGATTGTCATTTCCTGAACCACCCACAACACTGCCGACTGTTCTACCAATCGTTCTTGATGCATACCTCATACCTTTACCAATCGAACCTGCCGCTCTACCCACAGCACTACCAATAGCTCTGCCAGCAGAACTCATAGCTCCTGATATAGCCGCACATCCTGAACTTATTACAGAACCACCGCTTTTTCCACCGGATGAACTGCTGTCACTCACACCACCGCCATAAC
>CAYLTM010000267.1:0-3791 GCA_964386495.1 uncultured Leptospirales bacterium
TTTACAACCGTTTGATTTGGTAATGGAATATTATGTTCAAGCATAGTTTCAAGAACGCCAGACAGTGCTTCCCTTCCCATCTCTATCGCTTCCTCTTTAGTCTCTCCGTATGAAAAGCAAGAATTGAAATCCGGAAAATCAATCTCATAAACTCTATCTGTTTTGTTATATTTAATAACTGCCGGATAGCTTATCATTTCAGACCTCCAATTTTAAGAATTTTGTTTAAAGTTCCTGTCGGTAAATCTCGATTACCATGAACCGGAACAGGCAGACTCACATTATCCTTAATCAAGCGATACAATATATATGTTGTATTGTCAACAAAATAGTATTAATGAATATAACATAGACGACTGTTGTAATTATTAATATGATTGGGGATGTAAATTATATGATAATCCGATAATGTAGATTATGTTTTGTTAAATGGGGGATGTGAAAAGCCGGAATATTCCAGATTTTTCAAGTTGATAAAAATCGGTGATCATTTTTTCCATTAGTGAGCCTCCTGTATTTTTTATTCTACAGGTATTATCGGCATTGTGATACAACAATAATTTGCGAGAAAATGAAAAGTCACCACCCTTCAGGCGGTTTCAATTCAACGAAAAACAATATGCGGACATTGCAGAATTTCAATGAACGATCATTTCAATTTGAACAAATGTTTCTTTCTTACATACTATGATTCAACCTACCACAAAAGCCCATAATTATCCGCATATTGTAAGTTATAGCCTTTTTTTTATTTTGATAATGTTCTAAAATCCTTTAAAACAGCTACTCTATATTGGGCTTTGTCCTTTTCTAAAATTGCATTTATTAGAACTGTTCGATTGTTTTTAAAAGCGTCTGCAGCTAATTTTATTTGCTCAGAATTTAATTTTACTGAAATTCTCGATTTTACTTTCTTAATCTCACCTTCAATAATTATCATATTTTGGTCGCTATCAACGTCTTTTGATTTCAATTGAACAATTTTGCCATAAACATCATTTTCGGATATTTCTTTCATTTTTTCACGAATAGTTTTTGAAAACGTGCTCAAATTATTAACCTTTTCTCTATTCAATTCTTTTGCTGTAGTTATTTGGTTGATTTGCGTTCCTTTGAGCGAAATTTCAATATCGGCATATTCAATTCCGGTATATAAGTCTTTTAACTTATTTGAAACATTTACACTTACTAAATCTCTGTTTTGTATCAAAAATTCATCCGTTGGCTCAAAATTATCATAACCAATTATTTCTGTATTTATAAAGTCGGTAATATTTATCAGATTTTTGTTAATTTCACTTCCAATTATTGAATTTTCAAAAAGTGTTTTTTCTTTTATCTCTTCGCTGTTTGGTAGTTGTATTTTTGTTATTAAACTGCCTACATCGTTTTTGAAAAAATTACAATAATTTAAATATCTTTCAGCTTCGTCTTTATTGTCAAAGAAATGTGGCTGCTTGATAACAGAAAAATTTGCAACTTCTTGTAATAATTCTTTTGATTTATTTATTAATGTATTAAAAAAAGGGATACTTGGATGTCCATTTTTAATATTTTCATTTTCAATATGAAATGACAATATTTGTCTGTCTTCAATAATAATTGATTCCAATTCGTCAATGTCTTCATTGTAAATTTGAGAAATAATGTTTATGTTTTTTATAATTTCTTTTTAGTAATCTAAATTCTCAAATTTATTGTAAATATATAATTTATAAGTATTTGAAAAACCCAATACAGTCGGTGGAACAAATAAATCATATTTTGTTTTAACTTCCTGTATTTTCCAATCTCTGTTTAATAACAGGTCTTTGATATTTTTATATATTAATTGAGTTTTCATTATGAATAATTATCAAATAATTGGTTTATTGTTTCATTCGAAATAAAATTATTTTTGTTTACAGATATTCTTTTTGTTGCTGAATTAGCCGTTAATAATTCTGTTTTATCAGGAAAAAACCAATATGCACATTTTCGTGTAATTAATTCTTTATCTGAAATATTTAACCAATTTGTTTTATCAGATGGAAGAACGAACAAAATTAAAATCAATGGACTTTTAGTAATTTTTCTTGTCAATAAATCGTTATATGTTGAAGAATTCAGGTCGTATTTAATTATCCCATCTTCAATTATAATCGAATTCTCAGTTGTTGCTTTTAATTGAAAATTTAATTCTCTTCCTGTTTCTAAATATCTTTTATGTTGGTTTTCAATGCGAAAATCTACTTCTTTAATTTCCAAATCTGTTCCATAATCAGGATATGAAGAACTTGTTTTGTAACCATTATAGGCTGCAACCAATTCTATATGTTTAAGTGATAAAGCTTCTTTTATATGTTCATCTGTCATCATAATTATAAAACCTATGCCGCAAATATAATAAATTACAATCAAAATCAAACGCTGTGTCAAAATATAGTACTTCCATGAAAAGCGTCAATTCTATTCGCAATATTGCCATAGTTCTATTGAGCAATATAATACAACATAACTGCATTATATTAAATAAATATAAAATATAAAACCTATACTATTATATACCGTTTCCCAATAAATCCCCTTTTATCTTTCTTGACAAATATATGTATATAGACTGCTTTCATTTTAGCAATCAAAAAGGAATCCCAAATGGAAATGAATGAAAAGTTTGAAAACCTTAAAATAATTACCGACCAATTTCATTCAAATATAAAACAATATAAAAGCAGCAGCTATGATGAAGCGAACACCAGAGTGGACTTCATCGATAAAATGTTTGAGATTCTTGATTGGGATGTAAGAAACATTCAAGGATATTCTGAGGATTACAGAGAAGTTGTTCGTGAGGACAAGGTTGTTATTGAGGGTAAACCGAAAGCTCCCGATTATTCATTTCGTATAGGCAAGGAACGAAAGTTTTTTGTTGAGGCGAAAAAACCGATCATCGATATTAAGCAATCCATTGAACCAGCATTTCAGTTAAGACGCTATGCCTACACAGCGAAACTTCCCCTATCGATATTAACCGACTTTGAAGAGTTCGCTGTCTATGATACAAGAATTAAACCGGATCATTCTGATAAAGCTAATGTTGCTAGAGTGTTTTACTGCACATACGAGGATTATGAGAAGGAATTTGAATTTCTCTACAATACATTTTCTAAACCTGCAATTTTAAAAGGCAGTTTTGATAAATATGCTGTTGAAAATAAAAACAAAAAAGGAACATCCAGTATCGATAAGGAATTTCTTAAACTTATCGAAAGCTGGCGTAATGACCTTGCGGGATCAATCGCATTAAAGAATGATTCTCTTGAAGACATTTATAATCTTAACACCGCTGTTCAGATTATTATTGACAGAATACTTTTTCTCCGAATTGCCGAAGACCGCAACATTGAGCATTACAACACCCTCGGTATAATCGCGAACTCTGATAATGTTTATAGTTCACTTAATGAATATTTTAAAAAAGCTGATGACAAATATAACAGCGGGCTTTTCAAAATTCAGGACTGGCTCACTAACTTGAAAATTGATAACAAGACTCTCGCTAAAATTATCAACGGTCTATATTATCCGGAATGTCCATATGAGTTATCAGTAATGCCGATTGAAACCCTCGGCAACATCTATGAGCAGTTTCTCGGAAAAACTATCACTTTTAAGAGGAAAACCAAAGACGGTCACTCCATAGAGATTGAAGAAAAACCGGAAGTCAGAAAAGCTGGCGGTGTTTATTATACCCCTCAATATATTGTTGATTACATTGTTGAGAATACTGTTGGCAAGATTCTTATGCCTGA
>CAYLTM010000268.1:0-3776 GCA_964386495.1 uncultured Leptospirales bacterium
CGCATAGTTACGCAAAACCCGCATAGTTACGCAAAACCCGCATAGTTACGCAAAAAAGTGCTCTGACACCATTAATATTCACTAAAGGATGCGGTTTAGTGATGATATATTCAGAAATAAAACCTTATTGACAGAAATATGCTATTGGCAGAATAATTTACTAGTCAAATTAGCAATATGCGGCGGTGATTATTCATGGGAATTTTTCAAAGATCTGTTTTGGATAAGTACTTGAAGGAAATTGATAAGAGTGTTATAAAATCCGCTTACGAAAAGTTTAAGACAGTCTTTTGTAATTCCGAAACCATTAAAAATATTGAAACGTCAAAAGAGGAACAGTGGCAGGAAGGTTTTCTGCGCGAACTGTTTGTGAACTGTCTTGGCTATACGAATAATCCCAACCCCGGATATAATCTTACTACTGAATATAAAAACGTGTCCGACAGCCGTAAAGCGGACGGCGCGATTGTGAAAGACGAAAATCTGATAGGTGTAATCGAGCTTAAAGGTACCGATACCTTCGACCTAAAAACTGTTGAAAAGCAGGCGTTTGGTTACAGATATGCCCACCCGACCTGCAAATACATCATCACCTCGAATTTCAAAGAGCTGCGTTTTTATATAGATACCTATGAATCGTTTGAGGAATTTCTGCTGTTCAATATGGGTTATGATGACTTTGAAAAATTGTACCTGTGTCTGTCAATGGACAGCATATTTTCCGACAAGCCACTGAAGATGAAGACCGATTCTAAACTTAAAGAAGAAGACATCTCCGACAAACTTTATAAAGATTACCATCGTTTCAAAATGAACATCTACAATAGCATGGCGAAAAATAATCCCGCTGAAAATAAAGTTAATCTGTTGAAAAAATCTCAGAAGCTGCTCGATAGAATTCTGTTTATTCTATTTTCCGAGGACAGAGGGCTTCTTCCGCCGAACACCATTTCAAAAATTATCACTGAAAATAAAGAGCTTGCTGACATCGGCAGGACGGAGCCGCTTTACAATACCTACAAAATCTATTTCAGCCATATTAATCTCGGCAATGCTAAACTGGGAATTTCCGAATACAACGGCGGTTTGTTCGCGCCCGACGCGCTTCTCGACAACCTTATTATTGATGATGATGTTTTGAAAAATGACGTGCTCAAGCTGTCGGCTTATAATTTCAGCACTGATATTGACGTGAATATTTTAGGGCACATATTTGAGAACTCGCTTAATGATATTGACGAGCTTCATGCCGAGGTAACCGGCACCGCGTTCGACAAGTCCAAAACTAAAAGGAAAAAAGACGGCGTATTCTACACGCCGAAATATATTACTAAATACATCGTTGATAATACTCTTGGTGCTTTATGCGAAGAGAAGAAAAAGGAACTTAATCTTGTTAATATAGTAATTGGATCAGACACTTTAATAAAGGATGCTAAAATAAAAGGTAAATATAAATATAAATTTAGAGTTAATGATGCATATTATCCATTATTAGCCAAACTCGACGAATATCAAAGTTATTTGATTTCATTGAAAATTCTTGATCCGGCTTGCGGTTCCGGTGCTTTTTTAATTCAAGCTTTAGATTTTCTTATTGAGGAACATAAATTTATCGACAATACCAAATTTTTAATAACTCACTCTGTATTATTTCGAGATAATATTGATATTTCTATTCTGGAAAATAATCTTTACGGTGTTGATATCAACGAGGAGTCTGTTGAACTTGCCCGTCTCTCTCTATGGCTGCGTACTGCAGTGCGAGGTAGAAAACTTAATAATCTTTCAAACAATATTAAATGCGGCAACAGCCTTATTGATGACCCCGCAGTTGCCGGTGATCTCGCTTTCAAATGGGATGTCGAATTTCCTGATATTATGTCAAGCGGTGGTTTCGATGTGGTGATTGGTAATCCGCCGTATGTGTTTGCTAGAGGAAAAATTATAGATGAACAAAAAAAGTATTATATTTCATTTTACAAAACAGCTAAATATCAGATAAATACCTTTTCTCTTTTTATGGAAAAAGGAATTAAATTACTAAAAAATAAAAAGTTTCTTGGATTTATAATTCCAAATTCTTTACTAAAGATGTCATCAATGTCAAAAATTCGAGAATTTTTGTTAAATTCTGGCGAAGTTAAAACAATAATTCAGTTATTTGGTTATTCATTTGAAAATGTGAATGTCGAGACAATAATTACTATATTTCAAAAAGACGAAATTAATAAAGCAGTTAGCGTTTTGAATTTATATTCCGAATTAGATATTCATAATCAACCTTATATTATCAATTCATCAAACTGGTTAAGTGATCCAGAATTTAGATTTCAACTTGCATTAAATGACAACGTAAAGACTCTAATTGATAAAATAAAAAAAGATTCAAATAAACTTTCTGATTTATTTGAAGTAAAAGCTGGATTACAAGCTTATGAGGCAGGGAAAGGAAATCCAAAACAAACACCAGAGGATGTTAAGAAAAGACCGTATGATTTTAACTATAAATTTGATGAAAAAACATATGAATATCTGGATGGAAAAAATGTAGGACGATATTTTTCAACTTGGGATAATATGTGGTTACAGTATGGTGAGATGTTGGCTGCATCAAGAACATTTGATATATTTGAGAGACCTCGTTTGCTGATAAGAGAAATAACAGGTTCATTCCCTAATACAATAGTTTCATCATATTTTAATCGCATATTTCTAAATAATAGAAGTATAATAAATGTTATCGAAACCAGTAATGATATTGAAAAGTTAAAATGTTTATTACTTATAATTAATTCAACACTAATATCGTATTACTTTCAAATTATTACACCAAAATCTGATAGAAAAATGTTCCCAAAAGTAATTCTTCAAGATTTACGTGAATTTCCCATTAAAATACCTACAGCACAAGCCCCATTCATAGAAAAAGCCGATACGATGCTAACTCTCAATAAAACTCTTCAGGAAAAAAAATCCGAATTTATCGAATGGCTCAAAACAGAATTTGCTGTCACGGAAATTTCCAATAAGCTGGACAATTTCTACGAGCTGGATTTCGACACAATGAAGACCGAGCTGAAAAAGAAAATGCCCAAAGGTAAAGAACTTGGTCCCAAAGAAATCGGCAGTCTTAAAAAATATTTCGACGACTATAAAACAGAGCTGCTGAACTTGAAAAATGTCATCGATAAAACCGACAAAGAAATTGACAGAATGGTCTATGAGCTGTACGGTTTGACGGAGGAAGAGATAAGGATTGTGGAGGGGGGAGCGTGAAGGATGAAGAACAAAATATATCTTGATAATTGTTGTTTCAACAGACCCTATGATAATCAAAGCATTCTTTCTGTAAAAATTGAAACAGAAGCCAAAATGGCAATACAGGAAATGATAAAAAATAATGAAATTGAACTATGCTGGTCGTATATATTAGATTTAGAAAATAATAATAATCCTTTTCAAGAACGAAGAATTGAAATAAAAAAATGGAAAAATATTGCTAATTATGATATAGAGGAAAACATTTCGATATTGAATAATATGAATCGTCTAATAATGTTGGGAATAAAACCTTTAGATTCATTGCATATAAGTTGTGCATTGGAATTGCATTGTAATTATTTTATTACTGTTGATAAAGGAATATTAAAGAAATCTGATAAGATAAAAGATATATTTATAATATCACCTATAGACTATATAATAAATATGGAGGAGCAAAACTATGACTGACACTGAAATTAAAATAAAAGGTTATGAAATATTAAGTTCCC
>CAYLTM010000269.1:0-1606 GCA_964386495.1 uncultured Leptospirales bacterium
GCATAGTTACGCTAAATCCGCATAGTTACGCTAAATCCGCATAGTTACGCTAAATTTGCGTAACTATGCGGATTCACCACATATGTGATTTTACACAAAAAGGTGTCAGAGAACTAATTATTCAATTTCCCTGCCGCAGTGGGGACAGATTTTTTTGTTTTTTCCGCCAAGTTCTCTGATAAAACCGGCACTGATTATAGCTGTAGGTAAAGCGACAAGACCAATGCCTAAAAGCGCGATTATTCCGCTCAAAAGTTTTCCCAATGCCGTGACAGGATAGACATCACCATAACCGACTGTTGTGAGTGTCGCTACTGCCCACCACAAGGACGCGACAATATTAGGAAACTTGTTCGGTTGTGCCGGATTCTCAACATAGTACATCATCGATGATGCGAGTACCAATAATATTCCTGTGATAAATAATGTGGTAACGATTTTATCTTTTTCGTTTTTTAATACCCGTCCAATAATATTCATCGCATCAGAATATCTGTTCAGCTTTAATATTCTAAGTAATCTGAATAATCTCAATATTCTTAAAAATCGCAAATCAAGCCGAACAATGAAAGGTAGATAAAATGGCAGTATCGCGAATAAATCGACCAACGGCATGAACGAGAAGATGAAGGTTATGCGCGGATGTTTTGTTTCCGGGTATATGAAATCTGCGACAAGAATTCTACATAAATATTCAATGGTAAAGATTATAACAGATATTGTTTCAAACAGATTTAGCTGGTTCGTGTATTTTACGCTTATTTCCTGAAACGAGCTTAGTATTACAGCTGCGATGTTGAGAATTATCAGTAAAATTATAAAGTAATCTGAAATTAGGCTTATTGTATCGCCACTTTCCGATTTTTCAACTATTTGGAATATTCTTTTTCTAATTTTTTTAAAATTGTTTTTCATTTTTTCCTTCGATGATCTTTTAATCCCTTACAGTTTTCACTTTATTTCTTTCTGTCAACTTCAAAATTTTTTAAGGTCTCTGGCACCTTTCTTTAAAATAATTATTTGGTGCCAGGCACCATTTTTGATTATACTGTGTATAAATAACTGCTCTGGCACCATTAAAATTTGGAAAATTCGAAAAAAGAATCAGAAAATAAGCATAATTCACCGATTAGAATAGTGTACAAATAAATATAAAAGGATAAACATCTAATGGGCAGAATTCTCAAATATTCAGAAAATGATCAGATAATTAAAAGAGGAACAATCGATCAGCGGATGTTTATTATATTGAGCGGTAAAGTGGAAATTTTGATAAATGATGGACTAAAAACGATTACGCTGGCTATGCTTGGGAAAAACGATTTTTTTGGCGAAATAACACTTTTTAATAAATCACCGCGAACCGCGGACGCGATAGCACGTAGCTGTGTGAAACTTACTTATCTCGACAACGTTCAGGAACTCGACGATTTCCTAAAATTGAATCACTCATTTTCCCGATTAATGGCGAAGACGTTAGCCGAAAGAATAGCAACCACCAACTCACTCCTGCTGAAAGAGCTTAGCGGAAAATCGCAGTCTGTCTCAAAATTTTATTGGTAGTGAATTCTAACATAGGTAAATTTCTGTGAATCATGCTGTCGAT
>CAYLTM010000269.1:1616-3760 GCA_964386495.1 uncultured Leptospirales bacterium
GAACAGCCCTTCCGAATTAATCTTTTCTGGAACGTATGTCTTTAGCAGAAGCAAATGCGTAGTTACGCACAAACCGACAAATATAAGCAATAATGTCAGGTGCAGACTTTTCACCGCAACAATAGAAATTCCCATTGAACACCACAAAAAAATAATCACGATAACCTTCGACTTCATGGTCATCGACTTATGGTTAAGATAATTATCAATATACTTTCCGAGAATTTTATGGGTGATTAACTTCTTGTATAAATAATCCGAACTGCGTAAAAAACAGTATGCCGCTGCCAGTACGAAGGGTGTCGTCGGCAGAAGAGGTATGAAGACTCCGGCTAATCCCACAAAGGACAGGAGCAGACCAGCACTAATATAGAGACTCTTTTTAATTTTCAACAGCGGCATAATCACACTACCACTTCAAAAATTTCTTTATCGTTTACGACCAATGTTTCCCGGGTGTACTCCTTACTTTTGTTAAAATTAAAAAACACCATGTATCCCTTTTCCAGCTTTTGGTAATCCAGATATTCAGTTAACTGCTCTCTCCCTTCCTGCTCATATTTTCCACCGCGCCAGATTTTCAGCTCTATCACAAATTTCTTGAAATTAAAAGTAACTACCACATCCATTCTGTTAGAGTGTCTGGTTTCCGACTCCACAAAATAGAACCCTGTTCCATTTATAATAGGGGTCAAAAATGCTAGAAACAGCAGCCTTCCTTCCCTTTCAACAAATCTCTCATCAATTTCTCTGTACTCGGCTTTCATCATATCCTGGAATTTTTCAAGCACAAGCTCCATGTTCAAGTCGCCTTTTACATCAACAAATCTCTCGTTATATTTATAACTTAGTGCCGAGCCCTTTTGAATCTCCCGTTTTGCAATTAGATAATTATAAAGGACTATTTCATAGATTTTATTATGTATTACTAGTTTTCTGTTTTTTTCCTTTAAGATTCCATACATTATTCCAAAATGGTGTGCATGCGTATTAAAAGTTATCTCTTCACCATCTAATACAATTCTTTCTACTAGCTCATAAAGCTCAGTATACCTTTCGATGTTTTTTATAAGATCATCAAACAGGGTGTTTTTCTCATTCAGCAGAACTCTTACCGCTTCTTCAATACCATGTTCGGTAAAATCTTTATTAAGCTCGTCATCAATAATATAGCAAATCCGGCTAACAATAAAAGGATATCCCCCAGTGTACTCAAAAAGTTTTTGAGAAATGAATCGTATATCCATACCTGTGTTATAGTCTTTTTCATAATCGTTAAGCATTGTAGAAATTTCGTCGGCTGTAAAGCTCATGTTTACTTTAAAATTTACCGCAATATTCCACGGCGAATTGTAGCTGATTTCATTTTCGCCCCTCATTTTCATTTTGAGATTTTTAATGTCGTGCACACCGGCAAGAACCACACTATGGAAAGTTGAGTCTGCTCCTTTCGAAGAATCAAGGTACTTGCTTCTTAGCATACCCAGAAAATTAATAAACAAATTATAATTGCTTGATTTATCAATCTCATCTATTATTAGTATAACTTTATTTTCTACGGATAGTATAAATTTCTTAATTATTTCACTTAATTCTTTAAAAGTAACAACTTCATTTTCGATATTTATTTTTTTATCAATTTTATTTTTTTCAAGTATTTCATTAATACTATTAATAAATTCTTTTGAAAAAACTTTTATATTTTCAAAACTTTCCTCTCCATATCCTTCAAAACTTATTGATATTAAAATATATTTGTCTTTCAAACGTTTTTCAAGTAAAGAAATCGTAGTCGTTTTACCATATTGTCTGGGACGATTAATTGTGAAATATTCGCCGTCTTCAATTAGTCTAGAAATCTCGTCTAACTTTTTACTTATATCTACCATGTAATGCTTTTCCGGTATACAAGTACCAGTGTAGTTAAATTTTTTCATTACACAAAAAACCCCTTTTTTGAGAACATAATACTGCTATTTTTACGGATAATTATCACACTACCACTTCAAAAATTTCTTTATCGTTTACGACCAATGTTTCTCTGATATACACCTTACCTTTGTTAAAATTAAAAAATACCATGTATCCTTTTTCCAGCTTTTGGTAATCCAGATATTCAGTTAACTGCTCTCTCCCTTCCTGCT
>CAYLTM010000270.1:0-3746 GCA_964386495.1 uncultured Leptospirales bacterium
TTTTTGCTCTATGATGTCATTTCTATTTTTGTTGCATTTCATTATTGAATTTAGGTAATAAGTCAAACAAATTCCCAAAATCATACTTGACTTGATTTTAACAAGTCATCTCTACTGATAAAAAAAAGGAGACACGCGATGCCGTCAGTAAAAAACCTATCGTTAATAGTTTTCATATCAGGAATAATGTCAGTCCTGCTGATAATAATTATGATGCTGTCTGCCGGTGGTAATCCAAAACCGGCTCAATACCCCAACAAGCTGAATTTTGATACCGCAATTATGTGGTTTGAGCTTACTGCCGATAAAAGCGAACTCGCGGATTTACTTGGCGATCCGAAAAGCAACGAAGGTATTTTGCTTCGTGAAAAGCTCGACGCTATAAATAGAATTGACTACGTATATATTCTCCTGTATCCTGTCTTTACAGTATCCTTGATATTATTAATATCACAGCTCATTCGTCGAAAAAGAAATTTTTTAATTTCCGAAAAATCAATGTTAGTATTGTCAGTGCTATTATTAATTACCATAATACTTGGCGATTCAATAGAAAACTATTTTCTGCTGAAACTAACTACCCCTGATATTACAAATTTATCTAATAACTTAATTTTCATGCTTAATGTTTTCACTAGAATTAAATGGTCGGGTATAGCATTATCCGCTTTCATATTAGGCACGCTTTATATACAGTATTTCACATCACCGCTAAAAAAAATTTTCGGTGCGATGTTTATTCTTAATGGATTATTAACCACAGCGGGTGTAGTGATGATTAGTCAGCGCAGTTTAATAGAGAAAGGCGGCAGCATCATTGGAATCCTTACGATTATCTCGATTATTCAGGCTTTCATGATTTATCGAAGTGAATAATACTCATATCACTTGTTTGACATTCAAAATAGTCAAGCCCAGCCCACGCGATAATTGTAAATAAGTCGCTTGCTTCTCGTTATATAATTTGATAGTTAGACATTCTAATCGATAAACTGTCAATAAAGAGTTTAGGGTTGTTCTACATAATAATTTCATCACAATCCACATCCACTTTGCGTTATTTATACGTCTAACAACTAATCTGTCGAAAATATTGTAAAAATCGCTTATAAAATAGTTTAAAATATATAATATATGTGTTGACTTATTTCATTTTTTGTGCTAATTATATATTGGATATTAAAAATTACATTTATGTTAAATTTGATTTTTAATAAATGGAGAAATTCTTATGAAAAATGATAATAAAAAAACAATACTTCTTGTTGAAGATGAAGCGCTAATTGCTATGAGTCAAAAAATGTATCTTGAACAATATGGGTATAATGTTGTAACTATTAATACCGGAGAAAAAGCTGTACAAATACTAACGGATAATTCCAGCATAGAATTAATAATGCTTCCTGATAGTAAAAAAGCTCATCTCGAAAATTTCGGATATAATGTAATCATGGCTAGCACTGCGGATAAAGCTATTGAAGAATTTAAAAATAATGATGATATTGATATAGTACTCATGGATATTGATCTCGGAAAAGGTATGGACGGTACACAGGCTGCTGAAATAATTTTGAAACAGAGAGAGATTCCTATTCTATTTTTATCCAGTCATACTGAACCTGAAATTGTTGAAAAAACTGAAAAGATTACATCCTATGGTTATGTAGTCAAAGACTCAAGCATCACAGTTCTTGACGCGTCCATTAAAATGGCTTTCAAACTTTTCAATGCCAATAAAAAAATTACAAACGAATTATACGAACGGAAAATTGTTAACGAAAAAATGCATGTTACAGAAATTAGATATAGACGATTATTTGAAACTACACAGGAAGGCATACTTATTCTGAACGCGGAGTCAGGAATGATTATCGATGTTAATCCTTATCTAATTAAATTATTAGGATTTTCTTTTGATATGTTCATGGGAAAAACTATCTGGGATATAGGTTTTTTAAAAGATATTGTCGGGAATAAAGACAAGTTTCTGGAATTGCAGGAAAAAGAATATGTACGTTATGAAAACCTTCCGCTCGAAACCGCTTCCGGGAAAATTATAGAAGTCGAGTTTATCAGTAATGTTTATGAAGTTATTAATGAGAAGGTTATTCAATGCAATATCCGCGATATATCAGCCCGTAAAGTTTCTGAAAAAAAAATTCAAGCTCTTCTTTTGGAAAAGGATGTCATTCTAAAGGAAGTACACCACCGCATAAAAAACAGCATGAATACTATTAAATGCCTATTAAGCCTTCAAGCGGAGATTTTGCAGGATCAAACAGCTAAGGACGCGCTGAAAGATACTGAAAGCCGCGTGCAGAGCATGATGGTTCTTTATGATAAACTTTACCGGTCAGCCGATTTCAGTGAAATTTCAATAAAGGATTATCTGTTTTCTCTAATAGATGAAATTATAGAAAATTTTCCGAACAGTAGTTCAGTGACAATTAAAAAAAACATAAATGACTTTGTATTGGATTCAAAACGAATGCAGTCAGTCGGAATAATAATCAACGAACTGCTGACCAATATTATGAAATACGCGTTTACAGAAAAGAATGATGGTTTAATTATTGTAACAGCGTCGCTTATAAGCGGAGTTGTTTCGATAATAATTCATGATAACGGCAAAGGTATTCCTGATTATATTAACTTTGAAAATTCTCCTGGTTTCGGATTGATGCTTGTCAGAATGCTGACGGAACAGATTGGCGGTTCCATTAAATTAGAACGCAAAAACGGTACAAACGTAATATTGGAGTTTGATATATGACAGCACAGTCTTTCAACATTCCTCCTTCTACAAATGATCTGCCTGCCATCAGCGGTTATGAAAAGGAGATCGATGCTATTTTGTCTGATGACGAACCCTATATTCTAAGTGATAATCATTTAAAACTCGACAAACTTTCAGCAGGGTTCGCCTGCGCACTTCACATGCATCAGCCGACAATTCCTGACATGAAAATGGAATCGAATCAAAACCGCAGTGTTGTTCCTGATCATTGCCGCTGGATGGTTCCCGAGCCTAGTCGAAGTATGGTTACTGAGCGTAGTCGAGGGACGGTTCCTGAGCGTAGTCCAAGGGTGATCTCTAATCTGCAGAATATGTTTGACAATCCTAACGACGGCGATAATCACAATGCGGCAGTCTTCGCCTGGTGCTACAGCAGAATGGGTGAGATTATTCCCGAGCTTGTAAGCCAGGGTTGTAATCCCCGCATAATGCTCGATTACTCTGGAAATCTTTTATGGGGATTAGAACAGATGAAACGGAATGATATTCTGGATAATCTGAAAAAGATTACATGTGATAAAAAATATCATCAGCATGTGGAATGGCTCGGCACTATGTGGAGTCACGCGGTTATTCCATCAACGCCAATACCGGACATTAAGCTGCACATCCAGGCATGGCAGAATCACTTCGCTTCAATATTCGGTATCGACGCGCTGAAACGCGTTAAGGGATTCTCGCCGCCGGAAATGCACCTGCCTAATCACCCCGACACGCTCTATGAATATATCAAAGCTCTGAAAGAGTGCCATTACAAATGGTTGCTTGTACAGGAGCACAGCGTTGAGAACCCCGACGGAAGCGAGTTAACCCGCGAACAAAAATATTTTCCAAACCGGTTAGTCGCGCGCAACTCGAAAGGTGAAAGCATCTCCATTATCGCTTTAATAAAAACGCAGGGCTCTGATACGAAACTTGTCGCACAAATGCAGCCGTATTTTGAAGCGAA
>CAYLTM010000271.1:0-3720 GCA_964386495.1 uncultured Leptospirales bacterium
ACGAGCCATCTGATGATCCAAGATATCCGGCATTGTCCATTGCTGTAGTAGCGTATTCCGCAGCAAGTCCTCCAGCAGTTGTGAATCCGGCAGCGGCTAAACCGCCTTTAAGATCAAGACCATCGAACTTACCGTCTTTATCGAATTTAACAGAATTTTGAATAGCTGACTGTGAGAAAGTGGAAAATGAAACTAAATTCGATTCAGTTATGCGAGTAAAAAGTTGTTAAATAGATAAATAGTGCTGATCAAGAAGGTTCTAATGACCGACCAATATTTGTCATCATATCATAAATGGCAGGCTTACTTCGTATAAACTCTCGACTGCCGACAGTCAGGAAGTCGTAAAGGTGCTCGACTAAAAAGCTCGAATAGCACGAACATGGAATGAGCTACTCTTTTTTTGTTTGTCCCCAATACCATAGGAGAAAAGCTGGCACCATGCGTCGCTCACACTGTACTCAGACGAATTCCAATACATGAGAAAGGAGTCGTTTATACTAAAACCTCCAATTCCATTTACGTTTAAAGTTTCATGCATTAAATTCAGTTCCTTTTTAGACGGTAAAAACCAATCCCTTTTACCACCACCATGATATGTTGTACATAATTTAGCTGCTATGTTAGCCTCCTCGCAGTTTTTTACAATAGCCTGTGTATTACTTTTTCCAGTACCAATATCTGTACCTTTTGCTTCGGGTATTGATTTTTCTTGACAACCCCATTCTGCTCCTTTACTCTGATCAACTGGAGCTGCTTCTAAATAACGCCATCCATCTTTAAAATCACCTTTATCATAGAATATCCATCCGCCAGCTGGGCCTTTATCTCCGATCTTGTATTTCTTGCTCTGGGCATTACTTTCGTTTATAAAGAAAATACCTGCACTAAAAACCATGAACATAAACACTATTAGACTTACTGTTTTTACCTTGATCTTCATAATAGCTATCCTCCTGTAAAATATTACATTAACATATAGAAAGGTTTTCACTTTTTTTATTGTTTTAATAAAAACAATAACTTTTACCCTGCACAATTATATTTAATTTTTAAAAGAAATTACTAAGGAAAATTTTCTTATTTTGTTCAGGAAATTTTCCTGAAAGTTCTCGTATTTTATATTCATAACTGTTTTTATAGTCTTTTCATTTTAATCATTCAAAATTATTATGTTCTTTGTGTTTTTTCATTTATAACGAATGAAATATAAACATTAATTTTGTTCTCTTTAAATATTTCCATTAAATATTCTTCAAGAATGATAGCTATGTCATAATATGTTTTTCCCTTTATATTCAACAAAATTCTTTCATTATCAAATCCCATTTTATTATTTGATAATGAAAGAATTTCTTTATTATAACATCAGGAATAAACCCGTATATGTAAATATTCATCATTACAAAAATAATATTGATTATGTGGTGGATTTTCATACGATTCAAGTTTAATAATTATTTCTTTAAATAATTTCACATTATCTATATTTATTTCGTATTGTTTGTTCACTTTAAATTTAGTTTTTTAAATAATTATAAAATTCTGTTTTCATCATCAGCAAAAGAATTTGCAATTTGCAAAATAATTATCAGTAACGAAAACACAGTTATTATTTTATGAAATTTAAGATTTTTCAGAATTACCACAATTCCCATTATAGATTAATTTAATTTTTCGTTCATGTCTGCCATTCTTTAATAATTATTATCAAATTTTTACAAAAAATCTATTTTCAAATGGCACGATATATCAAGAATTACTACTTATATTATATTAAAACATAACTATAATACCAGAAACAATAATGTTGAGATATAACCCGCCCTACTGAGAACAGTTTAAATACCAATAAAAATATATTTTTTATTCTTCTCGTCTTTTAATTTTACTTATGTCAACTTCTTTTGCCCCCGCTTTTATCAAAAGCTTTTCTATTATTTCATAGGCTTTATAATATCTTGGTTCTATTTCGCCATTTTCCGCTTTATTAAATCTAACAAAATATAACGCTGTTCTACCCTCAACACCTGCATTTACATCAGGACGATATTTTAAAACCAATTTTGTTATTTCAACATTGCAAGAAGCAGCGGCACAACTCAATGGAGTGTACCCATTAGGATCCATAATATTGACATCAACACCAGCATCCAGAAGAATTTCGACATTTTTTATTTTGTTATGAGAAATCGCTAAAAATATAGGATACCATTCTTTTAAATCAGCACCATTTTTAATAATAATTTTTAGAATTTCTGGATTATTTCCTCTTGCTGCAATTTTTAACGGCGTTCCTCCAGATCGGCTTTTAGCATTAACATTAGACCCTTTTTTCAATAGATATAATACCATTTCCTTATTTTGGACATCTACTGCAGTTAATAGAGGAGTAAATCCTAAAGATTTATCATATTTTTCTAAGTCAATACCGGAATCTACTATTTCTTTAAATAATTCGTAGTTATTATTGGCAATTGCCTTAGCAAGAACATCTATTTTTTCCTGTGCAACAACATTTACTTCAAGAAGCATTGTAATTGTCAAAATTATAAATATTTTTTTCATACTTTTTTCTCCATTAGATTATTTACTTTTCATTATCATGTACCATCTTCCAAGTTCATGATCTTTTGCTTGTTCATAATTAACCTTATATGTAGTTGCTTTTTGATTGGAATATGAACTGTGTGTTTTTGAATCAAAATTATATTTACCGTAAGGGTCGTTTATCCAAATACCTTCGCTATCTGAACCTAAATATCTGACTACATGACCTGCTCCTCGGTCCAGATATGTACTACAGATTATAGAACTCATAATTACAGCTTTTACATCATTGTCTGAATTAAGCATATTTTTAAAATCACTATATTTAGTTATTAATTGAGTAGAACTATTACCACTAATATCTCCAACAATTTTCTTTAAGAAATTTGAATCGTTACTTTTTTCACTTGAATTATTGTAAGAATAATTATCTGGATTTTTTTTGGACTCATCATCATCCTTACCGCTGTATTCTATTTCCCCGACTGCATCAAAATGCGTCATAACATTAATTGCAGCCGTACTGTTTGTTCTGTCTCCATAATTACAAATTTCTCTAATAACATCCATAGAATCTTCAAGCTGATTTATATTTACAACAAATCCTCTTATGACAACTTTTTCTTGTTTTCGTATTTCTTCAGGTGTTGCGGTTGGATCTTTTTTCATATCCTGAAGTTTTTCGTAAGCTCCCTTAACACCCGTGAAGTTTTCTTTATCAATGTTTGTATCAACAATTTGCATTAATTCATTGTGTCTATTTGCAACCTTCGTATTTTCCTCATCTGTTTTTCTTTTTGAATCATCTTCATTGATCAGAGACATTATAACCTTCTTGCCATCGTTTTCATCTATACCAAACTCATCTGATAATGAATTTGCTGCCGAGGTAAATAAACACATATTACTCTTAGTAGAATTTTGTGTTAAACATAGATTATCTCTTTGCGAACTACCTGATAAAACAGAGTCAACATTATCTGAATAACGATTTGTTCCATAATTTGTAGTTTCAAAATTTCCGTCACCCATTAGAACACCTTTATCTTTTGAAGCAGTATTTGCCAGCATACTATGATATTCCGAATCTGTCATAAAGCTTCCGCGTGTTACGAGGTTCTTTGTTGATTCACCAAGATCCATCACAGCACCACCGGCGGCTGATAACCC
>CAYLTM010000272.1:0-3551 GCA_964386495.1 uncultured Leptospirales bacterium
TAATTTAAGATATTTTTTTCATGGAGTTGGAGTTGCTGTTGAATCAGAATATTCCTATAGAAGAGGATGAATTTAAAATTTCTTATCAGAACTTAATTATATGTTTATATATTGTGAGTTTGTAAATTCTTCAATAATAATTTTCTTCATTCGTAATAATTTATCCCACGCACCAGGAAAAAGCATTAGCTCTTCCATATTTTCAGGATTAATTTGCCATGAAAGACCATACTTGTCCTTACACCAGCCACATTCGATTTCAATTCCGCCATTTTCAGTCAATTTTTCCCAATAGTAATCAATTTCAGCCTGGTCTTTACAAGAAATATTAAATGAAATAGCTTCACTGAAGTTAAATTCATCCCCGGCATTAATCGCAGTGAATTGCTGTCCGAAAAGTTCAAAATTAATTGTTAACACTTTACCCGCAAATGATTTTTGGAAATCAAGCAGTCCTTCTGTTGGATAATATGATGTGTATGTTATTTTACCACTTGGAAATATTGACATATAGTAATCCACTGCTTCGACAGCGTTTCCTTTAAACCATAAATTCGGAGTAATTTTGTTCATAGTAATCCTCACTACATTTTTTTCAGAAATAAATAATTAAAATTATACCTACTAATATCGTCATCTATATCCGATTTATGATTTTTTCTTTAAACGTTTTCCAATTATTTTATAAATTTCTTCTTTGTCCCGTTTGCCAATTCCCCAAATCTCAACAATTTCAATTTCCTCTCCAATGATTCGATAAACAATTCTATATTTTTTATTTTCCACATAGATTTTATAAAAGCCTGAAAGATTTACATTGAATTTGTTCCCCAAAGCTTCTCCTATAAAAGGATTGATGCTCAGCTCTTCTAACTTCCTGGCAACTTTTTTCTTTATACTACCATCTAATTCTTTATAATCTTTAGCTGCCTCCGGGATAAACTCAATACTATGTTTAATCATACTATTTTATCGTATCCCACTTAATATTATTACTTCGATTATATTTTTTAAGACGCTGTTTTACCATGTCATCAATTTCATAGTATTCAATCATTTCATTCAAATTCATCAGATATTCATAATCGGACGGCGAAAGAATTACCGCTTCCATTTCATTGTTTTTCAATACAAATAATGGTGACTTTCCTGATGATACTGAGCGTATCTGTTGTGTTAATTCTCTCTGCAATTTTGTTATAGCTATCATTTTCGTCGTATCAATAAGCATAATTTCCTCACATACATACAATAGTTAGAACTATTATACATATTGTCAAGTCATTAATAGAATGTGAAGTGCGTTATTATTTTATTGGACATTTCCAAATGCGTATTCCCGGTATTTTTTCAAAATGGTTATCAATTGAAACTAATACCGATCCAGTTTCAATTGAGTGTGCAGCAATCCAGATGTCATTGATTGGAATAGGATTTCCAGACATTTTTAATGAATTTTTTATCTCTGCAAATATTTCTGATGTTTCAATTGTTACATCTAAAATGTTTATAGTGGGTTTTTGAATGAAAGTTCTCAATAATTCTTTATTCCGTGATTCCTTATTGCCGCCTTTAAATCCTGAATATAATTCACCCAAAACAATTACGGACATATAGACAATATTAGCATTTGATAGAACACTTAATATATTTTCATTGCCACGAAGGAAATTACTATAAGCATTTGTATCGAGGAGAATCTTTTTCATTTCCAGTCCAGTTTATTGATTTTGTTGAAATCTTTTGTATTTTTTATAAATTCATTTTCATCGTTTTTTGACCAGCTTCCAAATAAATCTAAAAAATCATCTCTATGATTATTCTCCGATTTGGAATTTAAACCGAGTGCCTGTCTCAATAATAATTGTATTGTTTTATTGAGGCTAATTTTTTGTTTTTTAGCTCTTTCTCTTATTAAAACCTCTAATGAATCATCAAGATTGTGTATTGTTATAGATTTCATAATTTCACCTTAACTGAACCAAATAAATTCTTTATGGTTCATTATATGATTGTATTGATAAAAGTCAAGTTTTTAATCACATATATTGAAATGAATCTATGATGTCATTTCAATTTTTTGTTGCATTTGATTATTGAATCCCCTTCCTTTTCCCTTTACTCTTCTTCTCCTCCGCAAAAAGTCCCGCTGTGTATTTCTCGTACAGCTCGAACAAAAACTCCATGCGGTTCGCGTCGCTTGTAAAGGGCTGAGGTCTGTATGAAAGATCAACAGCCTTGTCCAGTTCATTATGAGCCTTGACTAACGACGGCGGCATGGTCAGCGTAGAATTTTGTGTAATATGTATTTTTCACTTGTCTCGACTCTGAAATTATTTTGTACAATATCAATAGCTTCACAGATCATCAAGCGGTTTGATTACACCGATATGATTCCCTGGTATCGCACGGATTTTTGCGAAATGTGACGGCACTACGATCGCCACCGGGGAAGCATTTTTACATGCTGAAAGTGCATTTCCAAAAAATTTCGTACAAGCGGAGAACGAATGCACAGCTTGATACAATTATTTTTTAATCAAAGTTCTAATAAAGCGACTACTATCAATTCTCAATATTGTAAAAAGATTTAAAATATTTAAGAAAAAAGTCATTAATTTCTTTCTGATTTTTATAGGATGACGATAAAATTAGAAAATCATCTTCATTTTCAACATTTCTAAATTTAAATGTCAAAAGCAAATCCGGCATATTGAGACCGACCTGTTTATCTCCGATACCTGTCATACCTCCGATTACGGCACCAACTGGACCTAAAAGTAACCCGCCTACAATAGCTCGACCAATTACTGACTTATTTTTTAATTGAAAAATTTGTTCTTTGTTTTCAAAAGAAATACCTATTAGATCGGAGTTTTTTATAGCAGTAAAATATCGTTTAAACTTGTACATTATACTTATTTCTATACCATTCTCACGTTTCAATAAATTTACTATAGTTGGAACGTCTAAAAAAGATTTACCTTCTAAAATTGTATCCATCTCAGGAATTCCAGATACATAGGTTAGTTTTCCAACGACTTGTTTGTATGACCAACCTTTCTTTCCAATTTGTACATCTAATGATTTTTTTTCAGACAATTTCATCTTTATCTCCTTAATAATTTATTTATCCGGTAATTTATTGGCAATTTTATATAATAATATATTTACCATATATTTCAAATTCAGTATACAGTTTCTTAAACTCATCCATATTCAGTATATTGATAATTTATAATTTTAAATGTTTTTTCATCATTCTTATATTCTTCTCCTAATTTAAAGTGTTCTGTTCTGTTTATTTTGTTGTAATTTTAATAATCAAAGTACCTTCTGATTTAATATCTTGATCTTAAAAAAAATATTTATATCCTTTTCATAAAACATCTGCAATAGTTATAAGACCCCCGATTACACCTATCGTGTTTATAATAATCGACCAATCAAAACCTGCTACCATTATTTGCTAAAGCATTAAGAATAATTAAATTATTTTCCATTTTCCTCATCATTTGGTTTTAAGTGAGACCACAGATGGTCGATAAAAA
>CAYLTM010000273.1:0-1521 GCA_964386495.1 uncultured Leptospirales bacterium
CCTGTCGGCAGACAGGGCAGACAGGGGCTGGGTTTAGGCAATCGGTACACCGACTGCCGTAGACAAAGATAATACCCGTAACAACAATCGATTGCCGCTGCCGCGCCAAATAGACTGTTCGCCACAACTGGAAACCACCCTTGCTGTTTTTCTTTGTAATACTTTAAGGCATTTCATTTGTATGAAAAATATGATTGCCAACAATTATTGACAAAATAAGTTTTTTCATGAATGATTATGAAAAAACTTATTTTTTGATGTTCCCTAATTTTTTGCTGAATAAAAAGAAAGTATGAAGGTCTATTTGTAAACATCGCCACGGAAATCGATAATTTCGGTGTAGACAATACTGGTAGAATAATCGAGAAAAACAATAATTCGTATTTTGCCCTTACGGATACGATAGTAGCCATCCCAAGAACCGGATAGCTTTTTAATGTTTAAGGTAACAGTCTCTCCGTTAATCTTGAGTATCAGTTTTTTTATTTCGTTAATTAACACATCTTCTAAGTCATGCTGTTTATCAAGGAATTTTTCAGCATCTTTGGAAAGTTCTATTGACCAGCTCATAAATCAATAGCCATTCTTCGGACAGCTTTTCTTTTTTTAGGTTTTCCGTGAAGATTAACAATGTCCTGCATTTCTTCATCGGAAACTTTGGGAATATTTTTCAAGGTAAAATCAAGCCTTTCTTCGTGAATAACTTCTCTGACCGCTATTTTTATCATAGAAAAAAGTTCTTCCTTAGATACCGCAAGTTCCATAGTAATCTCCAAATATATATTGTAAGTTAGCAGTGTTCATCAGCATTCTAATCCGAGACTAATATATATGAATATGTTAAAAATGACAATAAATTATTAAATGATTTGAAAAATATTGTAACATATGATAAGGAAAATCAAAAAAACACTTAAAATTTATATGCTCCTAATCATTAAGAACACTTTCGACTCATTAATGTTTTATAGATAAAAAGTGTTGCTGTCGTTCTTTGATATTGTTCTTGACTTCCGAATTTCATTGATTTTTAGTGAGTCTATCATTACATATTGGCGGTTTTTGGATGGCTAGAGCCTTTTACAACGGATTTTATTTATATTGGCAGTCTGCGTACTTCAAAGCACATTACTTCGACCCCACTGTTGGACGCTTCATTACGGCTGATCCGACTATTCCGAATATGTTTTCCAGCCAGTCATTTAATAGGTATATGTTTGTGAGCGGAAGTCCGGTGAATTTCATGGACGATGGCGGGTATAAAGAAACGTGCGGAAATGCAGAAGCAACAACAGAAAAAGTTGCGAGTGACAAGGATGATAACGATCAGTATTATAATCCTGATGAAGGAAATGATGAGGGTGATTATGCCGTAGATTTCACCTCTGGTGGAAGCGGCGGCAACGGCGGTGGTAGTAATAAGGGTTATGATTACTCTAATTTGTATTCATATTCAGCACCTGTGGCATATGTGTCTGTACCTGCGAGTGTTGCACCACAAAGTAATATACCACAGCAATA
>CAYLTM010000273.1:1618-3158 GCA_964386495.1 uncultured Leptospirales bacterium
GCTGGACCAGTATCTGCCGTTTTATTGGCAAGTGATATTAAATCCGATTTAGACAAATATGATGGGAATGATGCTGGAAAAGCTGTCTTAGTTACTAGTTCTACTTTTATAGCATCTATGCTGGTTGGTGGAAAAATAGGTTATAAAATTGGTGGAGCAAAAGGTTTAATAGTGGGTTGCTTAATATCAGGTGGACTTAATGTTATGGGTGAGGATGTAAAAGATTTTTGGATAAAATAATATGGGGTTTGTATGATTGAACTTAATTTTAGGTCTATTGCATATTTTGCTTTTACATTTTTAGTAATTATTTCAGTTGTACATGAATTATTTAAAGTAAAAAACAGAAAAGGAATATCATATATATTACTTTTATTGAATATTGGATTATTAGCTGTTAATTTTTTAGTAAAGAAGTTATTTGTTAATTCAGATAGTAACTCAATAAAAAATATTTCTGATACGACTTTTCCTTTTCTTATAATATTGCTTTTAAGTATTGAAATATATGATTTAATCTTTACTAATTCACTTAATATTAAAAAAATATATAGAATTGTAATAGCAATATATTTGATAGTAATTATATTATTTATTATATATGTCAAATATATATATTAGTACATGATTAAAGATTTAAACAAACAGACGGTAACTGGGACAAACAAGGCGTGAACAATTTTAGGTACAAGTACAACAGTCAACAACTCGACGATACAGGTTTGATGTATTTCAAAGCCCGTTTCTACGACTCCTCTGTTGGCAGGTTCATTACGGCGGATCCGACGATTCCGAATATGTTTTCCAGCCAGTCGTTTAACAGATACATGTTTGTGAGCGGAAGTCCAATACAACTGATAGATTCAAGCGGGTTTGACGGTGAAGGTGGGAATACGCAATCGACAACAGAAAGTGTTTCTGGTGGTGGTGATCCACCGCCACCAGCGGGTAGTAAAATTCCCGCAGATTTTTCAAACGGTGGAAACAATGGCGGTGGCGGAAGTAGTAATGGTAAAGATAATGACTATGCGAATTTGTATAATGCATTTTCAGGTTCAGCACCTGCGAGCGTTGCACCACAAAATGTTGATTTAAACAAATCAGATGGTAGACAAGGATATATTGATGATAATAGAAGCCAATTTTATAACGGTAATTATCTAACTAAACCTAGCTGGCTTGAAGGTCCTTATGAGAATGCTTTATGGGAAATGGGTGACGAAACAATGAGGAGAGGTATGGTCGATTCATATATATTGAGATATGGTGCGGAAAAATTTGGCAGTTGTCCTGACAATAATGTTCAATTTGCCCGAGATATTTTACGTAATAATAATGCGAGTTATGATTGGATGGACAATAGTTTTATTAAAGCTGATTATAATATTTCAAAAGGGCTTGCACCAAATAAAACAACCGTGGCTATGCAAGTTTATAGTTTTCCATTAAATCCAATTAATATATTATCTATAATTGCTATAATAAGAATTTCTGGAAATAGCGATAATTATCCAGAACTAAGATATGGTCGGTATCATTT
>CAYLTM010000273.1:3199-3544 GCA_964386495.1 uncultured Leptospirales bacterium
ATGCATGATGTATTCAATGAGCCATACAAACATTATCTTGAGTCAAGGTGATGTAAAATGAAAACAATTATAAGTATTACAGTATTAATAATTATTTTTAGCTTGCTAATGTGTGGAAAAATAATAGATCATTATGTCTATGTTAATGATAACAATGAATTTTGCATAAATGATTCTTTGGAGTATCTTAGTATAGAATTCTGTTCACCTGAGATGATATTCTATGATGATGTTTATTATCTAAAAAAACACAAAGGTCAATATTTGTTAAATGTAAGAATGGGAAGTGAAACAAATGATGACTTATATTTAAAATCAATAAACATAAAAGTAATAAATCCCGAG
>CAYLTM010000274.1:0-3482 GCA_964386495.1 uncultured Leptospirales bacterium
ATTAGAGGTAGCCGAAAAATTAAAAGAATGGTTTCCTGAAATGTGATGCCCCGCCAGAAGACGGGAGAGTGTCTGTTATCTATTCCAAATTTTGAAACAGTTCACATTCACATCATAGATTTCAGTGGCGATGTTTATGAATAGAAATATTTAGTAAAATATTTCTTAATCCTTTCAATCATACACATCGGCGACTAAGTTAACATGGTTGTAGAGGAATTGTCGATGGTGTCACATGGTCTTTGTCACCGGAGAATATTAATATTCATCTGGCTGATTTTGTACTGACTGTTTTTTGCGTAACTATGTAAAATCAGAAAAACACAACTAAGGGTTCATTTTTTCCATGCAATCAATCGCAGTATTGCATTTAAATTTCAACTTTTCAAAACCTTTATCGACAATTTCATAATATCCTGTTTTAGGGTTCCATCCATATTTGTACCAGTCAATAGTATTATTTTTTTTATCTATCTTTTCGCCCCAAACCTTTATATAGTTTTTTCCATCTTTGGATTCTGTTTCAACACGAGAAATAATATTACATAAATCAAAAGTTGGAGGCTTAAGTTTCTCTTCAATATTTTTTCCATTAAATTCAAAAATTTCAATTTCAAACGACATACCTGATAATATGAATATAAATATTTCATCAAAACCATTTGAATTAAAATCTCCAATATATGAATAACCATCCCATTTCCCGATTTTGATTTTCTTATTGTGAACTATTTTTTTATAAAACTCATACCTATAATTTCCATAGGGTCTATCAACACTAAATTTATTCAATATTTTATTATTTTCTACTATGTAAATGTAAAATATATCAATATGAATTCCATTATTTGGATTATCTTCAGAATAAGTATTACTGGAATAATGACAAAGATATTCTGTTTTTTTTGAACCAGTGAAATTACCAGTGGTACATTTTACCAATTGATAATTATCAATATTATCAAATAAATTTTTTAAATCTTTTTCTAATGCAGTAAGCTTGTTTCCAATTATAAAAATAACAGACAATACAATTAAAGAGATAAATACTCGTTTCATAAATACCACACATTTATTTTACGATAATACTTCTTCATTATTAAGTCATTTCATGCATATTCTATTATCATTTAATCAATTACATTAATTATTAATACTTTTTTATCACATACTCATCAATTATAAGTTATAACCCCATGATCTGTTTAGTTTTGATTTATCCCATTTGAAGTTCTGTTGTGAGTTGTAATAATATTTTACTTAATTTTCTATACTTTCTTTGTAAAGTCGTTTAACGACTTTTTTTTTGTAAAATAACACAAAGTCCAGCACATAGAACAATAAACTTTTTAATAAAATATACTCACCTGTCATTGGTAAATAAATATATTTAATTTAAATCAATCAGAAAAATAATATTTATTTCTTATAACAAAGGCTGAAACAAAAAACATTGAAAAAATTAATAATATCAGAAATATGGTAATAACTACGTCCCAAAAGTTTTTTTCCTCTGTCTTTTTTCTATACTTGTTATTATAATAAGAATTAATTTCATACCATCTCTTCTTATGCATAAAATATAATAGATTTACGATAAATATTAAAAAATAAAGAAAGCTACTCAAGTCTTTATTATTAATTCTTACATATTTTATAATATCAACTTTAAATTCGCCATCAATAATACTATTTATATCTGAAATAAATAATATTTCAATCATAAATAAAATAAGACAAGGAAAAGTAATAATATGAAAATTATTTACATTATTGATTTTGTCAAGATATAGACCAAGTCTTGAGAGTTTAAAATAAATATAATCATAAAAATTAGGTTTGAAGTTATGAATATAAGTTTTTCTATTTTTCATATGTAATTTTAATGGAACAGCAATTTAATTCTTTCAACAGGTAAGCCGGTATACTTAGCGATGATCTCAATAGAAATACCATCTTCAATCATCTTTTTTGCGGTTTCGAGTTTTGCTTCATCTTTGCCGACATTTTTGCCTTTCTCTAATCCTTGCAATAATCCTTTTTCTAAACCCTGTTCTATTCCCTGCTCTATTCCTTTCTTGGTAAAGTAATCTTCAAAGGTTAACATTGCTTTCGCTCCTTCTTCATCATATTTAATCAAATATTCAAGCATTGTCGCTTCATCAACATTCTTCGTAAGTAATATATAAATCATATATATTTCAATTCGTTTTATATCTTTTAAAATATCCAATTTGTTTAAATTCTCAAATATTTTGGATATGCTTTTTATATCATTTTTGCTAAAAGCAGATTTCAAAGCTATTAAGGATGATATCAGCAATAAATTGTTGGGCAACCACCAATAATTATGGATTTCGATAAGCCATTGGGAACAAACAATGTTAAAATCAGGGTTTTGTATTTTTGAATTTTGGAAAACCCTGATTTTTAGAGGTTCCCTTATGAAATTTGTCTGTATTTGCTTCGTCAAAATCTGCGGTCTCATATAAAAGCAATTTAAAATTCATCATGTAATTTTTTACAGAATCGTTAACAGTAAACAAATCTTTAAACTCTTCCGGAATATCCCATTCGTTAGTTCCGTGAAAAAACACCAGAGGTATAATTATCCTGAAATCTTTCTTATTGACATTATCATTTTCATACATCGTATATATATAACTCAGTATCTGAATATACAAAGCATTATTATCAGGTAATGTCGATTTGTGTTCAATCAAAATAAAGATATCCGCGTTTTTATTATCAATTTTTATTTTAATAACAATGTCTGAAAATAAATCCTTAAACCTGTTCAGCATATATGAAGTATCATCGTAATCAATTACACTAAGATCCATTTTCGACAATAATTCATCCGGCAAAACACCACTAAGAAAGTCTACAGCGTTTTGTTTGTCCTTAATTGTCTTTATAAAAAAATCGTTATGTATATTGTTTTCCATAACTTATGGGTAAATATTATTTATTTTTTTGTCAAGTGAAATACCAGCACAAATAATTCGTGTTTTGCGTAACTATGCTAATTAATTTCAAAATTCTGTTATATTCTTCAACTTTTTTTCTTAATTCTCGATTTTCAATCGTATATATTAATAGAGGGTTATTTTTCTGCAAAACTCATAAATCCTCAAATATATAATACGGAGTAATCCACATGATTAAATCATCTGTTTACATTAATACCGCAAAACTGCAGATGCTTGAAGAATTTTCCGCCGATAATGGATTGGATTTCGATGATGTTGTCGCGTTGCTTCTGCGGAAAATTCTGTCAGCAGGTAATCTTAACGCGAGAAAATTTGTCGCGGTGAAATATCAGGATACTGACCCTGATAAAAATTGGAAGACCGCGACTGTTTATTACAGCGTGGTGGATTACGAGTATTTTACTGATATGCGGAAGTTTTTCAAAGAGTCTGTCTCCTTGCTTCTATCGAAAGCCATCGACCTTTTCCTGGACACAATCCTCTCCGAAG
>CAYLTM010000275.1:0-3460 GCA_964386495.1 uncultured Leptospirales bacterium
AAATCTCTTCATAATTATCAACTGATTCCTGAATACGGATGTCAGACTCAATGATGCCAGCCGAGTTAGTATTTTTGTCTATACCAATAATATGATATCCTAAAGACTTAGCCTCACGAATCAGCGGCAGTTGGTTAAATCCCGCACCGATAGAGATGAACAAATTACTATCCCGCCGGATTTCAAGTTTCTTTCTGAAAATATTTATCATTGTTTGTTTCCGTGTTGTTTATCTATAGCATATTTAACAGCACCAAGAGCCGGTCCAGTTTTTTCGTCTTTCACAGGATAAAACTGGACATTATTATTAATAGCTTTAAAGCTGTATATCTGAACAGTTTTTTTAACCAATGGAAGAAACTGTTTATAAGCTTTTGATAAACCTCCACCAATAACGACGGCTTCCGGGTTGAAAATATTTAACATATTAGCAATTCCCACACCAAGATAAAAACTGAATTTTTCTAAAGCCGCTGCACATAAAGGATCTTTCTTTTTCGCCTCATCGCAGATTAAGGTTGTTGTTAAAGGCTGCTCTTTAAGAAGATCATGTAAAGTAGAATCCTTATTATCATGAAGCATTTTCAATGTAAGATTTACAAAACCCGTCGCGGATGCGTATTTTTCAAAACAGCCTTTTGAACCACAGGCACAATCTTCACCATTGTAATCGATTGTAGTATGACCGAACTCACAAGCGAACCCGTCGCGTCCGGTAAGCAGCTGACCATTAACCACCGCACCACCGCCAATACCTGTACCAAGAGTGAGCATAATCCAGTTTTTATAACCAGCACCATTGCCTTTCCACCATTCGCCGATAACCGCTACCGCCGCGTCATTTTCCAGATATACAGGAATACCCATTTCTGCCTTTAGAATTTCCGCAAGAGGATAATTCTTCCAGGCGGCAATATTCGGTGATTTGATAATCACACCATTCTTATTATCAATGACACCCGCGGAACCAATACCAACAGCACGAATATTCCGTTTAGGACAATTAGCCTGACGCATAACAGAAGTTATAGAGCTTAGAATATTTGTCAGAATTTCGCTTTTCGTTTTTCCAGTTTTTTGAGAATGCGATTGTAGAATATTTCCGTCCTTATCGGTGATAATACTTTTAATATTTGTACCGCCAATGTCCAACCCGATATACATAGAACCTTCTTAATTTTTTATTTCTATTTCGCCGGATGAGTTAATCATCACATAAATCTTACGGCTTTGCTCTTCGTAACCTGAAGTACCATTATACATCAGCATTATCTTATTTACATAGTCAATAGTTTCTTTTATCGGCGGGATTTTTTTTTGTTTATTTACTCGACTAAGTCCCGCATTATATGCCGCGAGAGCCAGAGGAATATCTCCATTAAAATAATTAAGAAGATGTGCAAAATGTCTTGTCCCTGCATTTATATTTTCTAATGGATTTGTTAGATCAACAACATCATAATACGAAGCTGTTTCCGGCATCAGCTGCATCAAACCTACAGCACCAGCTTTCGATATCGCTTTAGGATTATAATTAGACTCAACTTTAATAATACAATTTATAAGTTTAGCATCAACACCAGTATTCATGGATGCGGCGGCAATCATTCGTTCATAGGAATTTTCATATTTTTTTCCTGATGTGTTGCTGGTTTTAACAACTGCTTTTTTATTTACATTATAAAATACTAGGTTGCCGTCTTTATCAATTTTTTGACGAATTTCTGCATATGAAGATCCGCATAGTAATAAAATTATTATAATAACAATGTTTTTCATTTACTTACAAGATGTCCTAGCTTTTTCCCGCCGAGAATATGAATATGCATATGATAAACTTCCTGACCAGAATCCGGTCCGTTATTAATTATAATACGATATCCGCTATCATTAATATTCATCATCGCGGCAATTTCTTTAACAGCAAGAAAAAGATCCTTATAGATAAAAGCATTCTCTACAGTAGTATCATTAATATTTCTAGTCGGTACTTTATGAACAACTAAAATATGTACCGGCGCCTGAGGTTTAATATCTTCGAAGGCAAAAACGGTATCGTTTTCATAAACCTTTTTGCAAGGTATTTCACCTTTAATAATTTTAAGAAAAAGATCATCCATATATCCTCTCTATACAAATCTTTCACAAATTACTGTTGATGAACAACTATCGCAATATTGAAAATTAGTCAATACTAATTTAATCTAATCCGATATTTCATCCCCATAAAATCCGGTTTATAAGAAGATTTCGCTGAACGTAACGATTCTATTCCAAGATCCTGTTCAAAATTTATATAAGAATATTTATTCAAAAGCTTTTTTGCGAGATCATTATACATGAACTGGTATATTCCTTTAAATTCTGTTATTCCCTTAGCAAAATGAAGTGCGTAAGTATCGTTTGTAATCCCCTCGCCAAGAACATATCCGACAGGAACATCATCAATAAAGTATATCAAACCAAAAAGATTAAGATCTTTCCAAAGAGTCAGAGCTTCCTTAGCCGAATAATAATCAGTTGAATCATTCGATTGTTTTGTCTGTAGAGCCCATTTATCCAACACAACCTGTGCTGAGTTCAAATTATCGTGATTGATTTCTTCAGAAACACACTCGTATGTATCAGAAAATTGTTTAACCAGATTTCGTTTACCACTCAAATGTCGACCGGATAATGTAGCCATTCTTTCCATATTATAAATATAATCGGAATCATCAGGATTGTGAAATATCTCATACTTATCAGGAGAAAAATATTTTAACCACTCCTCAGAAATCGGAAAAAGCATTCCAAACTCACGAAGAAGATTATCAATATAATCCATATCAGGTTCATCCTTGCCGCATAGAGGAAGAACAAACCTGACACGGTCATTAGTAAAACCAATTATGAAATAACAATCATCATCAAAAACAATCTCATAATTGTGATTTTTTCTAAACAAGTAAAGGTTTGCAAAACTGAACTCCGACAAACGGACTTTAATACCAAACAGCTTTTCAGACAACAATTCTTTGTGCTTAATATCAAGAGTTTCAATTTTTACCATAAATACTCCACAGAATTTTTATACAAAATTATTATCATTCTGATTAATCGAGATGATCATGATTCAGCAGCAAAAATCTGATCTGTTGATGAATCATGAATATGCTCATCAACAACTGAATCGACAACACTCAACAAATGCAGTGAAAGAAACATCTCCATTTTCTCTTTTTCAATGATTCCAAGATGAACGAGAGTTTCACCAAGCGGCATATTATATTCTTTTTGAATCGCCAGCCCTTTGATCAGATCATCGTTAGTAATTGCCTTGTTTTCAATAAGAAATTCACCAAACATACCCAACCTGCCAATAGTAAAATTTTTATGATAATCATTTTAAAATCATTTCTACTACTAATGTTATTTCTGATTATTTGAGTCAATCTTATTTTTTCAAGGTGTCTTTTTT
>CAYLTM010000276.1:0-3452 GCA_964386495.1 uncultured Leptospirales bacterium
CGCGCCGAATTTCTCATTTGAAATTTTCTTAAAACCGCTTTTAATAATATTATCAAGGATTGTCCAAATTTCTGATTTTCCAGGTTCAATGTCCAATTTCCATTTCTTAGTAAAATTAACAGTATTATCAACATCCGCGGCAGGAATCGCATCATCGATTTTTATACTTTTAGAAATCAATTCTAATAATCCGGCTTTATCTTTTTTTGAAACAACCAATGTCAATTGTCCGACAGTTTTATCGAGCTCTTTATCCAATAAAATATCATTAACCGGTTTAACCTGAAATCTTTTATACGATGTAAATTTCTCAACAACCTGTTTAACCGGTTCAGACTCCTCTGTCTTTGGAGCTGTACTTTCTACAGGAATCGCCAGCTCAGGTTTTTTTTCACCGCATGAAGTCAAAATTGCAAAAACCGCCAATAACATAAACACAACAATTTTCATATTACCCTCAAATAAATTCTTATAATAAGTAGCAGAAAAAATTACTTCACTGTTTTTTTCAAGAAAAATTTATTTTCCATGTTTAGAAACATTCGGGGGTGTGAATTACAATAATTATACTTAGTGATTTGTCTTCATGTTAACGATAGAATTAATAATACATCGCGGGGATTACCTGGTCGAAACATAATCAAAAAGAAGTCCGTTTAACACTGACTACATAATTTCTACACAAAATCTAATTTCAATAAATGTTTTTGCATACTTTAATCATTATCACAAAGTTACTATTGAATTTTTATTTAAACAGAGCATCTCATATATAAATGAGATAGTCTGTTTAAAATTAACCTACATTATAAATCAAAAAGCCCGAATGGCACGGACATATTTTGTGAGGGATTTGATAGAGACTGCACCGCCAGAATCATAGCTGAAGTTTTGATTCACCGCGTAACGATAATCGTTCTCAGATGAACTCCAATAGTAGTTAGCAGCAAACGAGCCAACTCCGTTTTTCTTTAATTTTGTATACATTAAATCAAGCTCGTCTCTCGATGGAAGAAACCAGTCGCTGTATCCTCCATCAGTACATGAGCGAGCATTTCCTGCTGCGTATGTATTTCCCACTCCATTCTGAGCAATGATTTTATCAGTGTTTGTCGAGCCGCTTCCAATAGTGTACAGTGTTCCATTTACTAAAGTTATCTGATATGCTAATATAGCCCAGATTATTCCAGTACTCTGATCCGTTTTTGCTGATACAAGTCCTCCACCGTTACCGTCGTTGTAAAAGACATATCCTCCGGCATAGTCAGTTCCAAAAGTTTTTCCTGAATTAAAGGTTATTTGATTTCCATAAGATGTTCCACGAGAGTTTACAGCATATGCCCGAACATAATATACTGTATTAACCGTAAGACTGTTCATTGTTACATCTGTATATTCGCCCGTAAATACAAACGTAGTTTCTTTAAAATGGGCTGTTGTCGGATTCCCCGATGTATTCCAGCAGACCCCCATCTCATCCACGGTTGCCCCTCCGTCATCTGTCACATGCCCCCCTCCTTTCGCGCTTGTTCCAGCAATGTTTACAGTGAAGGTCAAATTGCCCGCAATTGCCGCTGTTGTTACTGTGGGGGCTACAACTCCCGGAGTTCCGTTTGCGACAGCCCCGAATTCGCTCGTTCCTCTTGAATTTTTCACCTTCAGCCAGATATAATAGGTGGTGCCGTTTGACAGGCCCCATAAAAGCGTGCTCGTAGTAGTTACCGTTGCGAACCAGCTTGCTGATGAATTACTGCTTGATGTCCCATACCAGACCTCATAAGCTGTCGCCCCAGTCACTGCCGTCCAGCTCAGCGAAAGCTGCGAAGTATTTTTCACAGTTACTGTTGCAGCACCGGGTGCCGCAGGAATTGAAACTATTGTTGTTCCAGTAGTCCCTGCTGTAATCCCTGTAGTTGTTCCTGTTGCAGAGCAAGCTGTTGTCGTAGGTTTTGCTATCGGAGTATAATCCGGCTGCTTTGAAGTTGATGTTTTTGCGAGACTTCCATCAGTTTTATAGGCAACATAATTATTTTTATGTTGAATATAGCCAAAGCACTCATCGTTTTTGTTTTCATAGGTTTTAACTGTAGCAGTGTATGTCTTGTCATCAATATAAGTAATTTCACCTTCATAAACTACTTCTTGAATATCTTCCGAATCCCAGATAAAAAAAAGATTTAAAGTGCCTTTCAGTTTTTTGCCATTTAAAGTAAAATTATCAAAAGCATAGGTTCCTGATGACCATATTGGTTTTTCTTTACAATCTAAATATGTTTCAAAATCCAATTTTGCAGTATCTTTGTCATTTGAATAACTGGATAAAACGATATATTTATTCTGCAGCGAAAGTTTTGTTGTTCCATTTTCAAGATCAAAATCGACAGCTTCGCCTAATAAAGCATCAATCTCTTTAGCGATTTCCACATCAGATAATTCTTCAGATTCCGCTGATGTTAAAATTTCACAGTTTGTAAGACCAAAGAGAAGCAATACAAGAATCACTCCGAAAATTTTCGTTGCAAATAATTTCAATTTCATTATAATACACTCCAATTTATATTGTTTAATAGGAAATTCCTAAAATAGAAAACTAATTATTAGACCATGAATTATACAGTTCAAAAAAATTTCTCGACATCATTGATGATAATCTCATCGCGCCTAATTGTATTTTCGCATCTGTAGGATTAGCATTTTCCGAGATTGGCTGAAAATTATAAATTTCTGCTTCACTATCCTTATATTTAACTATCCATCTTGATCCGGCAATACTTTTCAAAACTCCATCAACACCGACAGTAAATGATATTCTCATTTCTATATTAACATTATTATTTCCAGTTTCAGCTTCAACCAGTTTCAAATTATTTTCAGAAAAATCTTTTTTGATTTTTTCTATGAAATACTTGCTGAATTTTTTATGATTGTTATCAGGGTCTATTTGATTATTACCTACAATACTTCCTCTAGAAACTCCACTATTATAGTACGATATTTTGTAATAAATGACATTAATGCTTTTGCCAGAAGAAACAGGGTATCCGTCTTTTCTTATAATACCAGTACCGCAGGACAGTATTATAAAAAAAGAAATAAATGTTAAAAGATACAACTTTTTTAATTTCATATACGACCACATAACAAACGTTTTTTCGATCTGAAAAGTTCCTATATTTCCAAATGAAATATTGAACATTTATTTACTAAATGAAGTATATTATTTTTGCAAGAAATAATTAATTATTATCTAAAAAAACTTGAAATAGGATTTATTGTTTTCTTACATTTGACATGTAATTATATTTGTGTTAAATTTTTAATTTCCACAATCTTGTAAACAGCGAGTAGTGGCGGTAACCGAAGAAATTGTCTGAACCACGATTATTCAGGATTAACACGATTACATGATTTTTTGTTGTTTATAACTCTTCGTATTTCTTTTCACAATATCC
>CAYLTM010000277.1:0-3070 GCA_964386495.1 uncultured Leptospirales bacterium
ACTGAATACACAGTTAATCTATCGAAAGATATTACCGATTTAAACAGCACTCCGCTTTTTCAGGCATATTCGAATAAATTCACAACGCTGGGCGCTCAATTCGGCACAGGGGAGGATGGGGATATTACTATACTGGCGGGGAATACAGTTAAAATAATTGATCTTTATGAAAACTTTGCGGTAACTGGTGTTGTTACAAAGAACGGATATAATAAGGGGCTCAATCACGGTTCAGGAAATTACGATCCTAAAAACGGGAAATATGTAAACGCGAAAAATTTTACAATAGAATCAACAGCCACTCTGACAACAGATGCATATGGGACAGGCGGGAACGACAAATTAGGCATAGTCTGGATCGCCTGCACACAAAAATTCCAGAACGACGGCACTGTCGATTTAAGCGGCAAAGGCTGGGCAGGGGCTAATCAAAGAACGGATGATTTTATTGATGGTTATGATGGATATGGAACTGGAGGAGGTAAATCTGGTAAACGAACACAAGGTTGGCATCCAACTTTAGGAAGTGGATGGATGAAAATTGGTGGCTTTGGTGGTGGCGCTGGATTCTATAGCAACGGAGGAACAGGATCAAATGGTGATTATAATGACCCATCAACGACTGCTTATGGTGGCACTGGTGGAGTTATTTATGGTGACATTTCATTACCAATAACAACTTGGATAAATTTATATGGTTCAGGAGGTGGTGGAGGGGTAGGGGATGAGGGCAGAGAGAATTACTCCCGAGAGAATATTATTTTTAACAGCAAAGACTTTTCACCGGGAGCTGCTTTGGAAAAGATCTTTCGAAGTGTGGAAATTTAATTGAAGATTATTTCTTTTCCCTGTAAGTATTTTTTTATTTCATTGAGAAATATTTCCGCATTATTAATTTGATTAATAACTTCTTCTTTAGAAATTATATAAAAATCATTATAATCGCAATCAGTTCTTATTTCAAAAATTTCAGAAATGATGCCTGAAAATTCTGTAGGAAATAATTCTGTTTTTATGTAATTTTTTCTGAATTCAGACAACACTGCTGAATGTTTTTTAAAATCTACACCATCTAACGCTAATACAGATCTTATTCCATGAAAAATCGTGTAATAAGATCTGTTGGCAGCAGATTTATAATCATTATTCAATAATAATAATTTTGCCGAATTTAAACATTGAACTGCATTTTCAAATCGAATTTTCGCTAGATCATTTCTATTGTACATTAATACTGATTCCCTGATTAATAATATTATTGTAGAAGGGAACAGCAAACATATTACTCAAAATAAAATCGCTGTCAAAAATTTTTATTGAAACGGTGATATCATAATCAAGCGACAATTGACCTGCTAATTGGGCAATTATTTTCCGGAAAAAACTGTATTCATTTTCACTAATTGAAACTAATAACGCGATATCGATATCGGAGTCTTTATTGTATTCATTTCTGGCATAAGAGCCGTATAATTTAACATCAATTAATTTACTGCCGAATATTTCTTTTGATTTTAGACTTATCGTGTTAAGAAGCATATTTAAGAATTTTTCTTCAATCATAATATTCCTTATATTAAGAATTATACTTTAGCATATGTTTTTTGGATTTATTAAATAATCAAGCTTTTTTTATTTCTCTCCCGGCCGTATCCACATAGTCGGTCCGTACACCGGTACGACTAATCCAGCGGCGGAGTAGTAGCCCCTAAATCCCCTAAAGGGGACTTGAAGAAACTCTGCAACAGTAAACCGCAACCTAAAGGATGAGGTTCAATTGTTTAACAAGAACCTCGTCGTGAGAGTGTTATTGTTTTGCTCCCCTTTAGGGGTCGGGGGCTCTTAGAGTTGCCGGTGCCCTCTCACGGACGCAATGCTGGGAGAGGGCTTCGTGAGAAAAGTATTTTTCGTTGAGAAACCTTCTCCCGCGATCACGTGGGTGCCGTTATCGGACATCCTTGGCCGAAAATTTGACATCCTTATCATTTTCGGCATTCAGTTCATCCTGAACCTTTCCTGGACGGGAGCGAAACGGATTGAGCATGCCGGCATGCGACACGGATGTCGCAATGAAGCCGGCCATTTATGCATCCGTGCATCTTGAAGGGGCGCGGTAGTGCGGATGAGGGCAAAGAGGATCATTCCCGAGAGAGTAATATTTTTAACGATACACTCTAACTGCTGATGTGAATAATGATATTTATTTTGAAAATATATTGACATATATCTCGTATTGAGATAAAATGTTATTATGAGAATAATTTCAAAAAGAAGAATTGCTGAATTTTATAAAATTCATCCCGATAGTAGAAATTCATTGCATGCATGGTACATAATTATATCTAAAACGGATTTTACAACTTTTAGCGATTTAAGAAAAACTTTTCCTAATGCGGATTTGGTAAATAATTTAACTGTATTCAATATTGGAGGCAATAAATATCGACTAATAGCCGCAATTCATTATAACAAAAAAATATTATATATTCGTCATATTTTGATGCATAAAGAATATGATAAAAATAAATGGAAAGATTAATATGATAAACTCGGAATTAAAAAAAATTGAAAAGATTTGGCCTTCACTTACCAATTATTTAAGCGTACCTAGTAATAAAAAAGAATATTTGAATTTATGTGATGCATTGGATAGATTAATTGATGAAATAGGAAATAATGAAAAACATCCATTATCATCTTTGATGGAAACAATTGGATTGTTGATTTCTAAGTATGAAGATGACCATTATAAAATAAAAATAATATCAGGAATATGTGTTTTAAAAGAATTGATGAATGAAAATAATTTAAAACAATCAGATTTGAAAGAAATTGGTTCTCAAGGCGTTGTCTCAGAAATATTAAGTGGTAGAAGAGAATTAAACATCAGACAGATAAAAATATTGGCAAAAAAGTTCAATGTCGATGCTTCAGTATTTGTATAGTGAAACGTGGTGATTTTGTCATCGTGAAGAAATTTAATAGTATGTGGGCTCCGGTTCAATTGTTCAACAAGAACCTCGTTGTGCGAGTGTTATTGTTTTGCTCCCCTTTAGGGGTCGGGGCTCTT
>CAYLTM010000277.1:3080-3449 GCA_964386495.1 uncultured Leptospirales bacterium
CCATTTGTAAAATTGCTGGGAGAGGGCTTTGTAGAGAAAAGTATTTTTCATAGTGAAACCTTCTCCCCCTGGGAGAAGGTGTGCGGCAGCGCGGATGAGGGCACAGAAGATCATTGTTTTTAACCGATCAATAAGTGTTTCGGGTAAACGGATAGAAATAATTAATCAAATAATTATATTGACAAAACAAATGTATTTCTGCTATTTTATTGACAGAGGTTAGAATATGACATCTGTTAATGAAATTATTAATGAGATTAAATCACTTCCTGTTACGGATTTTGTATTTTTAAAAAAATGGATGGATGAATTAGATGCTGATAGATGGGACTGTCAGATTGAATCAGATGTTATTGATGGAAAACTGGA
>CAYLTM010000278.1:0-1984 GCA_964386495.1 uncultured Leptospirales bacterium
TAAGATCGGAAGTATAGATCTTGCAAATATTTATTTTAATGAAACGGATCAACTTTACCTGTACACCTTAGATGAAATTGAAAAGTCTCTCCCTGATATATGTCAAGCGCACAATAAATTTTGCTCTGCATATCAGAATATTTCCAGTGATTATCTGTCATATTTATTAAACCTTGCCACTTTATATCAAGGGAACGGTAACTATGAAAATGCTAAGACATATTTAAAAAATATTAAGGAATTTATTGATAAACATGAGAAGTTTATTAAACCGCAAACGGTTAAACAGATTAAGCAAGAGAGTTATCGGTAATTCAGCCGTGGGATAAAGTACGTAGAAGGACTATTTTAATATATAAACTGCAGACCCTTCAAAATCTGTTTTATATTTATTTTAAGAATAATAACATCGAGGAATCGCTTAATTATTTGACTTTAATTGAGAAAGAAAGAAACGATGACGATTATTATTATTACAAAGGGGACGAATGGGAAATAAGTTTTCTTAAAGGGCAAATTTATGAAAAAGCAAATAATTTAAATAAAGCACTTGAGCTATATAAACAATCTGAGAAAGAATTCAGAGAAAACAGATTAAAATCCCTTAAATCATTCGTTGCTTCTAATAATGGGAATATATCAACAGACTATAATTCATTGTCACTGTTACTGGAATTCAGTCCGCGTTCATTATATAATAAAATGGGAGAAATATTGTATAAATTAAATCAATCTCCATTAACCGCATTTGACACCGCTTTAAGTTATCAATATCAGCTTATTACTACAACAAAAAATGAGCCTAGGTATTGTTCATTGGATGTTATTGAAAATGTTGAAAATCAGATCGGTAATACAAGAATAATTCTTTATACAAGGGGAAAAGATAAGCTTATAACATGGTCCATAAAAAAGGGTGAGGAAATAATCCGGTATGAAGTTAATTACCTTGATCATCCAGGTGTTTTCAATACAGACGGTTCAATTAAGCCATTTTTTAGAGGAAACCCAGATAGTAGCCCGGATGTTAAAAAATTTAAAAAAATATCAAAACAATATTATTCAGCTTTTATTGAACCTTTAAAACTTTTTCAGAAAGATGAAGCAATCTGTATTATGGGTGAAAGCGATATATTTACAATACCTTTTCATATTCTCATGGATGATAATGACAAAGTTCTTATTCAAGATCATCCGGTATTTTTTCAATATTCCTTTCTTCAATGGTATGATCAATTAAAAAGAAAAAAGAATTATTCGGGTAATTATGTATTAATTTATCCGGAAAGAAATAACGATTTATCAGAGATGCATAAAAGAATGAAAGAAGAAATTAAAGAGAATATTATCTCGAATGCATCTTTCACTGAAATAATTGATATTATTAAAGATAAAAATCCAAAATCATTAGCATTGTTTACACATGCCAGATATGAAAAAAATCGTCCTTTAAACTCAGAGATTTATATCTCGAATCAGGATGTTAAGATAAATGAATTTTTGGAAATTACCGGCAATATAGGCCTGTTTATTGCTGGGGGTTGTGAGATTTTAAGACCTGATCCGAGGGAATCAACTAATAATAAAAATAATGAAATTGAAAAATTTTATAACCGTTATTATCAGCCAATTGCTCTTTCGGAAATTCTTCTTTTACAAAACGCGCAATCAGGTATCTCAAGTCTTGTTAGAAGCTCAATGAATTCTTCTTCAGAATTAATAATAAAAATGACTGGGAAAATAAATAATAACAAGCCTGTTCATAAGGCTTATCAAGAATCAATTCTTGAACTTATAAATAATCCGGCAAAAACACGGATAGAATATTATGATTATAATACAATGAAAAAGAATGGTTATTTCAGTGAGCCACTAAATCCATTATTTGATGCAAGTCAGTATATTTTGATAGGTAATCCTTTTTTCGATTAATTCAAATAAGAAGATAATATATTAAAAAACAGTAAAATCAGGGATTCTCATA
>CAYLTM010000278.1:1994-3425 GCA_964386495.1 uncultured Leptospirales bacterium
TCATAGGGAAGTGGAAGGTAAATATTTCCTATGGAGTAAATGCGGGCAGATACCGAATGGTCGAGGTGTTCACCCAGGTGGATATTATAATTGCAGATGTTTTGCTATCCCTAGTAATGAATAAGCAATATAGAATCATATATATAATATAATCATTTGTTCGTAAGCGTCTTGTAAACTACACCTGTTTTTTGCGATCGGAAATATCTGAAATTGTGACATTGTAGGGAAGCAAAGCCCTGTAATCGTCACCAGATGAGGCAAAAGGAATCATCTCAAAAAGATAATTTAGATAATCGTATGGCTCAAGACCATTAGCTTTTGCAGTTTCGATAATCGAGTAAAAGAACGCACTGGCATGAGCACCATCAGGAGATCCTGAGAAAAGCCAGTTCTTTCTACCCATAACAAAAGGTCTAACTTTGTTTTCAACAAGGTTGTTATCAATAGGAATACATCCGTCAAGCGTATATATAACGAGCTTGTCCCATTCGTTGAGAGCATACGCAATAGCTTTCCCAATCAAGCTTTTTGGCGGAACTTTACAATGTGTATCCTTTAGCCAAATTTTAAATGACTCAAGAATTGGTACTGAATCTCTTTGTCTTATATCAAAAATTTCATTGAAAGAACAATTATTATTACGGCAATCATCTTCGATAGCATAAAGTTTCTGAATATATGACAGAGCTTCGGACGCAAGACTTTTTCCTGAGGAGACTGCGGAACTGTTCTCGGCATCTGTAAATTTTCTTCTTGAATGAGCCATACAGCCGGCATGTTTTTTTTGTTTTCTTTTCCCAAGAAGATTATACCCTGCATATCCATCAGTTTGAATATAGCCTTTGTAATTTTCTATTTTATCTTTAAGCCAATCGGTTGTTCGAGTTTCCTGATATTTATACATTACAATGTTTTTTTCAGCAAGCCTTCCAAATAGAATGAACATGAAAGATTTTTGCTTATTCGTTCTGCCCGGCTCATCTAAAACCTGAAGAGGTGTTTCATCTAATCCTAAAAGATATGATGCAAAGATATCTTCAAACATGAGTTGCTCAAGCTTTACGTATCTGAAATACAATTGCAATAACCATGAACTCATCTTGGCTCTTGAAATATCGATATCAAATCTATTTAAAATTCCTGATAATCTGTAAAACGGTATAGCATCACAGAACTTTGATACTACAATATATGCTAATAGACTTGGTGTTGCAATGGTCTTCGGAAGAATCTGCGGCGGCATCGGTGCTGTAATGATAGTTTTATCGCCATCACCAAGACCAGCTTGATCAGACATGTCAGCATATTTGTATCGAACATATCTAATAACCACAGCTTCAATAGGTTTGATTTCAAGCTTCTCTGAAACTTCTTCGCCGATTATTTTTCTCGGCAATCCATCAACACCCAGTTTCTGATCTTCGGGTA
>CAYLTM010000279.1:0-3409 GCA_964386495.1 uncultured Leptospirales bacterium
CGTAAAATCTTAGACTTTCATCCTTACGCTCAAATGGTAACTTCAGCCGGTGCGCTTGTACTTGTTTGCGGTAATTTAAACCGGGAAGTATTTGAAGGATATTGGGTGCAGGATTGTTCAGCTGCGATTCAAAACATGCTTCTCGCGTCGCATGAAATGGGAATCGGAAGCGTATGGCTTGGTATTCATCCAATGCAGGATAGAATTGATGCTGCAAAAAAACTTTTTGAACTTCCTGATGGAATAGAACCTTTAAGTATAGTTTCTTTTGGCTATCCAGTTGCAATGAACAATAATGTTCCTGAAAGATTTAATCCCAAGTTCATTCATATTGATAAATGGTGATTTTACTACAGAAAATATAGAAGAAAATTTTAAGGCAGGTTTCTGAAATATGTAGAATTCGGATATACTTTAATAATTAAAGGGAGCGGAAAACTCGCTCCCTTTAATTTAGTCTATCAGATGATGTGCAATAAACAGATGTCTACTTCTTTAATTAGTGCTTAACCATTTAGCCACTTTTTGGTTAACCAAGTCAGGTGAAGATTGCATAAACCAATGACCGCCTGGAATTGCTTCTACTTGACCTTTCTGTGCGTCTTGCAGTTCTTTTAACCAGCTTTCAGCATGAAACCAAACTTTTTTATCTTTACCATAGAGAAAAAGGAAAGGAGTACCGTAATCTTGTATCATTATTGGTTTTGTTGCAGTTTTTGACAATACAGATTTCCACAAATGCCAGTATGGATAGGTCATTCGAGAGTCTGGACGTAAATCAGCAATAGTTTTATTCGGATCAACATTGGGCACATTCAATATTTTATCAGCAGTATATACTGTTAATTTTTCACCCAAAAACTCCGGTAATGTCCAAGCCACTGCCAGTGCAAAAGTATATTTCACATTGATAGATGGCATTTTTTCATCACCAAAACTGCCGATATCAAAAAGCACAAGTTTATCAACTAACTCATTTTTTTTAAGATACTGTGTAGCATAAGCTGCACCCCAGTCATGTGCAAGAACCGTGACTTTTCCTCTATTTAAGCTCTTAATAAAGGCATCCATAATCATTCTTATTTGTGCCGCACTGTAATGAGGGCGTTTACCTGTATCTTTCAGTTCAAATCCGGGAAGGGTGAATCGGACGACGGTGTAGTCTTTTTTAAAAAACTCCGCCTGCTTATCCCATAGTTCCAAACTGTCAGGATAGCCATGAATAAGCACTAAAGTCTTTTCACCGGTACCTTCTATTTTGACTTCAAGATTTTTCACTATTTCAGGAAGATTTTTTTGAAACTCATCATCTGATATAGGCCAATTAAACGCGAAGGAGCCAATGACATAAAGAACAGGAGAGAGCACTACAAGTAAGACCAACAAAATTCTTAAAATAATTTTCATCATACATATCCCTCTTTTTTAGTTTTGAATTTTCTTCGTTTCTGGTAAATAATTCGTATTTTTAAAGAAATTAAGACCGATACCCACCCCGCACATAGCACGGGATGGGTATCGAATTTTACTTCTTTCGAAATACTGCAATTAATCACCAAGAACAACTTATTAACTGAATACGCCGAGAGGCATAGAAAAATCAATCAAATAAATACAATTTTCTGTGAGTACGGACGGGTTTCAAAGAAGAAAATAACGCTCCAAAGGCGCCTCTGACTTCGAAGAGCACGGATGCCGCCTCTTCTGAACCAATTGGCGCGGTTTCAGTTCAACGTCTTGCTTACCTGACGTTGCGGCGGCCTTTTGCCGCAATGTGGCGAAGGCCAAGCGAGGTACTCCGCCGCAGCTTTTGCCCCGTGTTATGTGTCGTTTTGCCCCGCTCTTATGTTATTGAGATTGTTATTTCTTTATTTAAGGCTTTTGCAAATTTTTCAAGAGTTGACAATCTCATGTTTTCAGCATGATTTTCGGTTTTCGATATTACACTTTTTGTTGTATGTATTTTTTTTGCAAGTTCATCTTGCGAAAGACCAGATTCTATTCTTGCTTCTTTTAGAATTAAACCTATTTTGAATTTATCATATCCATTCCAAATATTTTTACTTTCTTTTGGATTTTTATTAAACCTATCATTTAAATAATCATTAAATTTTATCATTTTTAATTCTCCTTAAATAATCTTTCTTATCATTTTCAGCTTTAATTATTTCTTCTATTGGAGTTTTTTGAGTTTTCTTCACTATTCCATGAGTCAGAATGATTACATTACCATTTTGAAAAAAAAAAATATTCTATATATATTAGAACTAAAAATAATCCGGCACTCCCATATATCTTCTGAACCTATTAATTTTTTAAAATATGTTTGTGGAATTTTTTCAAGTTCTTCAATTAATTTTAAAACCCATAATACTTTCTGAAATACTTTTTTTGGAAGGGAATCAAAAAAATCCTTCGATGGACATTTTCCTTCAATTGTGGAATATAATATTATTTCTCTTGTCATAATTCATTGTTAGTTTATATACGAACTTTGTCAAAGAAAATATTTTATCAAGTTAATATTTATCTTGAATTAGTTTGAGGGGCAAAATGACATATAACTATAATTGTAAGAATAAACAATCAGTTTTCACAAAAAAATATTTGTTTTGTAAATTGTTTTATTTAAACACATAAAACATTGAGTAATATACTATTAAAACTCAATATCGCATATTCCATTATCTCCGTATTTGCGTCACCAAATTTCAATAATTGTTTATTACCTGTATCTTATGATCCAGATTTTTTTCAAAAAAAAACCGGTGACAATGCATTACGTACACTTTAGCATAATCACCGGATAAAACAGCTTCTATGATATTTTACATTCACATTTCCCATTTACATCATTGATTTCCAAACCTCATCCCTATTTCACATTTTACATTTCCATTCCTATTTCCCATTCAAAATTAAAATTCAAAATTATTTTTGATTCTTCAGTTCCTCATGATATTCCTGCAATGAACGCACGGACATATTATTATCGCTTTTCATACGGATTATACCTTCAACGGCAGCTCGAATAGCCGCGCCGGTTGTAATAATCGGAATGTTGTATCTAAGAGCCACCTGCCTGATAGAATTATCATCCTTCTTTGGCATATACCCTCTTGGAGTGTTGAAAATCAAATCAATCTCTTTGTTTTTCACAAGGTCTATAATATTCGGTCTTCCCTCACTGACTTTATAAACCGTATCGCAAAGAATACCGTTCTCGTTTAAAAAGTCCGCGGTACCGCTCGTGGCAATAATCTTAAAATTATTTTCAAATAAAGTTTTCATAGCTTCCATAAGCTCTAACCTGCTCGATGGTTTGAAACTCACAAAAATTGTTCCAGACTGTGGAAGTCTATCTCCCGCGGCAAGAGTACCTCTGTAAAAGGCTTCGCCGAAATCTCTA
>CAYLTM010000280.1:0-3321 GCA_964386495.1 uncultured Leptospirales bacterium
TTCCAACGAATCCCGATGAATTAATAGCAATTATTGCCGGTTTTCAAAACAAATATAGCACGCTCGAAGAAGAACATCACATCCTATCCGAAGAATACAACGCATATCAGAATGAATCGAAAAACAAAATAGAAACACTCACAGCAAATCATAAATTAGAAATACTATCTCGTGATGAAAAAATTGATCAATTGCTGCGAAGCATTTTTTCTTCGAAGTCGGAAAAACGAATCAGAAATTCTTTTGAGAATAGTCAGCAGCCTTCTTTTTTTGATGCAATTGATTTGATATCGATATTTCAAGAGCCAAGAAGTGCCATTTCCCAAAAAAAATACGCCTTGGTATATAATCAATCAAATTCAGATTTCGAATGTTCTACTTTCGAAAAAGATTTAATATTGATTGATTCCATTCTCTCGACTTTTTTGACCATCCAGTCGTTGAAGCACCAGGAGGAAAGCCAATACGATTATATCCTTGTTTATCCATAAAATCAAAGATTGCATGAGCGTAATCATTAATAAATAGAATTGCATATCTATAATCTTCTGACCAATCGATTTTGACCGTTGACTTGATATTTGAGTCAGTGACATTTTTAACATTATAGATATGTAATGCATCTAATGTTTCTTGTTTATCTTTAGTCATTGATAAAGCATAAAAATAGGCTGTATCTTCATTAACTTCAAAGTAAACCGCATATGGTTTTCCAATAGCAATTGAGTCAATAAATTTTTCTTTGGTTGGGTAAAACTCAACGGTTTTATCAATTATAAGTTTCATATTGTCCTTTCTATTGCATGAATTGATTGTAAATAAAATCAATAATACAATAAGCCTTATAGCTATTCGTTTTTGATTCAATTGGAATAACTTTACTACTATTTTTTGTTACTTTAAACCAATAAGTTCTATGTATTTACCAGAAAACCATATTGCAAATCCCAAATGGCATTGCATATAACTCTTAGGAAAGTATTTTAAACGATAACGTCCGAAAATATCAACAATAAAACAACCAAGTTTAAAATAATTTCCGAGTTGGCCAGCCATACTGCGGCATCTGTGTACGTCGCGGTAAAGGGCATATTCATTTTGTCCACGGCCTGGAGGACAGTCACTATGATGATACTTTCTGTTTAGACTCTGGATGAAATTTGTTTGTAGAAATACCGCAAGGTATATTTCATAAAGGAGTATTCGTCGTAATGATTTTTTTATGTCATGTTTCTATGAGGAGAGGTATACTAAATGAGTTAAATAATCTATATAAAGGTAATTATTTAATTTTCAAATTCGTAGTAATCTTTATTTGGTGTTGTTTTCTTTTCTTTTTTTAAAAATTTACTGAATTGTGACTTTATTCAGTGTTCTTTAATCGAATGAAACATCTTTTAATTTCCTACTACTGCATCGGTCGTTTGGTTTCGTTCAACAAAGTCTTAGCACAGCAGGTGTTGCCCATTCCAGTTTTTTTTACTTTCGTCGTTTGACCGCTTACTTCATCAGCGGTTTTTTTTTGTCCTGCTACGCTAAGACTTCTAAGAGATGTAGTCAGTTGACGTATCTATAATAAAACTTCTAAATACAATAGTTTTCTTAATCATAAGATCAATCATTTTTATTATTTTTTAATACTAAAACATTTGTTTCAAAATCATTTTTAGAAAAATAAAGAATATAATTATATCCACAAATATCAGCCCATTTCATTAATGTCTTTTTTAGATCGGAGGCAATAATTTTATCAATTTTAAGTTCATAAATCCATATTCCAATTATATTTCCTTGCATTGGAGTATCTTCACATGGAATATCATATTTTAAATTATTTTTAAAAACTTTTAGACTATGGGTATACATATGAATATTATTATTGAATTCTATTTTCCATCCATTTATTTCATGTTTTGTTTTACTTCTCACCATGCCATCTTTTATTTGAAATTATGTTAATTACGCACAACGTTTTCGGGGCGATCCGATGTTGCCCGACCTTAGACAATCAATATAAATAAATACACTAAAATCATTCAAACAAAATAAACTATTCGACAAAACTTAGACAGGACAATATTGGATACCCCGTGTTATATGTAGTCGCAATTCTTCAGATTTTATCCCAATCAGGAACTTTGGTTTTTTTTACATTGGAAATTACTTCATCGAAATCATTAAAAATTTCTTTTTTAGATTTCTTATTCCAGTAATTTGCCATATAATTATATGTTTCCATTTCTTGAATTTCTTTTGTGAAAGCATATAAGGCTAATTGGTTAATCGATAAACCTTGTTTATCAGCCATTTTTTCAATTTTATGTTTTAATTCATTCGGAACTCTCAATGTCAAAATGCTTGCTTTAGTTTTCATATTTCATCCTCCACATTTTCACAAACTCACCGGGTGTAATAATGTTCAAATCATCGAATATAAGATCAGAATTTTTAAAGTCTTTGATATTACTTGTAATCAAATATTTTGCATTCGAAGTTATAGCTAATTCAACGAATATATTATCCTTCTCATCTCTCAAATTTGGGCGAAAAAGATAATAAGTGACAAATGGCTTTCCAATATATGCAATAAATTGTAATATCTTTTCGAGATCACTTTTGGATAAATTAAGAGTTTTAACTTTATCAGAACGAGAAAAAACATCTTCATATTCTTTGAAAACAGCCATAGACAATGCAATGGTTATTTTTTGTTCCCGAATAAGACGAAGAATAAAATGAGAAGCGCCTTCAGAACTCTTCAATGCTTGAAATAGAACATTTGTATCAATTACTACCAACATAAAGCTATGACAACAAATATGATATCATTTGTCAAGTTCTTTGCGATTGCATATAACTCTTAGGAAAGTATTTTAAACGATAACGTCCGAAAATATAAACAATAAAACAACCAAGTTTAAAATAATTTCCGAGTTGGCCAGCCATACTGCGGCATCTGTGTACGTCGCGGTAAAGGGCATATTCATTTTGTCCACGGCCTGGAGGACAGTCACTATGATGATACTTTCTGTTTAGACTCTGGATGAAATTTGTTTGTAGAAATACCGCAAGGTATATTTCATAAAGGAGTATTCGTCGTAATGATTTTTTTATGTCATGTTTCTATGAGGAGAGGTATACTAAATGAGTTAAATAATCTATATAAAGGTAATTATTTAATTTTCAAATTCGTAGTAATCTTTATTTGGTGTTGTTTTCTTTTCTTTTTTTAAAAATTTACTGAATTGTGACTTTATTCAGTGTTCTTTAATCGAATGAAACATCTTTTAATTTCCTACTACTGCATCGGTCGTTTGGTTT
>CAYLTM010000281.1:0-772 GCA_964386495.1 uncultured Leptospirales bacterium
TGCAAAATGTGAGGAATTACGAATTTATTTCGGAATTCCGATATGTCGATTAATAATGGATGTATTAATCGACATCCTTATTATAAATTTATTTTGAATAACTAAATGTTGTTTAATTATATAGGAGTAGTTTATGCGTAAAATTAATGTGGCACAAAAAAAATTATTGTTTATTTTGGCGTTTTCTTTAATTGCTACTTTGTTTTTCGCTTATATCGTCAGTTTAATAATTGCGAAAAATAATTCATCTGTTTTACTTAAAAAGGAAATAAATAAACCTGCATCTAATGAATCCGCTGGTGATAATTATGATAATGTGATACGAATCGGTGCAAATCTTGCACTATCAGGCATCAAAGCAGAAAATGACAGCGGCTCAGTAGTGGGTGCGGAACTTGCCGAGGAAAGAATAAACAGTATGGGCGGTATCCTCGGTAAAAAATTAAAGATAGTTATCTATGATAATAAAAGCACTCAGCTCGGTGCCAAGATTGCTGCGGAAGATGCTGTTAAGGATGGCGTGGTCGGTATGATCGGTGCAATACGCAGTTCGCAGACTCTCGCGTTAGCTCCGGTTTTACAAACAGCCGGTGTACCTCTGATTACTCCGATGTCTACTGTTGATGAAATATCTAAAATTGGCGATTATATATTCCGAATTTGTTACACAGATAGTCTTCAGGGTAGGGTTCTCGCGAAATATGCTTTAGAGGAATTGAAAGTAAAAAATGTTGTTATTTATTGGCAAAGGAATATTCTTTTTACCATATCG
>CAYLTM010000281.1:782-3317 GCA_964386495.1 uncultured Leptospirales bacterium
TGATGAAGAGTACAGCACGGTTCTATCAAAGTCGTTTACCGCTTATTATACAGCTAATGGCGGAAAAATTCTAGCGGTTGGAAGTTACCAGACAAAAAACATGGATTTTTCACACCTAATAAATATCATTAAAGATAAAAATCCTCCATTAGTTTTTTTACCCGGATATTCCAAAGACGGCGGGTTTATAATGCGTCAGGCGAAAAATTCCGGTGTAAAGGTTCAGTTTTTGGGTGGTGATGGTTGGGGGCTTCAACTGTTTGATTTCGGCGGTGACAGTGTTGAAGGTGCTATCGGAGCTGATCATTGGCACATTGAGATGAAATATCCATTAACCGCTGAGTTGATCAACATACATGAAAAAAAATATGGAACGTCTGTTATAAAAAGTACGGGAACTCCGCTGGCGTTTGATGCTATTCTTCTTATGGTGGACGCGATTAATCGAGCGAAAAGTACTGATGGAAAACAAATTAGAGACGCTATAGCTGCTACAAAAAATTTCCCAGGTTCATCGGGAATATATTCTTTTGATGAAAACGGAGACGCTTTAAATAAAGGTGTCGCTATTGTAAGTTTTGAGAATGGCGGGAAGAAGCTTATAAAGGTAATTAATCAGTAAATGTTTAAAAGTAATAAAATAAAATCATTAAGCCGTCAGCTTTCCGAAGCGGCCCTAATAATAACATTTTTTGGCGGGATGATTTTCTTAATTACGCATTATACTTTAGTAGAAATAAATAAGAAAACGGAGATTGACAGAATAAATTATTTTCTAGAAACTCTATATTATCAGCATAAAGAAATTATCGCGAATGAAATATTTTCTGGACAGACCAAATCTCTTAAAATGACACTGGATAATTATACAGCAAATCTGTATATCGTTTCCGCGACGGTTTTTTATAATGATGGAAAAGTTTTTGTATCATCCGGAACTGATCTTAAAAATGATCTTCTATCTATTAATATGGATAGCTTAGATAATGGTTCAAGGTTTGATCTTAAAGATGTTGAAGGAATGAATTTAATTATTTATTCGACTTCAATAATAGTAGCTGGTGAAAAGTTTGGATATTTCCGCATAATTTATGATATTTCAGATATTATATCCCACCGTAATATTGAGAACTTAATTTTTCTTACAATTTTAATAATCTGGTTATTTATTCTGATGTTTGTTCTTGATTATCGTTTGAGATCAGTAATTATCAAACCTGTCTTGATTCTAAAGGATTCCATGGTACGTGTTGGGAAAAGTGATTTTTCTGATGAAAGAACAGTATTTGAATCTACAGAAATGTATGAAATCGGAAATGCTTTCGAAGAAATGAAAAATCGTTTAAAATCCGGTAAGGAATATCTGGAAGACGCTGTTAAAGAACGAACAGCCGAGTTAAAAAGCACTAATGATGAACTTGTAATAAAAAATAATCAGTTACGGACTTATCAGGATATTCTGAGTGCGAGTGAAGAAAAGTATCGTTTGTTAACGGAATATGCTTCAGATGTTATCTGGGTTTTGAATTTGTCGGAAAATAAGTTTGCTTATATAAGCCCCAGTATATTTCAATTGCGGGGATTAACAGTTGATGAGGCAATGTCTGAAAAATTAGAAGATGCAATGACCCCTGATTCATTGAAGTTAATTATTGAGGCCATCAAAATTAATTCCGCAGAATTTGTAGGTGATCCTGAAAACCCGAAATATTATATCAATGAAATACAACAACCGCACAAAAACGGTTCGCTTGTATGGATAGAGGTTTCTACAAAATATCGCTATAATTTCAATGGCGAGATTGAAATTGTCGGTGTAAGCCGTAATATAAATGACAGAAAACAAATAGAAAATGATCTTATAGAAGCTAAAAAACAAGCGGAAAAATCAACAAGAATAAAATCAGAATTTCTCGCTAACATGAGCCATGAAATCCGCACACCAATGAATGCTATTATGGGATTTTCTAATCTGGCGATGAAAACTAATTTGAACGATAAGCAGGGGGATTATATTCGTAAAATTTCCGCATCAGCACAGACTCTACTTGGAATTATTAATGATATTCTAGATTTTTCAAAAATTGAAGCCGGTAAAATGGAATTTGAAAATGTGAGTTTTAATTTAGAGGAGCTTATTTATAACGTACAAAATCTGCTGCCTGTAAAACCGGCTGATAAAGGATTAGATTTTATTGTAGATTTATCTCCAGAAATTCCGAGGATTCTTTTAGGGGACCCGCTACGATTAAGTCAAATACTCACGAATTTAATCAACAATTCTATAAAGTTTACCGAGACCGGATATATACTTTTAAAGGTTGAATTACTAAGTAAAAATTATGAAACGAAACTAAAATTTTCTGTGAAAGACACAGGAATAGGAATTTCCGAAGAAAAAAGAAATTTGCTGTTCATTCCATTTTCACAGGCCGACACGTCTGTTACCCGGAAATTCGGCGGTACAGGTCTGGGTTTGGCTATTTCCAAAAACCTGGTAGAATTAATGAGTGGTGAAATTTCTGTCGAAAGTGA
>CAYLTM010000282.1:0-3277 GCA_964386495.1 uncultured Leptospirales bacterium
GGCAATGTAGATAAAAATGGAAAAGTAACTAATTTGTATGATGGAGAAGGTACTGGTGAGTGGGATCAAACATATAAATTAAAAAGAGAGGACAATGGTCATAAGGAAACATTCATTGACGATAATGGAAATGAAAAAACAAAATATGTTTATGATAGCACGGTAAGGAAAGATGATGAGGTCAAAAAGCTTAATGATTCTGGTAAAAATACTGCTATTTTCTGGGTGAACTATGGCGGTGATCATGCAGGTGAGCAAAAAGGACATCACTTTGTATTGGCTAAGAAGGGTAGTGATGGAACATGGTATAATTATGACCATTCAAATACAAAACGAAGAGGCGAAGTAGACTGGTCTCAAGTATGGCAAATTAGATATTAGAAAGGAGTATAAAATGAGAATAATAAAAACGGTTATATTTATTAGTATTTTTTTATTGGGAGTAACACAGATGAAAGCGGAAGAAAAAGATTTATCTGATTCTATACATGGTATATGGAACTTGAATAAAGGAGATAAAATGGCTGAATTTTTGGGATACAAAAAACCGGTTACAAAGGCTTCTTTGTATTTAATGATAAATGAAGATAAAATGGAAGGTAATGTATACTTTGAGAAGACAGAAAAGATAGGCAACAAAGTATTAAATGCATATTACAAGGAACCAGTCAAGGTAAAGATAAAAAAGATAGATAAGTATGAATACGCTATTGTTTACAAAGGAAAAGAAAGAAAATTTAGAATAAAATATCGTGAACTAAAGAAAGGTGCCGTTTTGTATTTCTATGATACTGGGAATATAGAGAATATGGATGTAGGTGGTTTCTTTGATGGTCAAATAGTATATGGAAACAGATTTTATGATGAGAAAAAGATACTGGAAATGTTGGATGAGTATATGAAGAATGATAATGAATTAGGGGCTTGTGAGGAAGATGGAACTTGTCACGATTGAAATCCAGCCCGCCTCACTGCGAAGCAGTCGGGCTGGTTCCTCAGAACTAAGATTTGATCTTTGACAACAATTGATTACCGCTGTGCGCCAAGTGGATGTTTCGTTACATCTGAAAATGGATTATCGGCAATTTTCTTTGCTTACTTTCTTTTTTGCCGAATAAAAAGAAAGTAAGAAGAAACTAACGAGAAGCTTGATTATGTAAAAGCACTTGCCGCAGAATTGGGTGTTGATCCGTCAGTGATTGTAGCGGATATTAAAAGCAAGCAAGGTGCGATTGATAACGAGTGGGCTGATAGAGCGCAGGCGAAGAAAGAGTCGAGTATTGTTAATGGGTTGTATCAAGATTATACCTTGGCAGGTCTTGTCGCGGCAAATGATTCTGGAAACATGGGAGATATTCCTTTTCTAAGTGCTGATAGCGCTATGTTGAGTAAAGAAGATATTAAATCCTATGCCAAAATGCAATTATCTACGCTTGGTTATAAAATTACTGAAAATGGGCTTGAAAAGATGAGTCAAATTGAAATGACCGCTATTAAATATCCGCATTTTCAGCAGTTGCAACAAAATGAAATTAACAATGATTATCAAAGTGCAGTAAAAAATTTAGATTTTAGTGGTGATTCTCCTACAGTAAGCAATTGGCCAAATCATACGCAGAATATAGAAGCTATAAATAATTTAAAAACAGCTCAAGATATGACTAGATCAAATGAAAATTACAAAAAAGATGGTGTAGGAACATTTGGAAAAGAATATCCAACACATTGTAGTGAAGCAACCTATGATATCATTCAGGGTACAGGGGCTGATTTAAATGCATTTCTGGGAGATTATGGAAATGATAAAGATTTTTCGTATCCCCCAAAAGGTGCTGGAATAAATAGGTGGAACATTAAAGCCAGTGATGCTGTTAGACAAATGGCAAAACAAGCAGAATTAGGACTTATAAATGAAATTAGTGAACCTGAGGAAGCACAAGGTTTAGCAAATGAAGGATATACCGTTGTTGCCGGGTGGATCAATCCAACAGGTGCTGATGGTCATGTTGCAACAGTAAGACCGATGATTGGTAATGATAGAGAAGACTATAACTCAGACCTGGGACCAATAGTATCAAATGTTGGTATTAAAAATGATATTTTCTATGTGAAAGATGCATTTGAATCCGGTTTTAAGAATAAACAAATAAAATATTATTATAATCCAAACCAGAATTATAAATGGGATAAATCAAAGATTAATAGAAATTTCGGAAAATAAAATAAATTATTGGATAAAACTCATGAAAAATAAATATATTTTCTTAATAACAATACTGATTTTATATACTATTGGAAATAAACTTACTGCAATAGATAAAGATTTACAAAAATCATTTGATGATATTTATAATTATCAATTAGTAAAATGTACTACCGGGAATTTTACTGGCTCAAAAAAAACAGAATATCTCTGTCATTACAGAAATATGACTACAGTTAGATTAAATCCAAATAGTGATGTAGGTAATTCTAAATTTTGCATTTATATTGTAGAAAATAATAAAATATTAAATAAATTTAATGTTGATACACCTTATGGAAGTTATGATAAAAAATATGAATATAAGATTGTTCATAATAAGAAAATAAAATTCGGAAAATGGGACGGATATTGTTACATTGGTGATTTCAATTCAAACGGAATTGAAGAAATATTAATATTTGTATTATCTGGCATGTCATTTGAAGTTGAAATTTATGAATTTAATGGAAAAGATTTTGAAGAAAAACTAAAACCACCGACATTTAGTTTAGGAAATGTTGTTACTCGTGTAGAAACAGGAACAAAAAGTGGGAATAAATATCTTGAAGTTTGGGGAGAGACTATTACTGAGAAAGATAATACAGTTGATTTTTTCATGTATAGCTGGAACCCTAAAACAGGATATTATGAAATTATTGAAAAGGGATTTAAAAAAATGAAAGTGAAGTGTATTCATTCTACTGATTGTATAAAAAAGAATGATTATTGAAAACAGTAAAAGTATAAATAATAGAATTTTAAGACATTATTAGATTTTGAGAAAATACAATAAAATATGGGTCTATAATTTAGAATAAATATTGATGATTCAAAGGGTCGAGCTTAGTATGTGTTTTATTCAGAATCCAAGCCAGCCCGCTATACTGTACTCAGTCGGGCTGGGTGGACAGAACTAAGATTTGATCTTTAACAACAATAGAATACCGCTGTGCGCCGAGAGGATGTTTCGATACAACAAACAAAACAAGAGACTCCGCCGAAGACAGTCGCCCGAAACTTCCATTCGCTGAT
>CAYLTM010000283.1:0-3255 GCA_964386495.1 uncultured Leptospirales bacterium
ATAATGAAAATTTCCAACCGGAGTCTTAAACACTTTGTCCTTGTTTTTATTGTATGATGCTGACATATAAATATTAACCCGCTCTGGAATTAAACCATAAACAGATAATGCATACTGAAACGATAAATAAGATGGACCGTAAATAAGCGGTGACAATACTTGATAAGGCAAGTTTTCATTATCAATATATATTCCTCGCTTAATATGAATAAGCTCCCGGTTTTTAATAAGACGGGTAATTCTGGATTTTGGTGATGCATAATTACTAAGCTTGAACATAAGGGTTGAATAATCTGTTATCATATTACCTCCACATAGTACAATTATTCCATACTATCTGGAGATTGTCAAGCATATTATCTCCAGATAGTACATATTTTCTATACTATCTGGAGATTTCAAAGAAACCAGTAAATAATCCCGATGAAATGTGTTTGACATAATTTACTAATACAGGTATGACATATTATACTAATATTGGTAAAGCCGTTTTTACTAATACCGGGGGAGTATGGCATCGTTATCTGAGAAATTAGCCGAATCACTTGAAACATTAAAAAGACTCCAGCTATGTGGTAATATAGTCCGGTCATCTGACTTATCACGCACACATAAAGAGCGATTAGTAAAAACCGGATTTCTACAGGAAATTATCAATGGCTGGTATATCGTCTGCCGGCCGGATTCCGGAATAGGAAATTCAGCTTCATGGTATACGACGTTCTGGGAATTCATATCAGTATATCTAAATACCCGCTTCGGCAGCAATTGGTGGTTATCTCCGGAGCAATCACTATTACTCCATGCAGGAAACAATCACATTCCCCGTCAGCTAATTGTCAGATCCCCGCTTGCGGGTAATAATAACATTCAATTAAAATACGGAACATCTGTTTTTGATTTTAAATCCAACAAACCGAAAGACATTATAACCAAGGATAATTTGCAAATACTTCCGCTCGCTGAGGCTTTAATAGAAAGTACACCAGATTTTTTTATCCGGCATCCGCTTGATGCGAGAACTGTACTTTCCATGATACAAGATTCCTCCGAAGTTTTGCCCCATCTTCTTGAAGGCGGACACAGCGTTATAGCCGGAAGATTAATTGGAGCATTTAATAATATCGGTAGAAAGCGCGTAGCAGATGATATTTCAAAAACGATGAAGAGTGCCGGATATGTAATCTCGGCAAATGACCCTTTTGAAGTTGAATTACCGACAATACTTGATGTTCGAGAAATATCCCCTTATGTAAACCGCATCAAACTTATGTGGCAGCAAATGAGAGAAGCTGTTGCGGATAATTTTCCTAAACCGCCGGATGTTATAGTGAAATCATCGGAATATTTAAAACAGATCACTGATATTTATGTTAATGACGCTTATAACTCACTATCAATTGAAGGATACAATGTTACTGAAAAGCTTATAGAGAAGGTACGGAAAGGTAATTGGAATCCTGATAAAAATGATAGTGACAAAGAACAATTAAATGCGGTTGCAGCCCGCGGATATTGGCAGGCTTTTCAGTCAGTAAAGATCAGCATAAAAGAGATATTAAAAGGCGGGAATCCCGGCATTATCTGTTCAAACGATCATGGGAACTGGTATCGTGAATTATTTTCACCAGGTGTCACTGCGGGAATTTTGAGACCGTCGGATCTGGCAGGCTATAGGAATGATCAGGTCTATATAAACGGCTCGATGCATGTTCCTCTTAGACCTGAAGCAGTACGAGATGCTATGCCGGCATTTTTCGATTTGCTCAAGGAAGAGAATGACCCTCTGGTTCGGGCAGTGCTTGGTCATTTTATTTTCGTTTATATTCATCCCTATATGGACGGGAACGGTCGTATAGCCCGATTTCTCATGAATGCAATGTTGGCATCCGGCGGATATAAATGGACAATTATTCCGGTAGATAAAAGATTAGCCTATATGGAATGCTTGGAGAAAGCGAGTATAGATAATAATATTGTGCCATTTACAAAATTCATTAGTGGAATTATCTAATTCGGAAATTTAATTATCGACATACCTATTTCGATTCTGACGATGAACTTCTTTACTTAGTATCAGAAACTAATGATTTTGTGGAAAAATCACAATCTAATATACCGGAATGTTGATTTCCATGTAATTTTAGGCATATTTTGACTCTGAATAGGCAGAAAATCTAACTTTTTTTCAAATCGACTAATTTTTTTATTGCACCAATTGGGTATTATTTAAGTTTGCCGGAAATTAAGGGTTGACAAATATAATTATTCGATATTACTTTAGGCATGAGGTATTCAAGGGAAATTATGATGAATATTAAAGATGAAGGCATAAACGAAGTAAAAAAGATTGCGGAACTAATAAAGTCACGTTTTGATATCGATCAAATAATTTTATTCGGGTCTTACGCCAACGGTAATCCAGATAAAAACAGCGATCTTGATATATGTGTAGTCATGGATACGAAAGATGAGCGTAAAATTAATATTTTATACGAGATGGACAAATCGCTCTATAGCAAAACATTTTTCCCTGTTGATCTCATTCTATTTAAAAGGGAAGAGTTTCTTCAAAATAAAGATAATAAAGCGACTTTACATTATCAGGTTGGCCATAATGGTATGAAAATAGCATGAAGAATGGTGATATTGTAAAAGAATGGATAAAATATTCGATGATGGATTTATCAAGTGCTCATCATCTATATGCAACCATGCTACCAAAACCAATAGAAATTATATGTTACCATTGCCAGCAGTCGGCTGAGAAAATATTGAAAGCATTTTTATTATCCAATAACTGGGAACTTGAACGAACTCACGATTTGAGAAAGCTATGTATGTTGTCTGAACAGTTTAATGAAACATTTATTGATATTAGAAATGAATGTTAATTTTTAAACAGATTTTCGACAATCACTCGTTATCCTGATAATATTGAATTATTAAACGATGATGCAATTCAGGCATTACAATTTGCCGATAGAGTTAAAAGCTTTATAGAGAAAATTCTGATTCCGTAGATTCTGCTGATTCCATACATTTTGAAACCTCGCATCTTGTTATGGGAAAAAGATCGAAATATTAAATTCCAATGAAAACTACTATCATCTAGCGATTACAAGAATAGCTTTTTTAAGTTTATGGCTTTTCTGAACAAGATATAACAATCTCTTTTCGGCAAGTTATTCTCATGATGCAAATTAAAAGAGGAAGAATCGCTCCCTCTTTTAATCTGAAAGTAAATTACTTTTT
>CAYLTM010000284.1:0-1174 GCA_964386495.1 uncultured Leptospirales bacterium
CCATTAAACTTGGAAATAATATCTTCGTAATGGAAATTAAAGTTACAGCGGATTCTGCATCTGAAAAAGAAAACTCGGCTTTGAAACAGATACAGGAAATGCGTTATGCTGATAAATATATCGATATGAAAGACGCATCTGTTTTTGAAGTCGGAATGATCTTCTCGTCAGTAAAAAGAAATCTGATAAACTTTGATTGGGTGAAAAGATAATATGGTGGCATCCTAAAGGATGCGGTTCGCTATTGCATAATTGAACCGACGATATTAATCATCGTTTCAGTGTCGGTACGTAAACTCCGAACCTTGATTCAAATGATTTCAGGATTACCATGATCAGAAGATTTTTGTTCAAAATAATTCTCATTTTGAACAAAAAAACTATTACTTTTACTCACTTTTTTTTTCAATTCTCCATTATTAATCGTATATATTAATAGAGGAACTTTATTTCTATTAATTATTGATTAGGAGACTATTATGATCAAAACATCTGTGTATATTAATACTGATAAATTAGTAAAAGTTATGGAATATTCAGCGGCAAACGGTTTAACATACAATGAGGTGATTACTTTGTTGTTGAAAAAGATGCAAGCTGATGGTGGTTGCAATATCAGGAAATTTTCGGCGGTGAAATATCAGAATGATGACCCTGATAAAAACTGGGTTACTAAGACTGTGTATTTTGAAGAGATTTGCTATGAGTTTTTCACTGATATGCGGAAATTTTTCAAAATTTCCGTCTCTTTTCTTCTGGCGAAAGCTATCGACCTTTTCCTGGAAACGATCCTCATGGAAGAAAATCAGCGTAACTACGCAGACCACGACTGGGATATTACCAGGAAAGAGGATGATTTTTCTGAGATTTGGACTATTTTTTGGAAAAAAATGTTGAAAACACAAAAAAACGAATAAACAACATAAAAATATTTTATTGACAAATAATTGAAATAATTATATACTTTTTTTAATGAGCAAAACAGGTCAACTATATTAAAGCGTAGCTGATTGCGAAATATTTTTAATAAAAAGGAGCATCGATATGTTAAAAAATCTATCTAAATTAACACGGGGGGGTAAATATTTACTAATTCTTTCCCTGCTTTTAGCCCCTTTTTTCTTTATTAACTGCGACGAAAGTTCTAACTCAAATACCGAAAATAAGACCATTG
>CAYLTM010000284.1:1184-2652 GCA_964386495.1 uncultured Leptospirales bacterium
GTCACTTTTTACAAATAAAAGCGTTATAGCTCCCGGGGATAAATGTTCTACGGGCGGTGTTCAGATTGATATGGGTTTTGATTCTAATAAAAACAACATCCTTGATCAAGAAGAGATTACTAAAACAGAATATGTCTGTAATGTAGCCGATGGAACCGATGCGTCTTCTCACCCATTTGTGGTTTATTCGAGTCCTTCTGCAGATGAGCTTATTACTAATAATAATATAGTAATTTATGTTGTTTTTAACACGGAAATGAATCCAGCATCTATACTCGCTTCAAATGCGTTTAAAGTAATAGACGCAAATGGTAGTAATATTCCTGGTGTGGTGAGCTATAGTGGAATAGTAGCTACATTTACACCTTCCCAGTCGCTTAGAAACAGTAAATACATTATTATTCTTTCACCGTCAATAACGAACGCGAATGGAATTGCTTTAGGTTATACCTACATAAACTATTTTAAAATAAGAGTTATACCATCTGATTACATATCAACCAATATCGGCACCCTGAAAGTCGTACCCGGTGGACTCTTTAAAAGTGGTATATACAGATGTGGTTCAATCACATCAAGTGCAAGCATTGTATCGTCGTTCAGAATGAGCGAGACAGAAATAACGAGAGCACAGTTTCTTGCCATTATGGGAAACGACCCGAGTGATGTAACCTATTCCAGCGGAACAAGTGACCCTGTGCAAAATGTCAACTGGTATCATGCAATAGCATTTTGCAATAAACTGAGCATAGCGGAAGGATTAACCCCTGCTTACAAAGTATCGGGAGTTAACTTTACGACTCTTACCTATGCTGCAATACCAACAGATTCGAATACCACATGGGATACAGTGACTTGCGATTGGTCTGCCGATGGATATCGTTTACCGACCGATACGGAATGGATGTGGGCGGCTATGGGAGCAGATATGGACAATCCGGGGGTTGTAAATGATACCGGATATCAAAAATATTTTGCAGGGCCATTTGCGCTAGATTATGAGATTATTGGTGATTTTTACGAGGTTATTGGTGATTATGTATGGCATCGAAACAACAGTAGCAACAAAACACACCCTGTTGGGACAAAGCTACCTAACGAGCTTGGTCTGTATGATATGAGCGGTAATGTATGTGAATGGTGCTGGGACTGGGCAGCCTCTTATTGGCCAAGCGGAGTTAGTAAAGATTATAGGGGAGGGGCTTCTGGTGTCAGTCGAAGTTTACGCGGGAGCAGCTTTAATTATAGTGATTTAGATTTCGAGGTCGGACGAAGGAATAATATGTGTCCGTTTGTGGCGATATACGATCACGGCTTCCGAGTTGTCCACCATGGAGCCAATGGCGCTGACGCTGGAGATACTTCTTCTCACCCGTTTGTGGTATATTCGAGCCCTGCGGCTTATGAGAGGAATATAACCCGTGATGCAGTAATTAACATTGTCTTTAACACGGAAATGAATCCGGCG
>CAYLTM010000284.1:2662-3218 GCA_964386495.1 uncultured Leptospirales bacterium
CAAATGCGTTTACAGTGAAAGATGAAAATGATGTTGTTGTTCCCGGCACTGTAAGTTATAAAGGAATTGTTGGAACATTTACGCCTGAGCGGTTATTGGCTGGAAACAAAACATACACTATAAATCTTTCACCTGCAATAACGAACATGAATGAAGAAGTGTTAGGAGGTAATTACAAAACATATTTTACAACCAACACCGTGATTGCAGTCCCTCGAATTCCGATTGTTACAACATCAGTAGTGGCTGTTTATACAACATATGCTTCATGCGGCGGGAATGTAACAGAAGATTATTCTTCATCAGTTACATCGCGAGGGGTATGCTGGAGTATCAGTGAAAATCCAACCACAAGCGATTCTAAAACAACAGATGGGATAGGTACAGGCAGTTTTGAAATCGGTCTGATAGAATTAACTCCAGGTACATTGTACTATGTTCGGGCTTACGCGACTAACAGTGCGGGAACAGCCTATGGAAACACAATGATGGTTACTACACAATTACTTACAATACAACAACCAAGCGATTACACATCGACCAATATCGGCACCCT
>CAYLTM010000285.1:0-3199 GCA_964386495.1 uncultured Leptospirales bacterium
AGGATATTGGAAGAACGGAACATGGACAGGACTCACTCCCATTGATTCAACAAAATTTTCAAGAGTAAATTCAATAGTAATAGTACCTTAAAAAGTTTCATCGACTATATGACAATAAAAAAGCACGGGAGACCGTGCTTTTTAGTATATGACTTAGAAATAAATATTATGAGAGATAAGTGAAATGAAGAGATTGATTGAAAATTATAATAAAAAATGTTTGTTATTTCTTTTAGTGAATATATTTATTTAATTCCATTCGTTATAAACGGAGAGGATGTATTTTAAAAAGATAAATCCGAGTAGAAAACATAAACAGATTTATCTTGGAGAGGAAAGATGAAAAAGAAAGTATTTTTTCCAGGTGATCCTGGATTTGAATATCTTGATGAAGAAGAAAAGGAATTGATTGAGTCAATTGAAAATACCTATCCGGAGGACTGGGTGCGGATAGACACGCCTGAACTGCGGGAAAAATATGCAAAGATGGCACGCGAAACAATAGAGATGAGAAAAAAAATGAAAAAGAATAAAACGATTACGGTGCGTATTTCCGAATATGATCTGGAAAAGTTGAAGATGAAAGCTGTTAAGGAAGGTCTTCCGTATCAGACTTTGCTTACAAGTGTTGTTCATAAGTTTGTTGAACAGTGAAAATATTTTCCGAGTTGAAAATGAAAAAGAACAGAGCCATATTAATTCGTATTTCCGAATATGATTTAGAAAAACTAAAGGAGCGAGCAAACAGGGACGCTCTTCCGTATCAAACATTATTGACAAGTATTATACATAAATATAATGAAGGAAGGTTAGTCGAGAAATGATTATCTTAATTGATACTAAATATTTAGTTAGAGAAAGAAGAGTTGAAAAAGTTTATTAAGGATGGTGAGAATGGATTTTGAAAATAAAATCAAAGACATTGAAAAAATTCAGAAAGAAATAAATCAATATCGTCCTTTGAGTCAACACGCAGTTAAACAGCTCAAAGAGTATTATCGTATAGGTTATACATATAGCAGTAATGCGCTTGAAGGCAACTCCCTAACAGAAACTGAGACGAAAATTATTCTTGAAGATGGGATAACTATTGGTGGTAAAAGTATTAAGGAGCATCAGGAAGCAATCGGACATAGCGAAGCATATGATTATTTGTATTCCATTTATGAATCAAGAGAGATAACAGAAAATAATATTAAAAAATTGCACAGGCTATTTTACCATAGAATAGATGAAATAAACGCTGGAGAATATCGACACGAACAAGTCATAATAACAGGGTCAGAATTTAATCCACCCCAGCCTAAGAAAATAAAGCCTTTAATGAAAAGTTTAGTTAAATCGATTCCTTCCATGCGGGAAAAATATCATCCAGTGGAGTTTGCAGCGATATTACATAAAGAGTTTGTAGAGATACATCCTTTTGTCGATGGTAATGGGAGGACGGCTCGTTTATTAATGAATCTTTCATTATTGCAGGATGGTTATGTTATAACTCTTATTCCTCCTGTTTTACGGGGAGATTATATCAGATGTCTGGAAATATCCCATAAGGGAGAAATAACGCCTTTTATTAACTTTATTTCGGCAATGGTTTATGAAAGTCAAAAAGATTACATCAAATTATTAAAAGTACTGGAAGACTGGAAGAAACCAAATAAGAAGAAGAGGTAGTTTATATGAAGAGATTGATTGAAAACTATAGCAAAGCCTTGGAAGAATTAAAGGCGGAAGTTATCAGAATAATGGATTCTAAAAAGCAAGATGAAAACGATAAATGACAACCGAAAAGATAGAGTCAAACTAAAAAAAGCTTTACAAAATATAATGTTACCTGTAGTTAGATGTAAAATGAAAAATAATTAATGGAGAATGAAAAATGAGTAATTTATTTAGTATCTGGATAAGGGGCAATAAACTATTTTTAATTCTTATTCTCTCACTAATGACATTATCAATTAATTCCTGTGATGGCGGATCAGCAAATGAAAAAAAAGATTCTTCCAATGCCAATGACTCAGTATCCGCAGAAGAAAGTTCAACAACGCCAACAACAGCTACTCCTTCCACAGCTTCAGGGGTCTATGCCGGTGGGTATAGTAGAAATAGCTCGTCCATTGCTATTGCCGGATATTGGAAGAATGGGACATGGACTTCTCTACCTTCCATAGATGCTACAAAAAGTTCATTTGTTAATACAATTGTAATATCTGGTTTAGATGTCTACGCAGGTGGAGAAAGCAGAAATAGCTCCGATATTCGGGTTGCCGGATATTGGAAGAATGGGACATGGACTTCTCTACCTTCCATAGATGCTACAAGAAATTCATACGTTGATTCAATTACAATATCTGGATCTGATGTCTTTGTGGGTGGATATAGCATAAATAGCTCTTCTGTTGCGATTGCAGGATACTGGAAGAATGGAATATGGACAGCTCTACCTCCAATTGAGAATACAAAGGATTCACATGTTAGATCAATAGTTATATCAGGTTCGGATGTATATGCCGGTGGAAACAGTTTTAATAGTTCTAATGTTGAAGTTGCAGGATACTGGAAGAATGGAATATGGACTGCGCTAACTCCTATTAATATTGCAAAAGAAGCCACTGTTAAAAAAATAGCAATATCAGGTTCAGATATATTCGCAGGTGGATACTGTGTAAATAATTCATCTGTTACAGTTGCCGGATATTGGAAAAATGGAACATGGATAGCTCTTCAACCAATAGATGCTACTTATTATTCAACTGTTACATCATTAACCTTATCAGGTTCAGATGTCTATGCTGGTGGATATAATTGTTATGGTTCTTCTACGAATGTAGCCGGATATTGGAAGAATGGAACTTGGACGGCTTTACCTTCTATTGATTCAACAAAGGATTCAAGAGTAAATTCAATAGCAATCTCAGGAACAGATGTCTATGCTAGTGGGCAAAATATAAATAGCTCCGATATTCTGGTTGCGGGATACTGGAAGAACGGAACATGGACTACGCTACCTCCAATTGATAATACAAAGGAATCACAAGTTAATTCAATAGTAGTAATACCCTAAAAAGTTTCATAGACTATTTGACAATAAAAAAAGCACGGGAAACCGTGCTTTTTAGTATTTAGTTCAAAATAATTATTAAAAGAGATAAGTGAAATGAAGAGATTGATTGAAAACTATAATAATGCCTTGGAAGAT
>CAYLTM010000286.1:0-3180 GCA_964386495.1 uncultured Leptospirales bacterium
ATCTTCCAAGGCATTATTATAGTTTTCAATCAATCTCTTCATTTCACTTATCTCTCTTAATATTTATTTAGCTAATACCGTCTCTTCTTTACAAACAGCTATCGTTTCGTTATTAATAACCGATTCCCTTCTTTGCTGATACTCAGATTGTTTTCCTTTGTTCCACTGGTTAACAGGTCTATAATATCCCACGACTCTCGAATATATTTCCGTTGGTACCTTACTCATAATGGTAAATCCATATTTAATTCTTTCCTGAATCTTCTTGTAATTAGATTTCTAATACTATTGTTTGCTTTAATTATTTTTAAATTAGCTTTAAGATATTCATATGAATATTCATTTAGCAAATCAATAAAGGCTGTATTTATAAATGAAGTTGATACTGCAATTATTTTATCAAATGAAATAACAACTAGTTCTTTATTATTAAAACCAAGAAGAATCATATTTTTTATTTTTTCTCCGCTTTCCTGTGTTGAACAATCGGTTATCAAGCTTTTTATTGTTATATCCATTTAAAATCTCCGTTATCATATTCATAATTTTTGTAGTAATTAGTGTTTAATGTAATTTGAAAGAATGTTCCGGGATAAAAGTAATTTTTAACTGAGTAAGCTTTCTTATTCATTTTACAAGAACAATTAAAGTCATATCTTGATTCTAAGACACCACTTCCTGAACATAAATATATCTTTCCTTTATTATTCTTTATAACATTATTATATAGTATATCTAAACCTGCTCCTCTATTTTTTGATGTTGCTTTAGTTGTAAAACCCTCTTCAATTGATTTCAACAACAACTCATGATCTTCATATTCTGGAAATATCTTCTTAACATTACCAGGAATTCCGATACCAAAATCAGAGATTGCAATCATTATTTCGTTTCTTCTAGGATAGTGCTGAACAAAAATGCAACCACTTTCTTCAGATGAATGATCTATAATGTTGTTAAACAATTCATACATACAAGTTATTATTTCTTGAAAGGGTTGTTCGTTCTTGGTTGATAACTCTCTAGTCAACCATCTAATTAATATGTTATTAATCCAATCACAAGAATCACTATATTTTATAATCGTTAATGGCAATGTCGATTCTCTTAATTTTGAATTTTCAACAATACATCTACCGATATATCTTTTAAAAAATTCGGAATCATCAAGATATTTTATTGGGCTAGTAATATGCTTATCATATGTAATATATATTATAACCTCTCTTTTTTTTAACCATTCGAATAAATTACTTAATACCGTTACTCCTCCAGGTTCAATGAAAGTTAATAATGACATATCTATTATGTATTCTTTATCTTTAGGAGTTAAGTCATTAGATATAAACTCATTTATAAAAGAAAACATAGTAGAGTAATTAAATTTTGATGGAATAAATACTTTCAATGTTGTCACCTTTCAAATTAGTATATTTTTTACACTCTATAATCTATTCAGAATTCTGTCAATTTTACTTTTATAAATTATTCATCCTCCTTCTCTTCAGATTCTTCTTCTGGATCATCTTCGTCCCATTCTGGTGGATATTGAGTCTTCCAAGAATCGTATCCAGGAATATCATAACAACTCATTTTTTATTTCCTTTCAACAAGATCAATAGTAACCTTAAAAGCTCCATCGCCATAAAAAGATTCTTTAATTCTGAATATTTCCTGTTGTAATTTCTTAGATTCGCAATCTATTGTTAGCGGTGTTTTTTTTCCATATAAGTTTTTATCTGTTTTAACATGTAGAGTACCTTCATATGTCTTTATATGTTTTTCAACGGATTTTTTCATTTATCAAAGACCATCCCCTCTTAATTTTATTAAAAATTTAACCATTTCACCGTCTTGTATTTGATTATAGGAAAATCGAAATATACGCCATCCAAGAGCAGTAGCCGTATTGTATTTCTCTAAATCCTTAGTATAACCAGAACCACGAGAATGTCTTCCATTGGTCCAAATACCACCTTCAATCTCTATGGCGATTTTCAATTCTGGTATTGCAAAATCAAACCGCCATCTTCTTTCCGGTGTAAAACGATACTCTTTCTCAGTTTTCCCGAATAAGTCTTTAATTATTAATTCAGCTATAATATATGCAGTCCTACTATTTTTCACATATACCCCTATGATGCTATTGGTCGTTCTTGAAATAAATCTATAGCAACGGATAACGCTTTTGGCATTAATCCGGCTTCCTCAATATAATCAAGTACCGACTGATTTCTATTCATTGCCCGAACCGAAACATTTTCATGGAGTCTATAATATATCTCATTGTATAAACGATTCCAAATTACCGGATATGGAAGAGCTGTTCTATTTTGATATGCCCTTATAACTTGATTTAGTGTTGCCCTCTTGTCTTTTAATACAGGCAATAAGAAATTCTTCTCTTGATACTTTTGTTCGATATTAGTAATTCTGTTATCGAGTTGTTTAATCGTTGCTGAAACAGTTTTTGATACTATTACAGCTATACGCTCCATGTCTCTATTTGTTAATAAAGTTTTATTTTCCGTCTTTTCCGCATTCTGCCGGAAGATCAACGATGCGTTTTTACCGAGCCCAGTTTCGATTATTTCAATCGTTTCATCGAGTGTATAATCTGCCGGTTTCATCGGGGAGCTTCCGGAAGATTTTTCCTTAATTCCGGAAGATTTTTCCGTAGTCCTTGCAACCCAATTTCTAACACTCCTTTCTGTTTTGTTTACCGCCAAAGCGATTTCTTTAACTGTCATGACGCAACTCCTTGTATTTTATAAATTTTGTTCTTTTCAGCTATGAACTTCTTCTCATCCCAGATTAAATGAGATGGCACTTTCGCGTGAGAACTGTGGCAGTCTGCACAAAGCCATGTTATATTAAAATCATCGTCGATAACATCACCATATTTCGCGCGATTATTCTTTGTTTGCGGAAATTTATGGTGTCTTTGATTAGCTTTCTTTCCGCATATCTGGCATATCTTTCTTCCACCCATAAGAGATTTAGCATGTTCGGCCATAGCACTCTCTGAACAATTAAGATATTCTGCCAGTTGCGGGAACGCTCTTGTGTAAAAATCTTCCGCCTCTCTGTGAGACATTTCAAAAAAGGATATAGACTTTGTTAAAACCTGAATTAAAGTGTTTCCGGTTTTTTTTGATTTATGATAAAACCATCCCTTAA
>CAYLTM010000287.1:0-3155 GCA_964386495.1 uncultured Leptospirales bacterium
ATCTTATCGGGCGTATTCCATATCTCATGTGTACGCGGAAAAATAATATCACATTGTTTTAGGAATAAAAAATGAAAAGAATATCTGTTGTATTTATTATATCTCTTCTCGTTAGTCTTCCTGTTATTGCAAAGGATAAAGCTGTTTTTATTAGAATTGTGGATGGTGACACAATTGTCGTCAATCTGGATGGTAAGAAAGAAAAAATCCGTTTAATAGGCATTGACACGCCGGAAAGCAAAAGCAATAGTAAGGCTTTTAAAGATTCTCAGAGATCCGGTGATGATATCGAAGTTATTGTCGCTCATGGAAAGGCGGCTAGTAATTTTGTGAAGTCTCTTCTTAAAAAGGGTGATATACTGGGTCTGGAGTACGACGCGCAGCGGCGTGATAAATACGGTCGTCTGTTGGCGTATGTATATTTACCAGACGGCGGGATGCTTAATGAGAAAATTATTAAATCCGGATACGCTAGTCAGATGACAATTCCTCCGAATAATAAATATCAGGAAAAATTTAGTAACGCGTATAATCACGCCAGAGTAAATAAATTAGGTTTGTGGGAATAATATATTTTCTTAGATGAGGTTTGTATGAAGAAATTTAAAATTGTTGCTGACAAAAGATGGCAGATAGTTTCTGAAGAAAAAGACAGTTGGCGGATTGGTATTTACCGTCCAGAATTTAATTGCGTGTCTGATATTGATGTGTTGGAAAAACATTCCTGTCTGGAGTTTTTTGCTTGTGTGGAAGGACGCATGGGGATTCTTATTTATGATGGTTCGTCTGAAACTGAAGTTATTCTTGAACCGGGTGATGCTATTACGATTTCTGATTATCACAATTCCTTCTGCTTGTCTGATAAAGGTTACTTTATTGTAACTGAAAAGACTTCATTCACTACAGATTTTATCGACAGAAAATCTAAAAAATTTTTAAGAACTGTTTCTGAATAGGCGAGTTGTGAAATCCATCACTGATGATAATGATTTTCGCGGATTAAAAAGTGTTATTAATGATAGACTAGTCAGATATTATAACAACGAAAGATCTTTTAAAGATTTTAAGGGATATTCGTTGGATCATGTACGCGGTTTATTATTAGCCTGTGGTAATCCTCAGAATAGTATTAATACAATTCACATCGCTGGAACTAATGGAAAAGGTTCAACCGCTCACTTTACAGCGGATATTCTAATTCGTTCGTCTTATAAAACCGGATTGTTCACCTCGCCGCATCTTGAAGAGATTAATGAGCGGATTAAAATTGATAATGTGAATATTAGTGATGATGATTTGTTGCGGTACCTGGATATTATTGAAAGTGCTTTATCTGGAAACAATATTTTCCCCACATATTTTGATGTTTTAACTGTCATCGCGTTTTTGTATTTTTTCAATAACCATGTAGATTTTGCTGTCATTGAGTGTGGTCTCGGCGGCAGGCTTGATTCAACCAATGTTATTATTCCGCTTGTATCTATTATAACCGGCATATCGAAAGACCACGAGCATATTCTTGGAAATTCCATAGAGAAAATCACCTTAGAAAAATGCGGTATAATAAAAAAAGGCGTGCCTGTTATTACCGGGGTTACGGACGATAAAGTGCTTTCAATAATTATTGATTATGCGGAAAAAATGGAATCACCCCTATACTGTATTGGTCGGGATTATTTTGCTGTTGACTGCTTCAATGATGGTTGTACAAGCCGCTTTAGTTATCGTATAAATGATATAGTTTTTGAGAACCTTATTTTGAACATGCCGGCGATGTTTCAGGTTAGTAATTTTTGTTCGGCGATTACAACCGCGATTATTCTTCGCAGTTTGGATTATCATATTTCTGATGAAGTGTTGTACCGCACCGCGGAAAATTCGTATGTTCCAGGACGCTTGGAGCTTATGTGTAATGCCCCGATTGTATATTTTGATCCAGCTCACAACGAGGAAGCTTTGTCGTTGATAATTAGTGAAATTAAGAGAATTTACAAGGGGAAGGAGCTCATTGTTTTTTTTACTCTGATGAAGGATAAAAAACCGGAATACATTATTGAAAACATTTTTATTAATAATATTGACTATTTGTATTATATAAATCTTCCTGAACCGCGGGCATATAATATCGAATCTGATAACCGGTACAATATTACTATCGTGAATTCCATGGATATTAAATTCGTTGGTGGTTTACTCCGTGTTGATGCGATTAATCTTTTTACCGGATCATTTCGTTTGTATGAAGTTTTAAAGGATGTTCTCAGGAATTTGCAATGATTAATAAAGATATTCAGGAATTAGCGGTTCTTACGAAAAATCTGCTTAAAAAATTTTCAGACGGCAAGGTCAGTTATGATATGGCTATGTCGGAATTGTTAACATTAGAAAAGAGATATAATCAGCTGAACATTGAAAAAAATCATCTTCAAATAAAAGATATCGTGTCATCTGTATTAAATATTAATAACTGCGAAAATTTTTCGATGTACACTGGATGTTTCACATTCGCTAACAAACAGTTGTTGTCATCCCAATATTCAGGTGATTCTAAAACTCATGAAAGTATTATCGCACTGGTGAAGAATCTTCATATACTTCAGAAAAAAACTAAACTCGAAATTATTGAACCTATGGGCGATCTGAAACAAAGAATTTTTATATATACTAACGCCGATAATGAAACGACTTCGGCAATTATCGCGTTATCATCTTCTTCATTTTTTTCCAAAAAGTATTTTAAGCATTTTGCCAGAAATATTAATAAGATGATACTTTTATCATCTAACGAATACAATGCTCTCACGAAATTTGATTATATAGAAAACTTTACTAATAAATCTATTGAAAATGGTTATAAGCTTAGATGTGAAATATTTTACTTTTTCAATATTTTTAATATCTTTAATCATTACGGAAGTGAAACTATACTTGCCGTCAGCGAGCAGATATTGAATACTATCGAATCCAATTTTAATGGCAATTCTGAAGTTATAACAATTTCACTCAATGAGTATGTTGTTTTTGAAAAAGTTGATAAGCACACTGTCGAAAATATCGGGAGCAGTAATTTTAGTTTTTCTTATAAGGATATTATTATACCTCATAAATCGAAAGTACTGTATCTCAACGCGAAAAATTCATTTTTCTTTTTTACA
>CAYLTM010000288.1:0-2495 GCA_964386495.1 uncultured Leptospirales bacterium
TGGCTTTTTCATCCTTGCCGTCATTTTTACCTTTATCAAAACTTTCTGTAATCAAATCAGTTTTCCATTTTTCTATAGTTTGAGCTAACATTTGCTTTGCCTCCTTTTCATCAATTATCTTTTCTGTCATTGCTGTGTAAACTGTTTCATCATTTTTAAAATAATTTCTTATGAAAAGCGTTATCTTTGAAATTATTTCGGGATCTTCTTTTTCCATTATTTTGAAGATTGTTTCAATGTTTTCAACTATTTCACTTTTGTTCAGGTTCTCTACATAGAATAATGCGGCGATCGCATTTTTAATCTCCTGCAAATATTCTTTATCGAATTCATTCTCGGCAATTTTAAAATATCGAAAACTCGGAACATATTCTAACGGAATATTTATATCGATTAGCTCCTCAATGCGCAGCGGAGCTGTCCATTTTTTATCGCCGTTATAAAGCATCAGCGGAAACACTGCCGGAAGTTTGTCAGGCTTTTTTTCCTCGATAATATACGAATACAGCTCCAGAATATACCTTAACATTCTAACAGCCATAAATTTATCAACCGTTGATTGAAACTCTATCAGAAGAAATATGTAAACATCACGATCTTTATGCTTAACACGATAAATAATATCCGACTCTTTTTCTGTAAAATTCTCGCTCACAAATGACTTGTCAATTTTTTCAGCATTATCAAAATCCAGTTCCTTAACAAACGGAACATTGACGAATGACTCGAATAGCTCTTTAACAAGCTTCACATTCGAAAACAATTTTTTGTATCTAATATCGTGTTCATTTGGCATAATCATGTTTATAAAACAAGTGTGATATTTTTCAACAATTATTTTGTTTAAATTCATATTTTATAAAGTTGTCCAAAACTCATCAGTTATATATCCAGCAAAGAACGAGTCAAAACAAAATCAAGTTAATCAAGCAAATTACATAAATCATGGTTCGGACATTTTACTAATGCAGCGAAACATCCTTTCGGGCACAGCAGGATTCTATTGTTGTCAAAGATCAAACCTTGGTTCTGCCCACCCAGCCCCTGTCCACCGGCTGCAACAGGCAGACGACTGCTACGCAGTAACGCGGGCTGAATTATGCGTAACTATGCGTAACTATGCTAATTAATTTCAAAATTCTGTTATATTCATCAACTTTTTTTCTCAATTCTCGATTTTCAATCGTATATATAATAGAGGGTATTTTTTCTGCAAAAATGAAAAACCCTCGAAAATATAATCTGGAGATATCCACATGATTAAATCGTCTGTTTACATTAATACCGCCAAGATGCAGAGGCTTGAAGAATTTTCCGCCGATAACGGTCTGGAGTTCGATGATGTTGTCGCGTTGCTTCTGCGGAAAATTCTGTCAGCAGGTAATCTTTACGCGAAAAAATATGTCGCGGTGAAATATCAGGATGCTGACCCAGATAAGAACTGGAAGACCGCGACTGTTTATTACAATGGGGTTGATTACGAGTATTTTACTGATATGCGGAAGTTTTTCAAGGAGTCTGTTTCTCGTCTTCTTTCAAGAGCGATTGATCTTTATCTGGATACTATTCTATCCAAAGAGGGTTTGCTTAACTACGAAAACTATGACTGGGATATTTGTAGCGATGAGGTTAAAACAGGGATGATTTGGAGTATTTTCTGGAAAAACCAAGGAAAAAACACAACCTGACCCAATTCACCATCGTCGATTAATACAACGACCACCTCGGTATTATGGAGAACCGTCTCCTTAGCGAGTAATTTGTAAAAAATACGTTTTTTAATCAGTCAGTGGTATTCTATTGTTGTCAAAGATCAAATATAGGTTCTGCATACCTAGCCCGACTGAGTACTGGTCACACCTGAAAACTTTTAGGTACTATATTGGTTGTATTCTACTAATGTTTAGCTTAAATTATCAATATCCTAAAAAATGATTAACAATCTATTTTGCAGGACAAGTTAAAATCAATGAACTAATTTGTTCCATCATCTCCGGTTTCTACTATAAAATCAACTGTAAATTTATTCACATTGGCTCTAATTTCTTCTATTTCCTTATCATTATATAAATAACCATTACCCATAACAATAATACAATCCTTTTCATAAATATCGAATGAATTTAGTTTTTTGAAATCAGCCAAAGATAGTTTTTCGTGAAAATTTATTTCTCTAAGTTTGCATTTTGCAATTTTAAATTTATCCAAATTATATTTAGTATTATCACTACTTACGATATTGATAATTTTTAACGAAGAAATAGTTAATAATTTATCGAGACAATCAAAAGTAACAAAAGGACAATTGACAATAAATTTTTGTATACATTTGTTATTTTTTAAATATTCAATATCATTATTTTTTAATAAATATGAATCAGTTATTGAAATGCATTCTAACTTTGTCATTTTAGAAAGGGCATGTAACCCATTCTTTCCAATATTAATTCGCCGTAAATCAAATGTTCTGAAATTATTTAATTTATCTAATAGCA
>CAYLTM010000288.1:2505-3146 GCA_964386495.1 uncultured Leptospirales bacterium
ATCAAATTATCTTCTTTAAAATTAGAATTATTTTTTCTAACCCACTCGCAAGATATCTTTAAATTTTCAATATTAGTTAAATTTGAAATCTCTTTTAATAATTCAAAATCTATAACATTTTTAAAAAAATAAACATGTAATTCTTTTACTCCCTTTTTTCTAAAAACAGGGCCAACAACTTCTTTGTCTTTGAAACTTGTAATATTTATACTAATTATTTCAATATCATTTTGTGTTATTAAATTAATTAGTGATTCTTTTTTTATGTTTGAAATATCACTAAGAATTAAAAGTTTCTTTTGTGAATTATAATATAATGGATCTTCTAAATTTGATTTTCCAAATGTATATTTACTCACTGAAACACCGAATATAAACAAATATAAAATTAAATATATTTTATTCATATATTACTACTTTTTCTTCAAGAAAAATATTGAACCTATTGATGTATATTGTTTATCATTTCTATCTTTTGCCCAATAATTTCTTACGTTGGCATATGTATTTTGACCGTTTTTATAACCCCATGTTCTTCCAGTGTCAGCTATCATTAATTTACCGTTTTGCAAATATCCTGTTACGGTATGTCCAATATTATGATTATTTGGCTGAGCTAGTCTGATTCCAACAACAGCCGT
>CAYLTM010000289.1:0-3146 GCA_964386495.1 uncultured Leptospirales bacterium
CTTCGTATTTAGAAAAATCCACATATATATCATCATCACTTTCGACACCAGTTAATATAATAGCGGGAAAATTATTTTTTATCGCGACATTAATAATTTCAGCTCGTTGACCAATAATCAAAATTGGTTTATTCGGAAGTAGTTTATTTATTCTAGCAACACTGCTTTCATAAGTCATGGCACCAATCATTAGCTGGGCGTTAAATCTTTCGGGAGACCCTTTTTTAAAAAAATGTCCAGGAATAACATTCTCAAAATTATCTCTAATGAATTCATAATCTGGACGTTCTTCTATACCACCCATGATAAAATATCTGGCAATCTCGTGAATACCTATTATACCGGAAAAAACATCATCATCATTGAAAACCGGAATAACACTTATAGTATGTTCATCGAGTTCCTTCACAGCCATTAATATTGGTTCGCCGACTTTAAGAATCATCCCATCATTTCTGGCGATATCGGAAACTTTCGGATATAGATCTTTTATGTAGACAGGCGGAGGAGTCCCTGCTTCTTCGAAAATTGACTTCGTCTGCGGGTTAATACCTCCGCAAACTGCTGGTATGTAATTATTTTTTTTATCGATAGAATTTTTCAGATGCGCGTAACAATAAGCGGAACAGACAGAATCTGTGTCCGGATTTTTATGACCTATTACATATATGTCAGACATTAAAAGCTCCTAAAATAAGTTATTAGTTTATAACGAATATTATCATTTTATTGAAAATAATCACCAAGAACTAATTATGGTTTATTCGAGTAGTATAATATGCAAGAATTATTTTATTTATTTTTACCAGAATGTGAGTTTTAGCCAAAACAGATTTTGGATTATAAGTGAAAATATTCATAACAGCCAGCTATATGTACTTATACATCGGTTCTCTCCGAATGGTCTTCTAATACAGTATTTTTCCGCCGCATGAAGGGCTCTCTCAGGAATATCATCCACAGAAATAATACCTTTATCAAATATACAGAACCAGTTCGCGTGCGCCAATATTTTTTACTATGAGTAATATAGTTGATTGCTGAGAATAAATTTCGATATTCATTTTTTACAGCATTACGATTTTTATAAGCGGCTTAACAATAGTCAGGCATATAATTACTTTAATAACATCACCGAGAATGAAGGGTAAAAATCCAATAGTCATTGTTTTAATAAAACCGGTTTTCAGATAATACGCAAGCCAGAAAAGCCCGACAGTATAAATGATTATTACAGCAAGAACCAATGCTGGAATATCTTTTATTACATTTTTTTTGTGCGGCTAATTAGTCCGCTAAAAAATACCGCTGGAATATACGATATAATGTATCCGCCAGTAGGTCCAGCGATAGAAGCCTTAATTTCAGTTTCCATTTTCATAGCTTCGATAACGACTATAGGCATACCGGCAGTCACATGATCGCCGACTTTAACATTAAGCCTCATTACGGTTCCAGGCAACGGCGATTTCACCGGTTTAGAATCTTCCCTCTCAACCGAAACTTTACCAGAGGCTGCAGCATGAGTGACATCAATACCATTTTTAACATCAAACTTATAGGCTTTTCCATTAACTATAGCTTTACCATTTTCAAGAACAACAGAATAATTTTTATAATTAATAGTAACAGTGTAGTCGTTACCTTCTTCTTTAGTTTTACCCGCAGAAAATTTTCTTACACCAATTGTAGCGTCTCCCTTTAAAAACTGTATACCTTTATCACCGCATGCCGCAGTAATAAAAATGTTTTCATCTGAAATCGGCAAACCGGCTTGCTTAAGTTGTTTCTTAGCAAAACTGACACCTTTTTTAGGATTTCTATCGTTAATATCGATAGGAAGCTCGGTGGTCGGCTGCATATTAAGCTGCTCTGACGCAAGTTTAACAATAGCTGGATCCGGTGCGATTGGAGTCTTTCCAAAATAACCTAATACCATCTTGACGTAACCGCTCTTTTCTACAGCTTCACTCATAGCTTTTAAAATTTCAGGATATCTGTCCATAGTATTATTATCACGCATCATCTGAGTGTTAGCGGTCAACGCTCCGCCCGGCATTGGAGAAAATGGAATCAATGGTTCAACTTCTTTTAATTCAGGCGGTACATAATAATCCTTCATGCAATCTTTAAAAACCGCTTCCGCGTCACGCATCTTATCAATGTCAATACCAAGATCATAATCGGTGCCGCGTAACGCATGCCACATCGATATTACATCACTCTGCGCGGTACCACCGGAAACCGGAGCCATAGATAGATCCAGTCCATTAGCACCGGCATCAAGCGCGGAAGTATAGCATGCCACACATGTACGGCAGTATCATGCGAATGGAAAATCACCTTCGCACCTTTAATAGTCTCATAAATGGTTTTCGGTGTGGATGTTCCAGATGCATCCTTAAAACAGACTGAATCGTAAGGAAGACCCGAATCGATAATCTGTTTCAAAGTATTTATGTAAAACTCAGAAGTATGAGCTTTGTCAGCACCTGGACAGTTAGGAGGAAGCGACATCGTTGGGCCATTTGATCTCGGGATGCAAACTAAACGCTGATAAAGTCTCACATATTATTACAGAAAAAAACTGTGTGAAATTCGGTAGAATATGATATTTTTCCGCAGCAATTTCGGGTTTGATTAATATCGAAATAAAAATGTTTCCTTCGACAGAAATCGATTTTCTTTCACACCGCCCCTTCCCGGCAGTCTGTCTATCAGCAATTACAACGGTATTATGTGCGAGTTTATTAATATTATTCAGCAGAAACATGCTGGTTGAATCAATTTCTTTAAAGTAAATAATTTTTAGATTGTCGTAGATTATAGATTAGTATCGCTTAAGTAGATGGTTACATATTTGGGGTTTTTCATACTGCTGCCGCAGAAATTCACGGACAGCAGTATAATATCAATCACGAAATCTTCATTTTCTGGGCGAGATGTTTCATTTCATTATCGAGGTTATCAATATCCTTCGTAAAATATAATGCCGCGACAAATAATAGAAGACCGCAAGGAATCCAAAAAGTAAAAGAAGCACCTAGCGCGTAGCCGGTACCGATAACTGTAGCAATTGATCCTGCAAAAAATTGACCAATACCAATTCCTATAGAATCAGTCAGGTTGAAAATAGAAAAGATCGC
>CAYLTM010000290.1:0-3131 GCA_964386495.1 uncultured Leptospirales bacterium
TACTGAAGAATATGATCCCTTCGACTCTAATTCTGTTGGTATTTGTGATGTGACATCCGTCTTGGAATTAGATGTATCGCTAAGACTTAGAGATAATTTACCCTTAACTTTTTCACCATTAATGGTCGTGGAAGTATCGGTAATGTCCGCATCTTCCGGAAAATTCCCTTGGTCTTTCGCTACCAAGAATTCTGTTTAACCGACACACTCTTTCACACTCACTCAGACACCGACACATCTTCATTCCACATTAGAAATTCATCATTTATATTTTTATGCCCCTTCGAGTTCTTTGTGGTTTGATTCTTCTCTTACCTGCCGCAACCTAGAGGATGCGGTTTATTGCAAACAAACACTAACACTAACACTAACACAAACACATTCGATCTCCCTCTCCCACAAACACAGACACATCTTCATCTCTCACACTTCTTCCAAATACACCAATTCCCAGCCGTGGAAAATAATGATTTCTTTTTTTAACACAACTTCACCAAACGGGGCTGTGTGAAGCATCTTTGCGGAAAATTCGTCCGAAGAATACTTCTGTAACTGCACGGTAGCGTCTTTCACTTTACGGCTGATCTCTTTCTTTAGATCGTTAACATTATCTGTACGGTTGATGTATTTGAGTTCCAGCAAATAAGCATATTTCATGTCGGGGTACTTTAGATAAAAAGGTTTCATTACGATATCAGCAAATCCCTTCGACAATTCGTCTTCGGACAGTGATAAATAAAAATCGGTGATGTTGAGATATGCAAGGAAGAATCCCTGTATGACTTTTTCTCCCTGTATGTAATCCCTTATACGAGTCTGCTTGTTCAATTCATCGGCAATAAAATTTATGACGGGCTTGAAATCACCATCGTAAGCCATATCCTGAATACGGCGGGTAAGCTCAAATATATTCACGGAAAAAGATATTGCGTCATCAAATGACGCGCGGATATATTCATACATCATCGTGCGGATTGTTTCATTGGGTATTTTCAAAAGCGGTTTGCCTTTTATTATTACGCCAGAATATGTTAACAATCCAAAAAAATACAGCAGCGACACAAAGTTGTCTTCTTCCGTAAGTTTATCCTGAGGAAAACCGGTTTTCACATTCGCCACAATACCATTGTTGTCGATTATCTCCTTTAATTTATTAAAACTGCCGTTCAGTTTTCTATCGAGGGTTATCAAATAACGAAGTTTTCCATAGTCCATTCGCAGGTTATCATCAATAAGGTTGGAGAGCATATTTTTTGACTCATAAGAACTCAACATATAATATAGAATAGCGTCTGTGTTAAAAACAGTTGATTCCGCTTTTTCGTAAAAACGATAATTGTCATACCACTTTTTCATTATCTCGATAGTATCGTTTTTGTCATGAAAGAAGACCCCCTGCTCTGTATAATAATCTATAATTTCATGAACATCCTTTTCTGTAAAACCGAGAATCTCGTTAAAGCGTTCATCTATCGAAATATTTTTACCGATATTAAAACCGCTTGTCACATCATCCATAGTTACAGGCGACACACCTGTTATGAATATCCTCGACAGACCCGAACCGCTACCAGAAGCCATTCCTTTCAGGTTAGAAAAAAACTGTTTAAAATATCCCGAATTCCTTGTAAGTTTCTGATATTCAGTTGAACCGTAATCTGCAATAATAGAATTCGCAAAATTATCATATTCGTCTATCATTAGATATATCTTAGTATCTTTTGTTTTTAACCCACTTGAAAGAATATATAATTGCTCATGAGCTGTATTATATTGGTTTACTTCTTCAACTAAAGATTCTGATAAAAATTCTGCGTAATAACGGATAAAATCCCGAATTTTCACTTTGCAGTAATTGTTGAAATCATCCTGAACAATTTCTTTATCTTTAGTTACCTCGGAAAAATTAAATGTCAGAACAAGATATTTTGCCCTATTTTCAGTGGGGTTCTTTAATATCCATGTATCACGGTAAAATTCTTCAAAACGGTCTTTTTTCTTTATATCGTAATAGCTTTCAAGCATGGACATAAACATCGTTTTTCCAAACCGGCGCGGGCGGATAAGAAATATAAACGGTACAGATTCTAGAGCTGGTATATATTTTGTCTTATCAACAAAATAATCATTTTCTGCATTAACGGCTTCAAAGTCACCCTTGCCGTAAGGTATTCGTTTTATTTTATTCATCGTTATTCTCCGGGAAAGGAATTGTGGAAATTTTTGTGGTTATAGGTTATGATGTCAAGGGCGATTTTTTACAGCAGTACAGCCATTCCCTGTCAAAAACAGGGGAATGGCAGCCTGACATGTAACTATTTAATTGCAACAAAATTGAGTCAGTGTAATTCTTCCGACTTCAATATTTCAGCAATAAGAATATAAACCTTGCCGACAGTCGGCAGATAAAGATGTTCTTCCGGAGTATGAACATCCTTCAAAGTCGGGCCAACAGAAATCAACTGCATATCCGGGTATTTATTTGCTATCATGCTGCATTCAAGTCCAGCGTGGATAACATCAACCTTTAAATCTCTGCTGAATGTCGCCTTGTAGACTTTTAACGATTGCTCAAGTAGTTTAGATTTAGGATCGGGCTGCCATGCTGGAAAAGAACTCATTATTTTTGTTTTTGCACCGGCATCGCTGACAAGATTTTTTATTATGTTAGTTATCGAATCAAGTTTAGAATTGATTGAACTCCGGTGATAGGTTCTGATGCCGATAACATTATCTTTTGTCTCAACTATTCCGACATTCGCGGATGTTTCGACAAGTCCTTTCATTTCTTCCGACATCGCAATTACGCCATAGGGAAGACCACTTATAAATCTAACTGCTTTTAAAGAATCATTTACAGTAAACGATTCTGCATACGGATTTTTATTTTCAATAATGTTGCATGAGATGCTTTTCTCTACACTGGAATATTTCTTTTGAAGGTCTTTTAAATTCGCCTGAAAAAGATCATTAACTACGGATATATCATTCTGTGAAACTATTATCTCTGCTGAAGCAGATTTAGTGATAGCGTTGCTAGCGGTACCGCCGTTAAAAGAGATAAGACGTATATCTTTTTTTTCTACGGCAAGTTTTTCAAATATTTTTGTTAATGATTCAGCTAATAGTAC
>CAYLTM010000291.1:0-3088 GCA_964386495.1 uncultured Leptospirales bacterium
GATTGAAAGAGCGTGGAATAAGCGGAGATTGATAATATGGGTCTTTTTCTTGGAATCGAGGATATGAAGAGTGATTATCCTGCCTATTCATTTAATTGTAATCTCGGCGATATTCTTGTTTTGTATACTGATTGCCTGATTGAAGAAAAATCAAACTCCGGCGAACCTTTTGGTATTGAAAGACTTTTTTCTGCTATTAATAAATGCGGTTCTAATCTATCTTCAAAATCGGTTGTAAGTAATATTATGAATGAGTTTTACGAATATACAGGTAGGAAAAATTTTTCAGACGATTTAACTGTAATTGCTTTGAAAAAATTGTGATTATTCACTTTAATTATTGCTTTACTAAATTGCCGCTAATAATCAGTAATAGCTGGTATAGGTTATAAATAGTTTTAAAGAAAAAATCAGATTAAGTCTCGCTCATAATAATTTACAGCTTACTGCGGATATTTCTCAAATAAAATCAGGGGAATGGCTGTTAATGTATGTAATAATAAAATAGTTTGGAGGATTCAATGATCAACGAGTATTCATCAGAAAATGTCCGGAATATTGTAATTTTGGGACATGCAGGAACAGGTAAATCTACTTTACTCGATGCACTACTATTTGCAGGTGGAAAAATTAATCAAATTGGAAGCAGTGAGAATTCCACTCTTGTTTCGGATTATGATATAGAAGAGAAAAAAAAGAAAATGTCTGTTCATACGGCAATGGGTTATATAGAAGTTGATGGTATGAAAATTAATATTATTGATTGTCCTGGTCATACAGATCTTGTTGGTGAAAGAAGAGCGGCATCTCAGGTTGTTGAAGGTGCGATTCTTGTTATTGATTCTGTAGCTGGAGTTCAGGTTGGTACTGAAAAAGCTTGGCAGTATCTGGTTGAAAATAATGTTCCTAGAATAATTTTTGTGAATAAAATGGATCAGGAAAGAGCCAGTTATGATAATGTTATCGAGAATATGACGAATAATCTGCATGCTCATCTTGTTGTAGCCGCCATACCTTTGGGGGCGGAAAGTAATTTTCAAGGTGTTATTGATGTCCTCGATATGAAAGCTAAGAAACCGAAATCACCCGGAAGTAATGAGACAATTGAGTGTGATGTTGATCCTTCGATGATTGCTCAGGTGAAAGAACAAAGAAGTAAGACTGTCGAAATTGCCGCTGAAGGTGATGACGAGCTTATTGAAATGTTTCTTGAAGGGAAAGAGTTTGATGAACAATTGATTTTGCGTGGTATTAAAGAACAGATGATGGCTAATAAGCTGCATCCTGTTATCTGCGGTGCGGCACAAAAAAATATTGGTGTGAAAACATTATTAAAATTGATTAAACAGTTTATGCCTTCACCGGTTGAAACTGGCGATATTCCGGCATTTGATCTTAATAAAAACGGAGATGATGTTTTACTGAAAGTATCCAGCAAAGGAAAAGCGGCAGCGGTGGTATGGAAAACCTACATAGATCAATATGCTGGTAAATTCAGTTTTGTAAAGGTTATCAGCGGTTGCCTTACTCCAGACAGGGAATTAATTAATACAGATGTTAATGAAAAGGAAAAAATTTCTAAAGTCTACACTATGTTAGGAAAAGACTTTCATGAAGTACCGAAACTTCATGCTGGTGATATCGGGGTGCTATTGAAACTCGATAGAACCGCGACAAGACATACTTTATGTGATCCATCAGCACCATATAAAATTCCTATCATTAAACTACCTCATCCTGTTTTTGGATATGCTATTAGAGCTGCAAATAAAAACGAAGATGATAAATTAGGACAGATTTTAACGAAATATGAAGAACAATATCCAACACTGCATTATTCGTTTAATCCTGAAACTAAGCAATCTGTAATACATGGTATGGGTAAACTTCATTTGGATTTAACTTTAGACGAAATAAAGGAAAAATATAAAATTGAGTTTGTTACATCGACACCAAGAATCAGTTATCGGGAGACAATTTCTAAACAGGCGGAAGCACAGTATAAACATAAAAAACAGTCGGGTGGACATGGTCAGTATGGAGAAGTCTACATGCGGATTTATCCTTTACCTAGAGGTACGGGTTTTGAATTCACTGAGAAAATTGTTGGAGGAGCCATTCCTAAAAACTTTTTTCCAGCAGTTGAAAAAGGAGTCAATGAAGCACTTGTGGAAGGTGTGGTTGCGAAATATCCGGTGGTAGATGTTAAAGCGGAATTATTCGATGGTTCTTTTCATGCTGTCGATTCATCAGAAATGTCTTTTAAAATTGCCGCACTGCATTGTTTTAAAAAAGCTATGGAAATGGCAGGGCCTCAGATTCTTGAACCGATAATGAGCACGAAAATATTTGTCGATAAGCAGTTTCTTGGTGATGTAATGGGAGATATTACAAAAAGACGCGGAAAAGTTTTGGGAACAGAAAGTAAAGATGAGACCAGTATGGAAGGTATATCAATAGTTAAAGCTTTGATTCCGCATGCTGAAATGTTAAATTATAGTATAGACATTCAGGCGTTAACCCAAAATAAAGCTGTATTTGAAATGGAATTTTCACATTACGAACCTATATCAGGTAGAATTGCGGATAAAGTTATTGAAGATAGAATTAAAATGTTAGAGGAATAATAAGTTAGATACTAAATGTTATGTTTGGTAATTGATGGAGATTCATTCTCCGTCAATTATTCCTTTTGATGTCTTATGATAAGTCGATTGTTAATGTTTGAGAAAAATTGAAATGTGAGTAGTTCAGTATGAAAGTGGTTATTTTTGAAGATGCGTGTTATAATAATTATTACCCCATTTCTGCGACTAGACCGCTCTGGGATCTTCGGTGCGGAGGATTTACATTTTCAGACCGATTGGAATTAATCCTGAAAAAAAAATATTCCGGTGAAGCGCGTATATCTTACTATTGTCGGAATGATATCGCTGAATTGCTGAAAACAGATGACTCTGGAAAAAAAATTAATGAACCGCTATATTCCGATGAACCAATTTTGTTCCTTAATTCTTTATTAACCGATATTGCTTTTTTGAATCTTAATGAATTTGCTTTATATGGCAACAATGGCAGACTATTGGCA
>CAYLTM010000292.1:0-1739 GCA_964386495.1 uncultured Leptospirales bacterium
TCCCCCATTGGGGGATTTAGGGGGGAAAAAGAACGGAGTTGAAGGACATACGAATTGTTGAGCTTTTATACCCGAAAAACAATTCACACCTTTAAATTTGGTTATTGATAATATTATTTTAGTAGAAATTTCAATTGAAATGTGAGGAATTCTGAACTTATTTTATAATTACGAAATGTCGAATCATTCATATGTTTGATTCGACATCCTGAATGATAAATAATATAAACAGGAAGCTCTGATGAAACAATCGATGGTACTGATTGTCGACGATGAAATTATTGCCGCAACCTATATCAGTGGTGTTGTTACCGAACTCGGTTACAGCATTGCCGGAATAGCCAGGAATTCTATTGAAGCTGAAAAAATATGCAATGTAACTTTACCCGATATCATACTTATGGATATCGTTCTGGATGATGATACCGACGGTATTGAAACCGCTATATCTTTGAGAAGAAAATTCAATAAACCTTTTATATACATTACCAGTGCGACAGATGTAGAAACTTTAAATAGAGCCAAACTTTCAGGACCATATGGATATATCAATAAACCTGTGAATCCTCAAGAAATTTTCAATACGATAGAAACAGCGTTATATAAATACCAGTCTGAAATTGAGCTCAGTAATCAGAAAAACTGGCTGTCAGCGATGATTGACGGTATTGCGGAAGGTATAATCTCCGTCGATATTAATGGCTGCATAACCTTTATGAATAAGCTGGCTGAACAAATTACAGGTTGGACTGTTGATGACGCGATTGGAAAAAAAAGAGATCATGTACTTGTGAGATCTGCAATAAATAAGTGCCCTGAAAACATTATTCTTCCGACTGCCACTGAAAAAAGACTAATGATAAAATTTGGTCATATTATTCTTACTAGAAAGGACGGAAAAACCGTTCCAATTGAACTGAATAATTCGACCATTCTCGATTCTTACGGCAATATTTCGGGAGCTATATATTCTTTCAGAGATATATCTGAAAAAGTCTCGTCCGATAGAATGATCAAGCGAGCGGCAAGTGAATGGCGCGCTACATTTGACTCAATTAACGATCAATTATTTTTGATAAACAATTCAGGAATAATAGCCAGATGCAATAAAGCGTCTACAGCATTTTTTAATTCAACATACAATAATCTTATTGGTCAAAAATTTTTTGATCTTATAAATCCTATCGATATTAACGGTCTTCTTAAAAGCAAATTTGACTTATTAATGCTGGATAAAATAAATCAGTCCTGTGAATTATTCTATTCTGAAAAATGGTACTGGATAGATCTTCATCCATATTTATCGAGCAAAAATGAACTAAAAGGTGCTGTAATAATTTTTGGCGATATTACTGAACATAAAAACGCGGAAAATGAGCTGGCAAGCTACAGAAGAAATCTGGAACTTCTTGTGGAGAATCGTACAAAGGAATTAACAGAGGCTAATAAAAATCTTCAGGAAGAAATCTCTGTGCGTTGGCAAATCGCTGAACAGTTGGTGAAGGCTAAAGAGTTAGCCGAAAACGCGAATAAATCAAAAAGCGAATTTATCGCGAATATCAGTCATGAAATCCGCACGCCATTGAATTCAATAATAGGTTTCGCGAAACTTCTCAAAATGGGTGTTGATAAAGAAGATGAAGCAAAGTACTACGACAATATTGTTAAATCCGGCAAACATCTAATGACAATTATCAATGACATTTTGAATGTCTCAAAAATTGAATCTGGTCGTGTAG
>CAYLTM010000292.1:1749-3050 GCA_964386495.1 uncultured Leptospirales bacterium
GGTTTATTATTTATTACTATTTTTATATTTGGTATTTCAATAAATATTTTAAGTACCATAGATACTGTAATGGATATTATTAAAATTCATGCCGAGAAAAAAAACATCTCCATAAATATGTCTAATGAAAACACCGATGATATTATAATTTCTGCGGATAGCAAGGCTGTTACTCAGGTAATGCTGAATCTGTTATCCAATGCTGTAAAATTCACAAACGATAACGGCAATATTCAAATAATTTTGCGTAAGAATGACAGCTATTGTTTTATTACAGTTAAAGATGACGGTATTGGTATTGACAGAAAATTTCAAAATGTGATCTTCGAAAAATTCACACAGGCGGACTCAAGACTTGATAGACCGACTGAAGGAACCGGACTGGGTCTAACAATTACAAAAAATCTCGTTGAGAAAATGGGTGGTCATATCTATCTGGAAAGTGAGCTGGGTTCAGGAAGTGCTTTCACAATTACCCTTCCGCTTGATAATGAAAACCATGAAAATCCTGTCTCAATTTATGCTGAAACAATAAGAACTCTTTTTTACGGAAAAAGCGTATTGATAATTACAGATTCTGAGGATAGTAAATGCCCACTATGCTCAATGTTGAAAAATGAATCACTCGAACATATTGTTAAAAAAAGAGACGCTATTGCGAGTAGCGATTTTAGAAAAGAAAATCTTTGTGCGGTAATTATCTGGGTTGATAAAGATATTGATATGGAAAAGGAATTTCTCGAAACCATCAAAAACATTCGGAAACTCCCGGTTATAGCTGTTGTAAATTCTTCGCTATTTTCCAGAGAGCAAGATTACATCGAATGCGGATTTGACTATGTTCTATTTAGACCTATTGATCTCAAAAGCTTCATTGCATTTTTCGAAAAATCATTCTCAGGAGAATACTCATGATAGATAATAAAAGCATAAATACCATCATCGGTAATTACAGCAGACCTGTACTCATCGTCGAAGATAAGTTAGAAAACCAGAGTCTATTGAAGGGGCTCTGCAAAAAAATTAAAATTACTTGCGAGATAACGGACAACGGCAAAATTGGTCTGGAAATGTCCTCCGTTAATGATTACGCGGTTTACATAGTTGACCTTATGATGCCGGTTATGGATGGTAAAACCTTCATTAACGAACTGAAAAAAACTAAACCCGAATCTGTAATAATTGTTCAAACGGCTCTAGACAATCCTGACACAATTATTGAAATCATGAAGCTTGCCATATTTGACTACATAATCAAACCTATCGAACCGGAACTTTTCGTGCAGACCATGCTGAAAGCT
>CAYLTM010000293.1:0-1728 GCA_964386495.1 uncultured Leptospirales bacterium
GGATCCCGTTTCAAAAAAAGATACCGAGCCACTTAAAGAAGAAAATATTAGAAAAAATGAAACGGTTCGTAAAGTCGAAGATAAAGATGAGGACTTTGAATTTATAGGCGACTATATCAAGGGACCGAAGTTCAATGAACCCACGGAAGATCAGATCCTTGAAAAAATTCTGAAAGACGCGAATAACGAAAACATTGCTGCACAGGATTACGAAGTTAAAGGTAAAAAGAAAGACGACACATTTGATAATTTTGACATAAACAAGCTTTTTGAAAAACCGAAACAGAACGAATTGGACGAAGAAGATTTTTATTCAAAGTTCATGGATAAATACAAACCACCTGTAAAAAAGGAATTACCAATTCTGAAGGTTTCATATAAGTTTGATAAATTGCCGGACAATGACTCCATTTCAAAAGAGCAGAATGTTATTGACAGCAACTTTTATAAATACAAACCAATGCTGGACAAAGCAACTGACTTGATTAAACGAAAAAGAATTAAAGATGCTATGAATTATTACCAGGTGGTTCTCGATCAGGAAATTCCGGAAGAATTTAAAAAAATGATTAAGAAAAATCTAGAAGACCTGAAAGAATATCTGGAAAAATATATCAATTCATAATTATAATACAAGCTAATGCAAAATCTCATTCTTCGCCTGTGCTCCGGCAGCCCCGACACTACCTCACGATTGCGGCATTATCGGATTGTGCTTTACCATGATCCTTATAATGACGCACAAAAATAACAGCAAGCGCGGTTTCCAGTTGTAGTGACCAGTTCTCTTGGCGCGGCAGCGGTATCCTTTTGTTGTTACGAGTATCATCTTAGTCTACGGCAGTCGGTGTACCGATTGCCTTTACCCAGCCCGACTGCTTCGCAGTGACGCGGGCTGGCGAAGAGTGAAACAAATATTTCAAGTAAAAATATTTCATAACTGCGAATCAATAGAATCCCCGCTTTTTATTTTGTTCCAAAAATACTATCCTCACCTTAAACAAATACAAGTAAATATTCTTGTAGTATATATTATTTAATAATCATATTAAATCTTTCAGAGATATAAAACTTCCATTTTACCATAAAGTAAAAATAAATAATAATAATTATAATCATTAGTAAATTAATAATTACTTTTTCTATAAAAGATTCATTTATATATTTTTCTTCATATCTACTTATTATTGAAATATAATTTTTATTTCGGAATAAATATATTACATTGAAAAATAGCAATATTATTGCTATATAATAAATGTTATAATTGAATCGTTTCAAAAGAATATTATTTAGAATTAAATTTAGTTCAATCTCCTTGGTAATATTTATTATAAAAAAAGCCTCTAAAATTATTAAAACCCATATGGCAAATATCATACTATACTTATACCTATATTTAGCACCGTAAAACAGATCATAAAACTTTCCAATTGAGTAAATCATATAAAATATATAATCATAGAATTTCATCATTTTACCAACCCCATGATCCCAAATAGCTCTCTTCAAGATGTCTTTCATATCTTCTATCGATTGCTTTTTTATACGTTCCTACTTTAATCTCGTTATTGCAATATTTGCTATAAACATCATCACCATATTTATACATATATATTGATGCTGGTATGGTTGCAAATCCTAAAATTGGTATTATACTAATCGCACCTAATGTTATATTTACGGTAGTATTAAAAACAAAACGATGTGTTTCTATATCATTGTGTT
>CAYLTM010000293.1:1738-2551 GCA_964386495.1 uncultured Leptospirales bacterium
TATAGCTACTCCAGAAAAAAAGGTAGTTCCAGCAGCCCCAACATAAGGAGCATATTGTTTATAAGGAAAATTAAATGCTTCATAAACTGGAGGTCCACCAGTAGAAATGACCCCACCTACCAATGCAAAAAATTGCTCGTTTTGATAACCACTACTTCCAACAGAATTATTTACACTTCCGTTTCGAACATCTTTCGTTCCAGATTTTGATTCAGTTGCGGATGTTGCCGTTGAAGTCTTTTTACCGCCACTATTCATTCCACCACCACCGCCGGATGAAAAGTCTACCTGTATAGTCCTTCCGCCGCCAGCACCACTATTACCAGTTGACTCACTGCTCGACCCAGATGGTTCTTTACTCCCTGCCGATGAACTTGAAGGTTTTGAAGCACTCGTACCACCGGTATCACTTTCCCAGCTACCGAAAGCTACATGCCCACCATACGACCCACCACCTCCAGAATAAACCCCGCCTTTAGCAACACTGTTTGTTGTTGATTCGGCATGCCCAGTTTCCGGTTCATACCCTCCTTCGTCCATAAAATTCACCGGACTTCCGCTCACAAACATGTATCTGTTAAACGACTGACTGGAAAACATATTCGGAATCGTCGGCTCAGCCGTAATGAATCGTCCAACAGCCGGGTCATACATTGCACAGGATGTGCTAGTGCCGCGGCTGCACGGATGCAGAGGAGCGGGGAAGCGGGCTTTGAAGTACATCAAACCAGTGTCATCTAACTGTTGCGAGTTGTACTTATAGTGCATCAACATCTTCTTCAACAATCAAATATTCTAATTTTTTATTATCAT
>CAYLTM010000293.1:2561-2985 GCA_964386495.1 uncultured Leptospirales bacterium
TGTTGCCACCGATAACCATATTATTCTTATCACTCATAAATGAATTTTTTACACTGATAGAGTCAGTTCCTATCGGTGTTTTTTGCAGTAGATACCCTCTTATTGTAGATCTGGGCATTAAGACCAATGGTCTTGTTACCGCACAGGATATAAAACTGATTAGTAATAAAAATATAATATACTTTTTCATCAAATAATACCTTTAATTCTAGCGATCTGTGTATACGTTTCATGATGCGTCATCATTTTTTTATTATGGATATTACGCTTAACTGGTTACTGAGCACCATCGATTTACGGCTAAGTACAGATAGCAGTTAGGCGATTACTTTTGTCAAGATTTATGATTTTGGTGTCAATTTTTCATCATTCTTCATTTCATCTATTGATCCTTTTTCCAATAATTTGTCTCTGACACCTTTAA
>CAYLTM010000294.1:0-2370 GCA_964386495.1 uncultured Leptospirales bacterium
TCCATATATTATATTTTCGGCTTAACTTCATGTCTACATTATCGGGTCAAGTCCAAAGCCACTACGAAGTCGCACGCGAATATTCCCAACGCGATAAATCCGAAGAAGGCGGCACAAAAAAGGTTGATTACGCTTTCAAAATTAATGGCAAGCTGAAGTTTTACATCGAAGCCAAGGAAGCGAGCATCTTTCTGGAAAAACATAAACTCTCTATTTATCAGACGAAGAGATACGCCTACTCCTCCAACGGTAAAGCGCCGATAGTGATTCTCACCGACTTCGAGGAGTTCCGCGTTTTCAATGTCATTAAGGCTCCGCTGATGGACAACCCCGACAGAGAACTTCTGAAAACCCACTGCATGCGTTATACCGACTATGAAGAAAAATGGGATCTTCCCCTTAATCCCCCTTTTTAATTCGCTCGATAAAACTTACAACGGGCTGCTTTTCAAAAAACATTTTTCCGAAACCATCGATATCGACGACAAAACGCTGAAGGACATTATTCGTAATATGTCGTTTCCCGTGTCGCCGTTTCAGTTTGATGTCATTGAACCGGAGATTCTCGGCCGCATTTATGAAAAATTTCTCGGCAGCAAAATCCGGCTTACCGCGAACCATCAGGCGAAGGTTGAAGAGAAAATTGAAGTGCGTAAAGCCGGCGGTGTTTATTATACCCCCGAATACATTGTCGAATATATTGTGAAGAATACTGTTGGTAAAAAAATTGAGGGGCTTACACCGACTGAAATTGCTAATATTAAAATTGTCGATCCCGCTTGTGGGTCGGGCAGTTTCCTTTTGGGCGCGTATTCTTATCTGCTTGATTATCACAAAAACTTTTATTCGTCGGCTTCCGCCCCGGAACGAAATAAATACAAAGCTGATTTTTACATTTCCAAACTTGGTGAACTTACTGTTACCCTTGAAAAACGCGCGGACATTCTGCGGAACAATATTTTCGGCGTGGACATTGACAAGGAAGCCACCGAAGTAGCGATCATGAGTCTTTACCTGAAAATGCTCGACGACGGTTTCGACAAGGGCGAGCGCGATCTTTTCTTTGTTAAGGGTCACGTACTTCCGGATATGTCAGCCAACATCAAGTGCGGGAACAGCCTTATCGGTACGGACTACTTCGAAGGCAGGTTAGATTACGACATTGAGGAAATGAAGGAGATCAAGCCCTTCGACTGGGAGAGAGAATTTCCGAAGATTTTTATGCCCTCAACCCCAGCCCTTCTCCCAGAGGGAGAAGGGAGTAATAGCAGCGTGGAAAACGCAGCGGGTGGAGGGAGTAAACCCAAGACGGAGGGTGGAGGTTTTGATTGCGTAATAGGCAACCCGCCGTATCGTATGATCCAACCAAACAATACTTCTTCAAATATTTTATCTTATATTAAAAATAATTACGTTGCTGTTGACTTCAAAATTGATTTATTTCATTTATTCATTCAGAAAGGTATTTTAATTCAAAAAAGGAATAATGGTTTATTAGGTGTAATAATACCCGCATCTTTACTAAATAATGTTTACGTTGAAAAATTGCGCAAATGGATATTGGAAAAATGTTGTATTAAAAAAATATCAGTTTGTAACGAAAAAATATTTAATGCCGAAGTATTTACAGCAGTAATTATTTTGCAGAATGATTTTCAAGGGTTAAATATTCAAGATAATGAAATAATTACTACAACTGAGTTAAGCAAAAATTATTCAGATAATATATTAAATAATTCGAATATCTCACTTCAAAAAGATTTTTATAATTTATCAGGATATATTTGGAATGTATTAATAAACAAAGATAATATTTCAATATTGAAAAAAATTACAAATAACTCTAAACGTCTTAATGATGTTGCAATTTTAAATAGAGGATTAATAACTGGAGATAAAGAAAAATATTTTTCAACGGAAAAGATTTCAGATAAATACATTTCAATTATTGCAGGTGCTGATGTTTTTAGATATTATTCAAATGCTCCCTCAGAATATGTTTTATTTGAAAGACCAAAAACATCAGGTGGTTGTTGGGATGAAGCAGTTCATAAAGCAAATTATAAAATCGTTATTAGACAAATTGGAGTTAAACCACAAGCAACTTTCATTGAAGAAATTATTGCAGTTACAGGAAATATCTTTACAGTTAGAACAGAAAATTATAGTGATCATAAATATATACTTGCAATAATAAATTCTAAAATGAACGAATATTTTTGGCGTATTATGTTTTGTGATTTTAAAACAACTTTTCCACAGGTAACTATAGAAAGTCTTAATCAGATTCCTATAAAATTTGATAATCATATACACGACAATCTTGTCTCACTCGTTGACCAGATGCTTAAAACACAGAAAGATTATCAG
>CAYLTM010000294.1:2450-2886 GCA_964386495.1 uncultured Leptospirales bacterium
CCCTCATCCGCTCTACCTCCTGCCTAAATCCCATTTGATATATTGATGAGGGAGAAGGTTTTGTATAAAAAAGACCCTTTGCTAAGAAGCCCTCTCCCTTATCCGATTTTCAAAATGGGAGAGGGGTTGGGGGTGAGGGCATCGTTGACCAGATGCTGAAAACACAGAAAGATTATCAGTCCATGAAAAGTGAGGCGGACAAAGCTGTTTATGAGCAGAAGATTTCGATGCTGGATGAGCAGATTGACTCCCTTGTTTACAAGCTGTATGGTTTGTCTGACGAGGAGATTAAGATCGTCGAAGGGAAGTAGACTTACTGTGTCACGCTCTGCCCTCACCCCGACTCCGTCGCACCCTCTCCCATCATTTGAAAGAGTTATGATGGGAGAGGGTTTTGTGGTGAATAGTTTTTGTCTTTTTTACTCCCCTCTCCCTT
>CAYLTM010000295.1:0-2854 GCA_964386495.1 uncultured Leptospirales bacterium
ATAAACCTATGTGCGTACTGGAAATCTAGTTTTACAATTGACGTGTATTTTTCGTTTGACATAATAAATTACTCCTTTTTGTTAATATTAATTTTATTACTTACAATATAATGCTAATCACTCTTTCTTTTTCATTTAAACACCTCCTTCAATATATAATAACTACTATATAGTAATGATTATCGTGCACTATGCGAAAAAATTATTTGCCCTTACACTCTGAACATATACCTTCTAACACAACCCTCTTATTCATTACCTGGAATTGCATACTGAGTGTTTTGGGTATCTGTATCGAATCATATTCTTCGTTGTAAAAATCGATTATCTTCTGGCATTTTATACAAATACAGTGATGATGATCTTGAATATTGGGCTCAAAACGCTTCTTTGCATCGTAGCTCTTTACAAGCTTGGCAAGTCCAAGCGATACGAGCGAAATCAATGTCCGATAAACAGTATCGAAAGAAATATTTGGATATGTTTTTCTTACACGTTTATATAACATATCTGCTGAAGGATGATCCTTGGCCTCCAATAACTCTTCGTAGATTGCAATTCTCTGAGGCGTTATCTTAAGACCTTTTTGTGCACATATCTTTTTGAAAGTCTCTATAAATGAGTTATTATTTCTATTTGTCATATGATTATTATATAGTAATCATTATTATTCGTCAACAAATATTTCATCTTAATATGCAAAAAATTATTATTTTATTATATGTTTAATACTTAGAAGAAAAATAATCACTTTCTTTTCCTTCAAAACCCCTTATATTGAACAGCCCCTATCAAGACCATTAATATTGGTAGTTTCGATAATTGCGAGTAAAAGAATGTGCTGGCATGAGCACCATCAGGAGATCCGGTAAAAAGCCAGTTTTTTCGACAAGGTTGTTATCAATAACCCGATTTCAATTCGTATCTCGCTATCGTATCTGTTTTACCATTTGGATACTTCACTTCAACAAAATTAGGTGTTTTCCTATCCCCATATTTTTTCCGCTATTTGTAGTAGGTCGATTGACTAATTCCGTTCTCCTTCAAATAATCGCTTATTACGATTTCCTCAGCAGTACTTAATTTCAGATGCTCACGAATTATTTCCTCACTGATCTTTTTCCTTGCCATAGATTTTCACCTTTATTTTTTTCTATGGCTCAGTATAATCGTTATGTCAATGTGGGGTTTACAAGACGCTTACAATTATTGCATAATTTATCGGAATATTCACGGAAAAAAATATTTACTGTTGCGTGCTCTGTAGACATCGAGAGGACTTTTCGCAAAAGAAAGGTGTCAGAGCAAATTTAAATGATTGAGAGAATTTCTTAATCAGGCTAATCCTAAAATCATGCGAATCAAGTTTCAGACTGTTGATACGCACGACGGTGCGTATCAACAGTCTGAGGCCGATTATTTTCCAGTAACATTATTATTTGTCTTTTATTGTAGCAATAAGATTATTTAAGTCTGACGCAAGTCCGGTAAGTTGTTCAGAGTAGCTGCCAAGTTCTTCGGCTGTTTGAGTATTTTTTCTGCTTACGGTGCTAACCATAGCCATGCTCGAATTAACCTGGTCAATGTTGAAGTTTTGCTCGTCCGCTCCAATTGATATTTCCTGCATAATATTTGCCGACTCTAATATTTTTTCTATTATAATGTTTATAAGGTTAGATGAGTTTTCAGCGGTGCTGATACTTTTTTTGGAAATTAAATTTATAGATTGAGCAGCTATCTGGCTTTTTTCTGAGAGTTTTTTTACTTCACCGGCAACCACTGTAAAGCCATTACCAGCCTGTCCAGCTCTTGCCGCCTCTATGGATGCATTTAAAGAAAGCATATTTGTTTGAAATGCAATATCCTCAATGATGCTAATTTTTTGTACCACTTCTTTTATCGCTTCAAGGGTTGATGCAACAGCGTTTGAGAGATCATCCGCTTTGTCGGCATTAGACTGTGATATAGATTTTGCCTGTCGGGATTTTTCAGCATTTTGTGAAGTCGATAAAGCAAGTTGTTCAATTGAAGAAGAAATGTCATCGATACTTCTTAATTCAGAATTGGCTCCTTCATTTAAAACTTCAGATATTCTATTAATTTGCTCGGACTTTTCGTATAATTCTTCCGAAACTTCCTTAACAGAAGACAAAATTTTATTAATTTTTTCTAATTGGCGGTTATTCATTTCAGCTTCATATTCCGATTTAGCTAGGGATTTATTTCCATGAGATGCAAGAATTATAGACATTGCATAAATGAGAAAGAAAGACGCTATAGCCATTATCAAACTCACTTTCATAATTTCTGCCATTAATGGTAAATAGTAAGTGTAAGTATATTTGTAATAAACTATATTTGATATAGTGAATATTATTAAAAATAAAGTTGTAATATAGTTTTTGCAAAAAGCTGCAGCCATTACAATTGACCAATTCATTAAAAACACATATGTGAAGAAAAGATTATGCTGTTGTATGGGTATTTTGGTTAATAATCCAACAGTAACAACTAATGCTCCGAAAATAGAAATTGTATTAGCTGCAGCATAATAATATCCGGCTTTTAGTACAGCAAGACAAAGTAAAGCACCAACTATTGCCCCTCCGATAACAAAAACTGTTGTATATGTTAGCATCCCCCCCATTATTATAACCGAACCAAGAAGACTAACAATAATAATAAAAACCAAACAATAATATGCCAGCGACTTCGCTTTTAATTGTATTAGATACTGGCTATTATAATATTTAGACAAAAAATATTGTTCAAAAAGTTTTTTCATAAAGTATTACCGTATTTTTAACCTTAAAACAAAAGATTAGAAATAATTATTTTTGTAAAGAGATTTAAT
>CAYLTM010000296.1:0-220 GCA_964386495.1 uncultured Leptospirales bacterium
GTCTATTTCATAGCTCGAAAATGTTCCCGATGTCAGCTCAAGCTTCTCGCACTGCTGCTGCCCATTTTATTTAATGCCAGCCGTATTATGGGGTATTTTTTCCAGTCGTAATCTTTATCGTAAATATATAGTCCTTTGAAAAGTTCCTTTTCTCCAAGAAATACCGATTCAAGCGTGGACAGCGTCAGCGATTTTCCAAAGCGTCGAGGACGCGACAGAA
>CAYLTM010000296.1:230-1963 GCA_964386495.1 uncultured Leptospirales bacterium
CTGAAAAATTTCTTCAGTTTTATCCACGTACATGCAATTTTTATTTGATTATATCCCGAAAAGTATATATGCTTGTGCTTAGCTATTTTCTCATGCCGGACTCCAGAAATTGTTTAACCACTAGTTATTGTTATTATTTTATTTCTTTGAAGTTGTTTTGTCAATTATTATATTGACTCAATAAGAGATTAGTCTCTTTTGTTGTGTCTATACTCTTTTTTACCCCCATTGGGGGTTTGGGGGCATGTTAAATAAATTGATCCAGACCCGAAAATTAATTCTCTACTAGTGAATTAATCATCTAAAAATAAATTATTTGTTGCAAAAATATTCTTTATTTTGAAACATCATTAATAGAACCTCTAAAAAATTAAAATAATTTTTAAAGATTGTAATAATTATAAAAAAATGATAATATATACTAATCATAAAATGGTTTCCATAGTTATTATCGCTTTCCACCCGCCAGTGGCGGGTGGAGGCTATCATCAATGAGTACAACCACTTTATTAATATTATATTAAGGAAATTATATGGAAAATAATCACCATTCATATTCGATAATAAAAAATAATAATAAGCTGAAAGTTATTTTCATTTTACTGTTTTTAGCATTATTTGTTTCAATAATGTATATTTTCAAGGCATATTTGTGGCCTTTTCTTTTCGCATTGATTTTCTATATAGCATTTAGTCCGCTGCACACTTTTTTGTCGTCGAAAATTAAAAAGCGTACATTAACCACGATTATTTTGTTAATGGCGTTGGTTGTAGCGGTTATTGTTCCTTTATTTTTTTTGTTGGTCGCTTTATCTACTCAAACAATTGAGTTTTATGATTTCATATCTCACAATATGACTAAAGAATTAATGTCAAAGTTTTTTTCAGAAAATATATATGCTAAAAAAGTTATGCTATTGTTTGGAATCGAGCAGAGTGACGTTCTTAAAGTTATTTTCGATTATCTTAAAAGTTCCTCTATGACGGTTTTTTCTGGTCTTTCCCAATTCATTGGATTTTCGCTGACTTTTCTTGTTAATTTTTTCTTTATGATATTGTTTTTGTCTTTTCTTTTCCAGGAGGCATATAAGTTTAAAAGTCTTGTCGCGTCGTTTTTACCTTTTCCAGAAGATGTTGAAAACGAAATAATTGACAAATTAAAAAAAGTTGTTAAACTGCTTGTTGCCGGAAATTTTTTAATTATGCTGTCACAGGGTATTATGGTTGCAATTGGTTTTGCGGTTTCCGGTATTGGAATGTGGTTAATTGCTGGTACGGTAGCCGCGATATTCTCGCTAATACCGGTTATTGGAACAGCTGTGGTTTGGGTTCCAGCGGCTCTCTATCTATTAGTAATCGGTAAAACATACACGGCTTTATTTATTTCAATCTGGTGTGTTTCATGGTACTTGATTCTGGAAAATATTTTAAAACCGGCGGTTTTTGGAAAAACTTTAAATTTTCCACCTATAATATTTTTCTTTCTTCTTCTTGGAAGTTTGAGTACTTTCGGACTTCCGGGCGTTTTAGTGGGACCTATTCTTCTTACTCTATTTTATTCTTTATGGGAAATTTATAAGTTTATTGATATATATGATAGAAATACAAACCATAATAAAGAATAATAATTTGTTTTCACTGTTATAGATTATATATTACTTTGAAGTCAATTTCTTAGTGATAGCTTTATTTTTATACATATCCTGGTCAGCAAGAACAAACAGATCCTTAAC
>CAYLTM010000296.1:1973-2817 GCA_964386495.1 uncultured Leptospirales bacterium
TGAATTTCCCTGTGTATTTTTCTATATTGCTTTTAATACGTCCGACCGCGTTTTTTAAAGCCGCTTCTGTAGAGTCCGGCATTATCGCGGCAAACTCATCTCCGCCGATTCTGGCAACGATGTCGCCATCTCTGAAGGATTTGCGAATGATTTCCGCCGCGGATATTATTAATTCATCTCCAATGTTGTGTCCAAATGTATCATTGACCAGTTTTAAATTTTCTACATCGCAAATAATCAATCCAGCCTGGCATTTCCGGCATCTTCCCATGCGATCTAGTTCTTGTTCAAAATAAGCTTTATTATATAGTCCAGTCATTTTGTCATGGAAGCTCAAGTATATCAGCTCGTCTTGAATTCTTTTTTTTTCAGTAATATTTTGAATCATAACAAGATAACCATCAATTCCCTTATTGCTGTCGTTAAGGGGTTTGATGATAACCTCTATTTGTATGTTTCCTGTATTTTTCGTATCATACAAATTCATGGATTTAACGGTATCGAATGAAAAACTGGTAGTATAATTGATCATTTCCCCGTTTTTCAGACGTTCTTTGTTTGTCATAGAGATATTGGGGTCGTCGAAGAGCTTAAATCCATATACGGTATCTTCATTTTCTATGCCGAATATTTCCAAACAAGCATTGTTAACGCTAACAAGGTTTCCATCTGAATTAAATATTTCTATACCGATTGGCGCTTGTGAGTATATGTTTTTGAATATTTCATAGGTAGTAGGAATCTTCTTCTCAAGCCGGTCCCTATTCGTGAAGTCATAAATCAGATCAATAATCCCCAAAAATTTACCTTCGAAAAAAAACAAAGATTTGCAGAATATGACCTT
>CAYLTM010000297.1:0-239 GCA_964386495.1 uncultured Leptospirales bacterium
GGTGCCATATCCAATAATAATTTTATTTAGAAAATTTAACAGAAGCAGATAAACATAGTTATTCGCACCCTTTGCGATCAACCGGTGTATACGAGCATCTTTTTCGCCTATCTGTAAATCTTCTGAAAAGACTAAAGTTTCAAGATTTTGCACATCCTCATCGGATCTTCTTTGTGCGCAAAACGCCGCCATTTTCGGCACAATAATTTTTCTGATTTCGAGAAGCTGAAAAAGAATAT
>CAYLTM010000297.1:249-2811 GCA_964386495.1 uncultured Leptospirales bacterium
TTATAGGGGAATTATTATCAATTATAGAATAAATTATTTCTATATTAGCACTCTCAAGAAAATTCTGAACATACAGACCGCTTCCGTGTCTTATAACGATAAAACCCATTGTCTCAAGACGTTTCAACGCCTCTCTTATTGTAGACCGGTTTACTTTATAATTCTCTGTAAGAACACGTTCAGTAGGTAGTCTTTCACCGGTCTTATATTCGCCGAGAATTATTTTTTTTTCAATATCCTTTACAATACGTTCATATAATCTTTCTTTTGTTTTCATTGATTCCTGAACCCTATAATCTGGATATCGATTAATACACCCTGTACCCGATCAGGCTGTAGAAGTTAAATCGACAGCCGAAATATGCTGAATCGTCTGTATACAGATAGTATAATTTTATTCGAGATAAAATATTTCTTGAATTTATATCATAGTATTTATTTTTATGTCATTAGACAGCTTTTTATGTCAATAAAAATTATATAATGCGGAAATTTTTCATTTGCAACCGACAGTCTGAATGAATTTGCATTATCTTTAAACAGAAAGCTATCTTGTCTAATAATTTGGAGAAAAATATGAGAAAAAAATTATTATTAACAATGTTTTTATTTGCTGTTTTTTTAACATCCTGTAGTAAACGAAGTGAAATGATTAATGAGGCTAAAGAATACTATACCTATGCTGTCGAAATAATGGACAGGTATAATACCGATCTGGAAAAATCCGAAAAAGCGGAAGATTTTGTAAAAGCTATGGAAACTTATGCCGACATGACAAACAAACAGGCGGAAATGGCTGAAAAACTCCGAAAAAAATATCCAGGTAAAGATCTTACATTGAATCCTCCAGACGAGGTAGGAGATTTAAAACAAAATTATCTTTCCGCGCTTAGAGTTAATTCCGAATTAATTCTAAAGATTCTTCAATTTCAGGACAATCCTGATATAGTTGAAGCAATGAACAAAACTCAAGAATCCGAAAAACGTCTTGTGGGCATTGACGCCAATGATGAGACAAATCAAAATAATGAAGAAGAACAACAAAGTCCTGTTGAAACTCCAATCATTGAAAATATCGAACAGCCGGTTAAGCAATAAATTATCTGGAGAAAAATAATGAAAAAAATATTAACTACAGTAATAATGATAATCACATTATTTTCAATATCGGTATTCGGTCAGGGACAGCTATTGAAGGGAATAGAATCAATTCTTAATAATAAATTGGGCGATCTTGATGGAGTACTTAATGACTGTATGAAAAATCCGTCTCAATGTTTTGATTCTAAAAAACTTGACAATATTGACAGCATTTATTCAGAAATAAAAAAACTATCGAAAAAAAATAAATCATTGGATAAAATACGTTCTAAATCCGTATACAAAGCATCTATGAGATGGGCTGACTCCTATAAGCAGGTTGCATACGGTAACTGGTGCGGGAAAGGTCATGACAAAACTGATTTATCAGTTATAGATGAACTCGACCAGGCATGCAAGGATCATGATGTCTGTTATGTTGAGATAAAGAAAAAACCCGCAGGGGATAAATCGGATCAATGCTCAAAATGTGATCCGCCGTTTGTAAAAAAAACTATGGAAATAGCATTAAGACCAAAAGGAGCCGACACAAAGTTGAACAATATGATCGATTCATCAAAAAGTGCGTTTGTTTTCTTTAAAATAAAAACGATACTAGGCTTTGAATTATAAAATTTCTAAACGATAATTATTAATACAGGTATCATATGGAAAATAAAAAACAGATAACAATTTACGACACAACATTAAGAGACGGTGCTCAAACGGTCGGAATAACATTTTCGCTTCAGGATAAAATAAGAATCGCACAGGAACTTGATAAACTTAAAGTAGATTTTATCGAAGGAGGTTGGCCGGGAGCCAATCCTAAAGATACTCTATTCTTCGAAGAAATCCGAAAGCATAACATCACTCATTCAAAAATCGCGGCGTTCAGTTCTACAAAACGTCATAATGTCAAACCTGATGATGATCCATTAATTCAGGCACTTGTCAATAGTAAGGCTGATATATTAACAATATTCGCGAAAACATGGGATTTCCATGTTAAAACAGCCCTTAATATTTCACTCGATGATAATCTCAAACTTATAGAGGACACAATTTCCTATTTAAAGGATAAAGGCTTCATGGTATTTTTGGACGCGGAACATTTTTTCGACGGGTATAACGCGAATCCTGATTACGCGCTGAAAGTTCTTTCCACTGGAGAAAAAGCCGGTGCCGATATGCTTGTACTCTGCGATACAATTGGGAATTCACTGCCATAATGATTCCGGCACAGCTGCGGCAAATTCGCTGCTTGCTGTTTCAGCCGGCGCGGTATCAATACAGGGAACAATCAACGGTTATGGTGAAAGATGCGGCAATGCGGATATATGCTCCATAATTCCAAATATTTCTTTAAAAATGGGTTATGACTGCAGTGCTAGTACTAAAATGAAATATCTGACAAAAGTAAGCAGATTTGTAAGTGAAATAGCGAATCTTCCGCACTTTGAGAACCGGCCATATGTTGGA
>CAYLTM010000298.1:0-1257 GCA_964386495.1 uncultured Leptospirales bacterium
TAATTATCATACTAATGAAATGCCCTAAAGTATCAAAGAAAAGGCAGCTTGAATCTGTTTCCAGTTGTAGTGAATAGTCCATTCGGCGCATCAGCGGCATCCTTTTGTTGTTACTAGTCTAATCTTTGTCTGCGGCAGTCGGTGTACCGATTGCCTTTACCCAGCCCGACTGCTACGCAGTGACGCGGGCTGGCAGACTACTTCTCCTAACACACATCCTTTTGTTGATACTAGTCAAAACGAAATCAAGCTAATCAAGAAAATCATATAAATCAAGGTTCAGACAATGTTCTCTATTTCTTAACAACATTTTTTATTTCATCAACAGAAAGACCCGTAATTTTTGAAATTAGTTTGTTATCCATACCTTCATCAATCATCTTTTTTGCTGTTTCCAGTTTGGTATTCTCTATACCATCATTCTTAGCTTTTTCTAAAATTCCAAGTTGATCAGCCCATTTAAATATATTTTTTTCAACCATTGTCATTGTAATACCCTCATTTTTCATAATCTCAACAATCTCATCCGTATATAACGGCATTGCAAACTTTACTAGATCATTGTTTTCGTCGCCTTGCAAATTTGTCAGCAATTTCTTCAAAAATTTCTTTCTCTTCTCACCGACAGAAAATTCCATAAGCCATTTATATTCTGTATCAAAAGTTTCAGGAAGTTCCTGAATAACGATCCAATGCACCGGAACTATCTGGAAATTTCGTATACAATATACAACTTCATACTTTCTTTTTCAGCCACAAAAATTTGGGAACATCAAAAAATCAGTTTTTTCATAATCATTCATAAAAAAACTGATTTTGTCAATAATTGTTCCCTATGGGCATTCATATTCCTTCATACTTTCTTTTTGGAGCCACAAAAAGAAAGTATTACAAAGAAAAACGGCAAGGGTGGTTTCCAGTTGTAGCGAACAATCCATTCGGCGCATCAGCGGGATCCTTTTGTTGTTATGAGTCTAACTCTTAACCGACTGAGTACAGTAAGCGGTTAAGCGAACTAGAATAAAAAATCAATCTGTTCTGGCTACCAATTCTGGTTTTAAGTCTCATACGATTTCAACAATAAAACATAATACTTTATTCATTTGTAAATAATCATAAACTATTCTTTACATTTTCTTTATTACTATTACTTCGACACCTTTTGTTCTTAATTCCGAAAATAGAGTTTTATTTTTTTCAACTAGTTCTTCACGAATAGTTATTTTTTTTAATTTCTCCATATCTTTTAGCCAGTAT
>CAYLTM010000298.1:1267-2046 GCA_964386495.1 uncultured Leptospirales bacterium
TGGCGGTCACTTGACACATGGTTCTCCAGTGAATTTTTCAGGAAAATTATACAAATTTATTCCAATCATTAGAGTTTCAATATTTTTTGCTTTTGAAATTGGTGAACTATCGAGTTTATTTTTACATGAGATATGTAAATATTTTAATTTATTTAAATTAGAAAAATCGGGCATTACAGATATTTTTTTTACTTTTATGTCAATTTTTTCAATATTTTCTAAACCAGATAATGATGAAAAATCATCAATTTTACTATACTTCAAGAAATTGCTAATATACACTACTCTAATTTTCTTTAAATTTCGTATAGGCTCAAGACTTGTAATTTTTGTCGTATCTAAAACAAGTCTCTCTAAATTGTTTAAATTATGAATAGGAGATATATCTGTAATATTTGTTCCCCATATATTTAAATATTTTAAATTATTTAAATTCTTAATGTCATTTAAATTGTTAATTTGTGTTCTTTGTAATTCAAGATTCTCTAAATTCGAAAATAGTTCTATTCCTTTTATATTTTTTATATCTTCGCCCAAAAGCAATTCTTTAAATTGCAGAAGATCTTCGTTTTTTACATTTATAATATTCTTCCCAGTAAAATGCTCTATTCCATTTATCATCCACGGATCTGGAAATCTGGGATCACATTTAACCGGTTTGTTATATTTATCGCACCCCAAAATATTAACGATTATTAATAATAATACAATAATATTTTTCATATTAATACCTTGTATTAGGATAAATATTTTTTCTATTCATTACACCTGTTGCTATA
>CAYLTM010000298.1:2056-2808 GCA_964386495.1 uncultured Leptospirales bacterium
TTTGGAACGGCTATGGTAACCAGATGGCTGTTGTCTATTGCGGTCATGATCATTGCCAAATGGATTATTGCCCATTCCACAATTAGCTATTGAAGTATTATTATGATCCGTATCTCTATTTATATGAGCTTTGTATAACAATGCATGAACCTGTATTTCATAAGTAAGTGATAGAGTATTAATACTAAGAACTTCTCCAAAGTGTTCATAATACTTATTTTTTGCAAACACCGCATATTCGTCTGGATTAGTAATCGCATAATTTAAATTCTTTTCTCCATAATCTTCATCAACAAAACTAACATCAATCCATCCTTGTTGGGAAATATTGACCGATTTAATACCATCGAAATATGTTGCAGAATTTGGAACTGAAAGATTGTTTGAACTTGCTGTATTTTGAGTTCCGGTTCCTGGATTGTTCTGTTGTGAACTATTACTTTGTGGTGCAACGCTCGCAGGTACCGACACATATGCCACAGGCGCTGAACCTGCAAACGCATTATTCAATTTCGCATAGTCATTATCTTTCCCTTTACTATTGCCACTACTTTTATTTCCACCGTTTGAAAAATCAGCGGCAATTTTACCACCCGCTGTTATCGGCGGTGGATCACCACCACCGATAACAGCGTTTGTTGTCGATTGTGTATTCCCACCTTCACCATCATATCCGCTTTTGTCTATCAGTTGTATTGGACTTCCGCTCACAAACATATACCTATTAAATGACTGGCTGGAAAACATATTCG
>CAYLTM010000299.1:0-2807 GCA_964386495.1 uncultured Leptospirales bacterium
AGAGATAAGTGAAATGAAGAGATTGATTGAAAACTATAATAATGCCTTGGAAGATTTAAGAGTAGAAGTTGTAAAAATAATGGAGTCCAAAAAGCAGGACGAGTTAGCATCAATGCTCGGAATTTCTCAGGGGCAGGTTCATAAAATAATGAGCGGTAAACGAAAACTGACAGCCGAAAAGATAGTGTCGTATGCTGAAAAGATTAGCAAGGATTAATGAATCCGATGAAATTATTCAGGAAAATTACAGAAATATATCTGGCGGTCAAGTATTACAGAGAATTTCTAAAGATCAATTCTAACCATTTTACCGCAGAAGACCGGAAAAAATATACCTTCATTTACTTCTACAAGAATATTTTTTAAAAAAAATCCACAACGGATTATTTTTTTGTTGACTTTAATCCGCTTCGGATTATATTGTCTTATATTAAATTAAATATAAAAGGATAGTATAATGACAAAATCAAAAGCACTTAAAAAAGTAAAAGAGGGTAGGTTCGAGTTCATTGATGATATCAAAGAAGGTGTCAATTATGTTCGATATCAGAAAAGAATATCAAGCTCTGCAATTCAGTGGAAACAAAAAACCATTACAATTACAGCTGATAAAAAGGAGGCAGTATGTACCAGATAAAAATACCTGTTTCCCTACAATATGAAATTAGTTTAGTGATGCTGGATAATTATGGTAAAACAGGAATAAAAATATCAAGTGTTGAAAGAATTAAAAAAAACGAATATTTGGTAAAATTAAATTCTGATAGTTACAAGTTTACAGCAGGAGCTGGAAAGTGGGAGGTGACTTCATGTTAATGTCTGAAAAAAAGATTAAAACAACCTCTCCGGCAGATGTTTATAGAGTGATTAAATCCATTTTAGACGCAGAGGAGAATGGAAATTTTCAGGAACATTTCTATGTGTTGGGTCTTAACAATGCAAATGTTATACAATACATTGATCTGATTTCTTTAGGAACGGCTAATGAAACGGTGGTTCATCCGAGAGACATTTTCCGGAATGCTATTACCAAAAACATAGTCTCGATAATTATAGCACATAACCATCCATCAGGTGAAAATCTTCCAAGCATGAATGATAAGAGTATGACTAAAAGAACCGTTCAAGCTGGAGAGATTCTTGGCATCCCTGTTTTGGATCATGTAATTGTCGGGGAAACATATTATTCATTTAAAGAAAATAGTTTGTTGTAGGGGGAATAATGGAAAATAAAGAAATAACAAAAAACTGTATCTCAATGGTTAATGATATGCTTGAAAAAGTAAAGACTATGGATGAAACAGAATACCAGAAGTTTTTGGACGGTATCAATTTGTTTCATGATTATTCATGGCTAAACAGAGTGATTCTATACTGCCATGGAGCAACCAATGTTAAAGGATTCCGGCAATGGAACGCTATCAACAGATCGGTAATAAGAGGGGAGAAGGCTATTTGGATAATTGCTCCGAAATTAAAAAAAGTCAAGAAGGAAGTTGAAGTCCAGGGCAAAAAGGAAGTAACTGAGAAAAGCACACTTTATGGGTTTATGGCTGTTCCTGTATTTGACTTAGCTCAAACAGAAGGAGATCCCCTGCCGGAAAAGAATCTGACTACCCAAGTGGAAAATATTAAGATCGAGAGTCTAATAAAAATTGCAGAGGAATTAAACTTCAATGTTTCCTTTCAAGAAATGAGTTATTCAAAAGGCGGTTACATTGATACTGAAAACAATATTGTTTTAAACTCCATACTATCAGAAAGAGAAAATATCGGGACTCTTATTCATGAGATTTCACATGGATTATTAAAGCACAATGGAAATGCTGATTTGTCGAGAGAATTTAAAGAGCAGGAAGCGGAGACCATGAGCTATTTAATAAATTCCAGAATTGGAATTTCAAGGGAATCAAGATTCTATTTGAAAACATGGGGAGTCTCCGAAACAATTAAAACATCAATGAGTAAGATCGAGAAAGCTATGGAAGTATTCTTTGAGTGCTTTGAAGATGTTTATAATTGAAATAAATTTTGAAGTTAAAAAAAATTAATTGACAGCATAAAAAATAATTACTAAATTATAGAGGTGAATAAAATGACAATACTACTTGATCTAAACAGCACACTTTCGTCGAATTTCCGCGAAGTGTACGATTCTAAAAGCTACACCTATGATGTAAGCAAAGAAAAGTATCGGCTCTGGCTTGTTAATTTGATAAAAGAACACAATGTAATTTTAATTACAGCCCGAGATGACAGCTACGAAAAACGAACCATTGATTTTATCAAAGCACAAACCGGATGGCTACCGCAAAAATGGTTTTTCAAGACTAAACAGCACCGATTCAAGAAAGCCCATGAATGGAAAGAGATCGCTTTATTATCAATCTATGGAAACAACATCCCAAAGGATATAATGGCTCTTGAAAGTAATGCCGAAACCCGCAAGATGTTTAATAAATACGGTATTTATGCCGTGAGAGTAGACGATGAGGATGAATATAAATGGAGCAAATTACCAACGCCTGTATCGCAACAGAAGAAAGAAGTGGAACAGCAGACGACATTCTGGTAAATGGGAAGTGGTCGTTCGATGAAAAAGTTACCGCTTGTTTTGATGATATGCTTGAACGGTCAATCCCGCAATATGAAGTTATGCGGGATTGTGTTTTTGGCATTGGTCAAAATTTTGTAAAAAAGGGTACAGCAATTATTGATTTAGGCAGTTCGAGAGGCGAAGCCATCCATCCGTTTATTGAAAAATACGGTGCTTACAACAAATACATCCTTAATGAAGTCTCCCCTCC
>CAYLTM010000300.1:0-2734 GCA_964386495.1 uncultured Leptospirales bacterium
GCACGATTTAAATCGACATAACTTTCTTTAACCGACGGCAGTTCCGAGTGAATAATTTTTCCAGCGTCTTCTTCCATATGAATACGGTTAAGCCTGACTTTTTTTGTGGAATCACCGGATGGAATTTCAATATAACCTTTTAAACAGATAGGTTTGTCAAATTGTGATATCTGATACGCTTTCGGTAAATCGGGATAAAAATAGTTTTTTCTGTCGAACTTGGAATAATTTGAAATCGAGCAGTTTGCGGCAAGTCCTGCAAGAACCGCTTTCTGTAAAACTGAATTATTCAACACCGGCAGTGAACCAGGCAGACCCATGCAAACCGGGCAGCACTGTGTGTTCGGTTCCGCACCGAACTCTGTTTTGCAGGAACAAAATATCTTTGTTTTAGTGTTTAACTGAGCATGGACTTCCAAACCGATTACTGTTTCAAATTTCATTGTTTCCTCGAAAAATTGACTTGATTTACAATCCGTATTACCAGCTAATGTAATACAGGCTGTCGATTTATTAAAGAATTACAATCCAACAGCACGATTATAATAACAATTGAACAATTGTGTCAAGAATAATGAATGCTTTTACAGGTGCAATGAAGAAATTATTGATTTTTAAAATATTTTTCATAACTACATTGTTGCTGATTTCCATATTTTCTGGGCGGCTTGTAGGATCGTTAGCTCAGGGTGATTATTTTTTTTCACGAAAGGTTTTGTGGTTTGTTTCAGCACCGGTTGATATTTTCTTAATTATTGAATCTCTAGTATCCGATGGCGATCCCTATAATAGAATGTGCGGTTATCAAGCGCTGTCGGACTATAAAAAAGTTGACAATAAATTTTTAGAAGAAAGATATCACGCGGAAACGGAAATTCTGTTGAAAAAATTTGTGGTGGATGTTATTGCGTCCGGTAAACACGATTCCCTTGAAACATTGAAAATATTATCGGAAAAAGAAAAAGATTCGTTTTTGAAAAATTATATTATTGAATCAATAAAATCTATTGATTTGACCACCTACAAATTAATTCTCGAAAAAAATGGATTAATTCTTGATAAACCTGTTTTTGTCGAATGGCGAATCAGATTATAAAGTGGAAAGTTCATAAAGTTCATAAAGTTTATAAAGTGTAAAGTAGTAAGTGGGAAATGGAAGATGTCTCAGGTGGCTTCGATACTCCGATGTCGATTGATACAGAATGTATAAATCGACATCCTGAATAATATACTTGAAAGGAGTTTTACTATGCTTGACCCGGAAGTAAAAGAATGGTTTCGCGAGATAGCGGAACGGCAAAAACAAACTGATGAGCAGTTTAGAAAAACTGATGAACAGTTTAGAAAAACTGATGATAAATTTGGAAAAGAAAGAGAATTGCTTAACGAAAAATTTATACAAACTGATAATGAAATTAAAAAGTTGAGCAAACTACTTGGTAATATAGCCAACAATCAGGGGGATGTCGCGGAGGAGTTTTTTTTCAATACATTACGTGATACCTTGAAAGTTGGTAATCTCAAATTTGACGATATCGCGAAAAACCAGTTTAAGGAAAGAGGCGGTGTTAGAGATGAATTCGATATTTTTCTAACAAATGGCGATTCGGTAGCAATTGTAGAAGTTAAGTATAAAGCACATGAAAACGATATAGAAAAAATAAAAACGAAAAAAGTGCCGAATTTTAGAAAGCTGTTTCCAATATATAAAGATTACAAGCTTTATGTAGGCATAGCTGGTTTTCATATAAATGAGGATATCGTAAAAAAAGCTGAAGAAAACGGTTTTTTTGTTTTAAAACGAAAGGGGGATATTGTTGAATTTGATACCAGCTTCATGACCGCACAAACGGTTTTCGCGTAATAACGAACATATTTTTTACCCTGAATACAGGAAACTTAGACAACGCTTCGATACATTCGCTGGTCGCCGAGTGATTGTGAAGCAATTGTACCGAAGTGCCCTGCGACTACTGAGCAATCGGACTGCTGTGTGGAATTTAATAGAATAAGCCGCTTGTTGAGTGGGCTGCAGGCTTGTATCGAAACGTGCGGGCTCATCAGCAATCGAAATAACCGGATAATTAGCCCATTCGTTGGATAGTTATTACTTAGGATTGTTCGCCAGAGTCTTCGATACTTTCGTGATTAGTTCATCAAGTGTCCATGGTTTTTGCAGAAATCCGTCGGCACCGTCATTCAGACATTCAATAACCCGATCATCATTACCATAACCGGACATTATAACAATTTTGGAATTATTGTTGATTTTTCTTATTTCGTAGAAAGTTTCGTATCCGGAAAGTTTCGGCATGGACATGTCGAGTAACACCAAAGATATATCCTTCATATTTTCTTTATACATCGCTATTCCTTCTTCACCGTCTCTCGCACATATTGTAGTGAATCCGCATATCGTAAGCATTTTTACAGCAGTATCAATAATCATATCCTCATCATCAATTATAAGAATTGTTCCCTCTCCATCAACTTGTAAATCAACATCCGACTGTTCAGTTTCCTGCACAACATATTGCGCCGCCGGAAGATAGACTTCAAATACCGTACCGCTTGATGTTGATGATGTCACATTTGTTAAACCGCCATGCTGTTCAATAATTTTATATACCATTGTCAATCCCAGACCGCTTCCTTTTAATTTCTTTTTTGTTGAGAAAAAAGGATCGAAAATTTTATTTAAAATAGCACTGTCTATGCCCACACCGTTATCGGA
>CAYLTM010000301.1:0-311 GCA_964386495.1 uncultured Leptospirales bacterium
TTCGGGTGTAACCTCTTTATATTTTTTACTATTTATTGAACCGCCGTTGACGCCAATTCTAATAGGAATTGAATTCTGTTTTGCGGCGGCAACGACCTCTTTAATTTTATCGGGATTCTCAATATTGCCGGGATTCAGCCTGATTTTGCCGATACCATATTCTATAGCTTTTAACGCAATTCTATAATCAAAATGAATATCCGCACAAAGTGGCAATGAAACATTCCGAATAATGTCTTTTAAATAATCAGCATCGTTAACTGTTAAAACTGCAAGCCTAACCAGCGACGCACCTTCAGCAGCAAGCCTAT
>CAYLTM010000301.1:321-814 GCA_964386495.1 uncultured Leptospirales bacterium
ATGGCAGGTTAGTCATAGTCTGAACTGAGATATCCGCGTTACCTCCAATTACCAGATCTTTTATTTTTATCGCTTTTGTTGAATGTCTTTTAATACTCATAAAACCTCAATACCAAATTTGCTTTATACTTTTGTGAAAAAATCACCATGAAATAATAATCTTTTCAAGTTCCTGAAAAGTGTCAAATTTAAAATTCAAATGACCAGTATTTTCCAAAACTATGTATTTTACACTTTTATCATCAAATATCTGCAAAGATTTTTCCCAATCAAAAAGCTCATCTTCTTTACCAATAATGTACAGTGTATTTGTTGTATGATTTTTTCTGAATTTTGCAAAATCTTCTACCATTGAAGCTCTAGCCATAATATTGCTGTATTCCCGTACCAGCTTCGGGTCATCACTGCTCGGATGATAAAACTGATACATAGTGTGATTACCGCCGAACAAAAATTTCAGAATACTCACATCAACATATCCGGGGTTTTTCAT
>CAYLTM010000301.1:824-2597 GCA_964386495.1 uncultured Leptospirales bacterium
GATTTGCGGATTTTTAGATTTGATATCCTTTATATGATCATTCAAATCATTGATTAAAGAATTTTCATCAGGCACATCTCCTCTGTCGCCTTCAGAATCACCATGACCTCGAATATCTATGACACGAAGCAACATGTCATATTTTTCCAGCTCAGTCAGTAACGGTGTATAATAGTATCCATACATTGTACTTCCCGGTATAAACACAAATGCCGTTTTACTTTTTCCCGATCCGGTTTCACGATACGCGAGTTTTATACCGTCAGCGGATTTCAAATATTGAACTTCATAATCTTTATAATTTGCGACATCCGGAAGATTGAATTTAAAATCTTTTGTCGTTGAACAATTTTGTACCAGTAATGCTAATCCAAATATCGAAAATGTAAAGATAATTCCTTTCATAATTGCTGCCTTTTTACCTTGGAAATTTGTCATTAACATTACCGCAATGCAAACAACTTTCTCTATGAACACATAATAACTTCCCGCATTGAGGACATGCCCATTTAATAGCTTCAAGTCTGACAAATTCATCTAAACCAATTTCACTTATTGAGCTGAAATTTTCAATTATACTTTCTCCATATTTTGTTTTATAACGTTTATCAAGATCCTTAATCCGCCTACATGGAAATTTTGTGCAATTATTACAAAGTAATTGATTGTTACCATTTTTTTCAGGACAGTCTTTTATACTACATACCCTGCAATGATTAGGTTTATTACCATCTTTATTGCAGCCAACACATTTATTTTTTTCTCGCTGGTACCCCAAACACAGTTCACAGTTTACACCGCATGGAGCGATCATAGCAATATTCATTTTTATATCCTTTAACAATATGGACGATAAGAAATGGTATAATCATATATAATGATCAATAAAGCAAGAAAAATAAAAGCAGCATTCTAGGCAGGGATTCAACTTAAGACGGAATTGTTTTGAGAAAAAGATCGATGGCTATCCAGCACTCGATAAAAATTATTAGTGTCCTGCGCGCAAAAATATATACCATACCCATTCGTAGTTGAACCAGAAATCTTTCCTTTTTTCATTTGTTTCCCTTTTATTTTTTATTTCCTATATTGTCTGAACCACGATTATTTGTGTTCGTGGTTGTGCTTGTGTTCGTGGTTGTAAAAGTTGTGCTTTCATTACACATGTGTATTCATATTTCATTTCACAGACACACCCACTGACACAAACACATAATCCCATAAAACATGGTTCAAGACGAATATTCAGCGTTTCAAAACTTTAGTAACAATTGCCATTAATGAGATTTCTTTATTATTACCTAGAATGTATAATTCCGAGTATTTCTCCATTCGATTTTTTTATTTTAACCTGAGGAACACCCCCTAAATATCCTTTTTTCAATGTACCACTAACATACCAGATATCTTTATGCAAAACTGCTTGGAGAACTCGATGTTCATTAGTATCAGCCGGACTGTAAAATTTATCAATAATAATATTTGCAATTTTTATTGCAGTATCCTCATCAGGAACAAAACCTTTTTCAAATGTTTTAATAAATTTCAAATCCAAATATTCGTCAACTGCATCGTAATATACACAATTGTCAAAAGGTGATTTTTGGATATTTTCTGATTTAATATTTATGTTATACATTAACATAAATATTATCGTAAGTAAAATAATTATTGTTATATTTTTCATTTGCATTTATCTCCAATAATTTCTCTATTCAAATTGCTATTAGAATCAATTATTATACCATTATTTTGATAAACATTTATTTCTCC
>CAYLTM010000302.1:0-238 GCA_964386495.1 uncultured Leptospirales bacterium
CGTTGTAAATAAGGCTTGGAAAAATCGTAAATGCATCATGAATTGGAACTTCTTCTCGGAATAAGTAAGAACACACTTTTAATAGTCGCGCCCCTCGCAATTTCTGGAGTATTAATGATCTATATGCGTAACCGTGCTCGTCATTATATTGAGTCGGAAGTTGAATGGTGGACTCTGCTTTTTTTTATGATGCTTTTTTCCGTTGCGGGATCTCTTGAATACACAGGAGTTTCAGAAT
>CAYLTM010000302.1:248-2537 GCA_964386495.1 uncultured Leptospirales bacterium
GCTTTAAATTTCCAATCAACGTTTGGAAATAATCCTGTTGTGCTAACACCAATAATTTTATTTATTACTGCTATAGGTTCAGCTTTTGTTGACAACATAGTTTTTGTAGCGGCTTTCATACCTATTGTAAAACAACTTGACTCAACCCCTCTTTGGTGGGCATTACTTTTCGGTGCTTGTCTCGGCGGAAATATTACTGCGATTGGTTCAACAGCGAATATAGTAGCATTAGGAATGATGGAAAAAAGATATAAAACACATATGTCCTTTTTACAATGGTTTAAGATCGGGATTACTGTTGGATTAATTACCTGTATAACAGCTTCTATTTTATTAGTCCTTCTTATCCCGTTTATGAAATAATGCAAAAAAAAGGAGCCTTACGGCTCCTTTTTTACACTAAGCTCAAGCATTTAGACGTTTTTCAAGATCCGCTAATTCCTGATTAAGTTCTTCAGGCAAATGACTGCCGAAACTCGAGTAATGTGTTTTTATTCCGGGAATTTCATTTTTCCATTCATTAATGTCAACTTTAAGCAATTCTTGCATAAATGCATCAGAAATATTCATTCCTTCAACATCAAGAGCATCTTTAGTTGGAATATTTCCAATCGCGGATTTTTCTGATTTTGCGTTACCGTTGACTCTTTCGATAATCCATTTCAATACACGACTATTTTCACCAAAACCTGGCCATAGCCACTTTCCTTCAGGTGTCTTCCTGAACCAATTTACATAATATATTTTCGGTAGTTTGTCAGCGGTCGTTTTCTTTCCAATTTCTATCCAATGTTTGAAATAATCTCCCATGTGATAACCGCAGAATGGCAGCATGGCAAAAGGATCTCGACGAAGATTTCCTACAGCACCAGCAGCGGCAGCTGTAGTTTCACTTCCCATTATGGATCCTAAAAATACACCATGGTTCCAGCTAAAAGCTTCATGAACTAGAGGAATAACACTTGCTCTTCTTCCGCCGAATAATATCGCTGAAATAGGCACTCCTTTGGGATTTTCCCAATTAGAATCTATTACAGGACATTGTGAGGCAGGTGAAGTGAATCTCGCGTTAGGGTTCGAAGCGACTCTTCCACAGCCGAGTGTCCATTCTTCACCTTTCCAGTCAGTAAGTTTAGCAGGAGGAGTATCAGTCATTTCTTCCCACCAAACGTCGCCATCAGGAGTATAGGCAGTGTTAGTAAATATTGAATTACTATTCAGCGAAAGCATAGCGTTAGGATTAGATTTCATTGATGTACCCGGAGCAACGCCGAAGAAACCAGCTTCGGGGTTGATCGCGTATAATCTTCCATCATCACCAAATTTCATCCAGCAAATGTCATCACCAACACATTCAACTTTCCAGCCTGGTATTGTAGGAATAAGCATCGCAAGATTTGTTTTACCGCATGCCGAAGGAAATGCCGCCGCTATATATTTTTTTTCACCATTTGGTGGTGTAATACCAAGAATAAGCATATGTTCTGCAAGCCAGCCGTCTCTTTTTGCCATAGAAGTTGCAATTCTAAGTGCGAAACATTTCTTTCCTAATAATGCATTTCCGCCATAACCGCTACCATATGACCATATCATTTTGTCTTCCGGAAAATGTGTTATGTATTTATTGTTAGCGTCGCAAGGCCAAGCTACATCTTTTTTACCATCGGTTAAAGGATAGCCAACGGAATGAAGACATTTAACAAAATCTCCCTTATCGCCAAGAGATTCCAAAACTTTCATTCCCATACGGGTCATTATTCGCATGTTTACAACAACATAAGCAGAATCTGTTATTTCCATACCTATGTGAGAAATCGGGGACCCTATTGGTCCCATGCTGAAAGGAATTATATACATTATACGACCCTTCATACAACCGTCATAAAGACCTTTCATAATGGTTTTCATTTCTTCAGGATCTTTCCAGTTATTAGTTGGACCGGCATCTTCTTTAGTTTTAGAACATATAAATGTTCTGTCTTCAACCCTTGCTGTATCAGCAGGATCTGATTTTACCCAAAAACTGTTTAGTTTTTTCGAAGGATCTAGTCGTATAAAAGAACCGGCCTTGACCATTTCTTCACACAACCTGTCGTATTCCTCCTGAGAACCATCGCAGATGTAAACACTATCCGGTTTACAAAGCATTGACATTTCTTCAATCCATTGGATCAATTTTTGGTTTTTTGTCATACTCATGTCACCCATAAGCACTCTCCTTTCCATATTTATATATTCAAAACATAATGTTTTCAAATAAGCATTCCAATATATATATATTTTATATTT
>CAYLTM010000303.1:0-2515 GCA_964386495.1 uncultured Leptospirales bacterium
CCCTGTCTGCCGACAGGCAGGCGACTGCTACGCAGTGACGCGGGCTGGCTTGGTTGTGTCTAATACCCATTTCTACAAAGTAAACTATTGAACAACTGGCTTCTCATCTTCGAACAATTCTAATATCTTATACGCATCAACCTTAACAAACTCTTCCTGCATTTTATTAAAATCGAATAAGCCGTAACATGTGTTTTCTGAATAGTAATTATTTATTAATGTATCACATTTATTTCTTGTTTCTAAGCTGTAAATTTCAACATAATAAAACATAATTATTTTACTATTTGGAGAAATAGAATAGCAACATTTTCTTTCTTTTTCTTTAAATGAATATATTGTTTCTAAATATTCTCCTTTTTGATTCACCTTCTTAATATACAAATCCGAACAAACATAAAAATAATTTGAATTAGGAACAACTATTAAATGCTCTTTATTTCTCAAACCTGAAGTTTCTGGTAAAAATTCAGTATTCATACCATCCCTTATATTAAATTTAATAGTTGAATAGGTGTCAATTTCTTTATTAGCTGACATGGTAGAGAAAAAAAGATGTTTTCCATCATTTGATATCTGCAATTCGCCTACCGAAAAAAATGAATCACTTGTTAGTTTATTCTCATGCCCATTTTCAATATTAATACTATATAAATCAGTCCATCCCTGACAATGGGATGTTTCCTTAATGGGTTTGTTATAATATAAATATTTCTCATCAGGCGATACTACTAATTCAGTGCAATGTCGTGTTGGTTCATTTGTCAAAATTCTTTCTTTTTCACCATTTCTATCAATCACACTAATATTACTTTTTGATCCGTCTTCTAAAATTGAAAAGTAATATATTCGTTCTTTATTTTTTGAATATATTTTACCATATGAGTAATTATGATTTGCTATTTTTTTATAATTATCTTTATTTTTATTATATTTAATTATTCTACTTTTATCATAAATTTTAGATCTAAATAAAAAAGATTCATTGTCTTTATCTATTGATACAGATTCTAAAGATAGACTCAATATTCTATCAGGTTTATGTAAAAAATGATCTAATGTAGTACAATATAAAATAGATGAAAATACTATTGAAACAACAATTACAACTAAAATATTTATTTTCATATTATATACCTTCTTTCTTGGTGAAATAATATGGTGCGCTTACAATATTCCATGCTGTTTTTCCGGTAAATGCAACTATAGCCATTGTTTGATAAGCTTTTGCATGAACATTTTCCTTTGTTAAAGGAGGAACTACTCGCAATTTATTGTCATTATTATTATAAGTTACTAATACCGCCGTGAATTCATAAAGGTGCTTTCCAAGAAATTTTGCATCTGCAGCTATTCTAATTTTATAAGCATCATAATCATTTGTTTTTTGTTCTGAATTGTAAATTTCTTGATCATGTCGTTTAGCAGGAGCGTCTACTGAATCTAAAGGATCATTATAAAAAGTTACACCATCTCCATCATTCAAATGATTTCCATCATTATACATTGAACCGGAATGCCACCCGTACTCCATAAAGCCGCCATTTGCAAACTCTCCATGTTTATCATTTGCTTCAGCGACTTTGTCTCTATGTTTCCCCCAATCACTATCACCGCCGCCGAATAAATATTTAACAGCCGTGTCGTTCACTTTGTGTATTGCAGAATTTACAGCTTTCATGCCGCTGCCAATGGCACTAATCGCCCCATGAACCGCTGAGTTCATTTTAGTTATACCAGAACTTATCGCGCTTGAGGCATAACTAATTCCCTTACTAACTGCACCACATATAGCCGCACCAGCTGATTGTATTACAGCACCACCACTACTACTATTGCCACTATTATTATTACCGCCGGTGCTGTTACTATCATAACCATCACCTGATCCGCTATCACTCGATCCACTGCTATACCATGAATGTCCATCCGAATCCATTAAATCTATTGGACTGCCTGCACAAAACGCATATCTATTGAACGCCTGCGAATTTCCTGGTTCTGGTATGAGTGAGTCAGCCGTAATGAACCTACCAACAGCGGGATCATACATTGTACATAAGGACGTACAGGTTCTGCGGAGTACAGGAGGTACGTGAGCGGCGAAACGGGCTTTGAAATTCGATGACTGCCAATATAAATAAAATCCGCTGTAATAGGCTCTAGGCATCAGAAAACCGCCAATAATAATTAAATGATGACGTAAATTGAATCAATGAAAAAGATATGTCAAGGAATAAAGGGTACAATGATATTAATAAAGAACTTGAATTGAAATCATTCATATAAGGGTAGTCCCAAAAACTACTTATAGGAGCTACCCTTGTGGGCGGATTGATTGATAAAACCAGTATTTTCAAATTTTAAATTTATGAAAATACTAGTTTTTAGAACCGCCCATAAGGGAATCTCGAATAATTAAGCGAATGCATATTCTCGGTTGCCCTTGTTGGCATAAATTTCGGATAAAATTGATTTTTTCAATTGGCTTCAATAAGAAAAAATCAATTTTCAG
>CAYLTM010000304.1:0-265 GCA_964386495.1 uncultured Leptospirales bacterium
ATCGCTACGGCTGTTTTACCGGTTTTCTTATCACCAATGATAAGTTCTCTCTGACCTCTTCCAATTGGAATAAGTCCGTCAATCGCTTTAATTCCGGTTTCGAGCGGTTCATTGATACTTTTTCTGCTTAGAACTCCAGTAGCTTTCCTCTCAATCGGAGAAAACTTTGAAGATGCTATCGGACCCTTACCATCAAGCGGCATTCCAAGGGGATTAACAACCCGTCCTAAAAGTTCTTCACCTACAGGAACTTCGGCGATCTTCC
>CAYLTM010000304.1:275-1854 GCA_964386495.1 uncultured Leptospirales bacterium
GGATGTTGCACGCCTCGCCCCAGACGCAGAAGAACAGCACCAGGTCGACCACGCCCACGGGGATCTGGGCGATCTTCCCGGTTCTTTTGACCTTATCACCCTGGCGTATAGTAGTCGCACCGGAAAAAATTACCGCACCAATATTGTCTTCCTCTAGATTGAGAGCCATTCCATAAACTTCATCCGAAAAGGATATTAGTTCTCCGGACATGACCTTGTCAAGACCGTATATTCTGGCTATACCGTCGCCGACCTTTATCACTTCGCCGATTTCTTCACTAATGCCTTTCCCTTCAAAATTTTCAATTTGTTTACGGATAATTTCGGTAATTTCACTTGTCATAATTTGCATAAATTGCTCCAGAATTAACTAAAACTGTCTTTCAGTTTTTTAAATCTACCAATTAAAGAATAATCATAAATTATATTATTTATCTCATATTTGAATCCACCCAATAAACTGGAATCCACAGATAATTCAAACTCAAAATTTACTTTCTTATAAAGAGATTCAATCGATTTTTTTATAATATCCAACTCTGAATTTTCAAGAAACGAATATGCAATGATTTTGCATTTTATAGTATTACCGGCTAACTTGGAATACTCTGTCCAGATATTATGCAAGTTTGCAATCATTTCATATCTGTGCTTTTCAACAACCAGAAGAAGAAAACTCAGAAGCAATGGATTTACATTTTTAGAAAATACTAAATGAATAATTTCCCATTTAATTTTCTTTGAAACGGTTCGCGAGCTGACAATTTTACACAAATCCGAATTTTCATTTAATATTGAATTAATCATATCAATCTGCTTAGTAAAATCATCTACTAAAGATTTTTGTTCCGCAACCTTGTGTAAAGCACCCACGTATGTCTTTTCAAGCTTAGTCATTATTCAACCATCGTTTTTACAATAGCGTTTATCAAATTTCGCTGCTCTTCGGATGTAATTAATCTATGAAGAACCTTTTCAGTCGAAAGCATTGTTAATCCCGCTATATCGTTTTTGAGGTTATCAATGACCTTTAACTTTTCAAGTTCAGCTTTCTTTTTGGCGTGATCAATTATAAACGACGATTCGATTTTTGCCGTCTGAATAACATCTGCTTTAATTCGTTCCGCTTTTCTTCTAGCTTCAATGACTATATTATCAGCTTCTTTTCTCGTGTTAAATAATATTTCTTCGGATAATCTCTTATTATTCTCCGCGTCGGATAATGCCTTTTTAGCTGATTCAATATCATTTTTAATCATTTCTTCTCTGTCATTAATAATACCCGCTATCGGTTTCCAGAAAAACTTTGAAAAAATGATATAGACAATAATAAAACTGACAACAATTAATACAGATAATCCGAAATTTAAAGAGAACATATTTTCCTCTTTTTATTTAGCTGAATTCATAATTAAAAAAGCTATTAACGCACAAAAGAATGCCAAACCTTCAATTAGAGCTGCACCTAAAATAGAAATCATCTGAATTTTCGAAGAAGCTTCCGGTTGTCTCGCAATTGATTCTACAGCGGAAGAAAATATTTTTGCAATACCAACCCCTGCACCGATTACAACTAAAC
>CAYLTM010000304.1:1864-2505 GCA_964386495.1 uncultured Leptospirales bacterium
ATATTAATGCGAAGATTCTAAAACTTCGCCTATAAACATTGCCGCTAATAACGTAAACACGTATGCCTGTAAAAAGGCTACCAAAAATTCTAAAAGATATATGAACACCGATCCAAAAAGTGACGGAATACTAACGAAAACATTCCAACCCAGTTCCTGCCCGCTCCAACCAAGAAGAAGAAAAGACAATATTACAGCATGTCCGGCAACCATGTTCGCGAAAAGCCTTATGGCAAGTGCGAAAGGCCTAGTTAACTGACCTAAAAATTCAATCGGTAGTAAAATCATATTAAAAAATATTACGGCAATAATATTCATATCCTTTGCGGAAATTGGCATCATTCTTTTAAAATATCCAAAAAAGCCATTTTTTCTAAAAGAAGAAAACTGTATTACAAAAAAAGTGATAACAGCTAAAGATGCTGTAACGGAAATATTTTTTGTCGCTTGGGAAGTAAACGGTACAAGACCGATAATATTTTCTATAAGAATAAAACTGAACAGCATTAATAAAAAAGGAAGATATTTATTATAATTATGTGGTATTGAAGGTTTTACAATTTCGTCACGGACAAAAAGTATTAGAGTTTCAACTAATTTTCCAGGCATGCTGGTTTGCACAAGTTTTTTCTGCTTATAAA
>CAYLTM010000305.1:0-208 GCA_964386495.1 uncultured Leptospirales bacterium
ACATCCGAACCGATAGTTACCAAAAATATTGCCGCTTTCTGCCTGCCTGTCAGGACACTTTTCTTGGACTGAAGCATCTATATCTCCAAATATAATAATCGCCAAATTTTTCAATAATATTTAGGCATACTCTAATAAATAAAATTATAGGATATGCCATTGGGAACAAACAAGGTAAAAATCAGGGTTTTTAAATTATAAATTTATG
>CAYLTM010000305.1:394-659 GCA_964386495.1 uncultured Leptospirales bacterium
AGCCTTTTCTTCAAGAGAAAGCTCTACATCCACACCATCTTCTTCGGCAGCCCGCATAGCAGCTTCACGCATTCTCTGCTGTTCAAGAGCAAGACGTTCTTCACGAAGTCTGCGTCGCCTAGCCATTTCTTTTTTGATAGCACTGTAAAGCACGAAACCGAGAAACAGAGCAAATAATCCTATAAGTGCCGCAAGCAGCATTTTCTTCATCTGCTCTTTACGTTCCATTTCATCACGAAGCTTATCCCAACGCGAACTCAAATCA
>CAYLTM010000305.1:669-2307 GCA_964386495.1 uncultured Leptospirales bacterium
GCATAAGTAATCGATTTTTACTAATTAATATAGTTTTCATAATTTGTTGATTTATTTGTGATTGGTACATAAGTATTTTGTTTATACACTGGTGGTATAACATATGGCTTTCCAGTAAATTCAGAATATGCCTTTCTAATAGCATTGTATTTTGAGTTACATTTAGATTCGTTTATTTGTTCCGGTGTCAATGATATTTGAATGGGTTTTATCGAAGCGTCAAGATTATACGTACCGTCTGGATTTCTCGGAAGATCCTGAATACCGTCAATTGCGACCGCAACAGAAATCTTCGAAACACGGTAAGGCTCACGTTTAATTTTACGCTGGGTTTTATTTAATGCGTGATTCTTAATGTTTTCATTTTTTTCATATTTAGCAAATTGGTCATCACTAGCCTTGTATCCCGGAGGGCTATTGCTTTCTGTTCCAGCAGGTCCTTCAGGATTCCATCCATGACCTTGAAACTTCTCATCAACAGTCTTCTCTGACACAACAAGAGAATCCTTAACCTCACGTTCAGAATAAGGCGTTTCAGGATTATCGGGAGTCATGACAATCGGGGAATACTCTTCTTCCTCTGCCGAAATTTCATCCCAGTTGAAATCAACCTTTAAATTGACGACTTGAATCCTATCTTTTGTAAATACAGCACCTAGACTATTTTCAATAGCTTTCCATAGCTTTATTCTTTCTTTTTCTTCTATTTTACGGCGTTCATCAATAATAGACAGCTCTTCTTTACCTTTATCGAGAGTGTCATCAAAATCGGAAATTATTTTACCGGTAGCATCCGTAACTGTAACATTTTCAGGTTTAAGTTTTGGTCCAACAGCTCGTGAAACCAGATATACAATCCCTTTAATTTCTTTTTTAGAAAGCTTGTCATACCCGGGCGCGAAATGAACAGTAACAGCCGAGGTAAATTCCGCGTTCTGCGTATCGAAAAGATTTTCTTCCGACATCGCGATTTGAACATCAGCTTTTTCTATCGGCGACAACGCCTCTATATGAAGCTTCACTTCATCCTCAAGAGCCCGCCGGTATTTAACATCAAGCTCGCGGTCAGTCTCGGTCCACTTGGTCATATCGAACAGCTTCCAGCCGGGAATTCCCTTGGGAATCATCTCCTCCTGCGCGAGACGTGTCATAATTGCTTCTCTATCTTTAGAATCGACAAAAACAGAAGTCGTTCCGGTTGTGGTATACTTAAAACCCAACTCATCCATTTTTTTCGTAACCTGTCCAAAATCCGAGGATGAAAGATCCGCAAATAGAACAACCGACGGCGGCTGGCTGGAAACAGAAAACAGCACAACAAACGAAATTAACAGAACACCCGCAACGGAACCGATAATAATCTTTTTCGTTGTAGATAGTTTGCTGAAAATATCCTTTACCTGCGTAAATAACCCGTTGAGAAATTCCATATTTACCTCTTCATAATGTGACATAATTCTAATGCGACATAATACAGAAAACTATAGTGATTAATTTTTGTAAATAAAAAAATAATGTTATTAAGAAATTTTTTGGATAATTTCTCGGTATCATAATATTCGAATAATACAGGATGTGATTTAATTTTCGGGTATATTCATTAATAGCAATATGCCCCCAACCCCCGAAGGGGGCTTT
>CAYLTM010000306.1:0-2306 GCA_964386495.1 uncultured Leptospirales bacterium
ATGCTAAGAAATATACTATAGCTGTTCTTGGAATTAAAAGCGTTTCTAAAACCGCGTCCATTGGTGCTGAGAAAATAATATGCGACAGCCTATATGGTGGAAATTACAATATTGTCGAAATTCCCGAAGGTTTTGGAAGAGAAATAATTAATACTAAAAGCCCTGATCTTGATAGAATTAGAGAATTATGTCTGAATAATGGAGCTGATAAAGCAGTACTTGGAGAAATCATTAGAGCTGGAACAAGGTATCAGCTTAACTATCTTGTTGTATCCGCTGATGACGGGAAAGTTGAATATTCCGGTACTGTCGAATACTATCCCGCTGATTTAATAGACAACGCATGTGAGAAAGCTGGCGTAGATATTAAAAACTATCTATCAGCAAACAGACCGGAAGTATATGACTACACCATAAGCACCTATTATCTTCTAGGTTTTATTCCAGGTGCCGCTCAAAAGTATCACAATTACAATGTTAAAGGCGATGTATTTTTTATTGCCGAAGCATTATCGCTTTTTGCTCTTGCTGGTTCATACGGATACATGAAATACAATAAAATTCAATACGATAATTACCGATCCACTTCATCCGCAAAATACAACAGCTTATATAAAAGTTATGAAAATTCAGTAACCATTTTCAAGGTAAGTGCCGGTACAGCGGCTTTCGTCTATACTCTGAATTGGATTGATGTTCTATTTTTCTCAAATAAGGTTAACAGCACGCCGAAATTATGGAGTGATTATTTTTCATACAATAACGGAATCGATAATAACTATACAGTTAATTTGGGGTTGACGACGGGGTTTTAATCAATTATTAAGGATTACTTATGGTATTTGATAAATCAATTTTATTTGTTTATACTATGATACTATTCGGTTTTATAACCGGATGCTTTGATATTGAAGCCGAAAGAACTAATCCTACCGATCCAGAAAATCCAAACTTTAATCCACGTAAAACCATGAATGTAGCCGCCAGTGATGGTTTTTACACCGATAAAATTATAATAACATGGGATGCTGTAAAAGATGCTAAGAAATACATTGTTTCTCGCAGTGAAACTGAAGACAGCGAATTCCTGAAACTCGCTGAAATTAAAACAACTATGTTCGAAGACATTAATAATGAAATAGGTAAAAAGTATTATTACCAAATAGTAGCATATGGGCTTAAATATTATTGGGAACCAAGTGTACCGGACAGCGGATTTAGAAAGACCCCGAAGGGAACTACCATCAGCGCAAGCCGTGGATTGTACAGCTATATTGAGGTTTCATATCCTGCCGTACAAGGAGCAGACTCATATAATATTTACAGAAGCACCGATGAATTCGGCACATATGTTAAAATCGGGTCATCAACCAGTCTTGTTTATAAAGACACATCAGCCTTGCCAGCCGTCTATTATTATTACAAATTTGCTCCAAATAACACACAGCTTGTAAGCGAAGGCGACCAGTCAACTTTTTCCGCAAAGGGTATAGGTATAATTGAAGCGAAAATTCCATATGCGGATATACCTGTAAGAAAGATTCCGGCAGGCGTTTATGAAATGGGTATGGCAAATATAGCAGAGCCGGTTCATTTAGTTAAATTTACACGTAGCTTTTATTTATCAAAATATGAAATTACCTGGAAACAATGGCGGATTGTCCGTGACAACGCGAGAGGAATGGGATTTACTTTAAATGATGGATATAGCGGAAGTTTAAACAATGGTGATGATACCCAGCCGGTTGTCAGTGTAAGCTGGTGGGATGCTGTTAAGTGGTGCAATGCTCTTTCACTTATAAATGGCAAAATACCACGATATTATACAAATAATACTTTTGATAACATAACTAAAACATCAAGCGGTACTGATCTTGTTTTTATTAAATCGGATGCAAATGGCTATCGACTTCCGACCGAAGCTGAATGGGAATATTCATGCAGAGCCAACAGTAATTCCATATATTTTTGGGGTGATGCTTATACCAGTGATGCAATAAATCCATATGCATGGTATTATGGAAACAGTGTAGTTTCCGGAGTTTGGAAAACAAATGTTATTGGTTTGAAAAATTGCAACGATTACGGATTGTTCGATATGGCGGGGAATGCAAGAGAATGGTGCAATGACTGGTATGGAACATATTTAACTGATTCTCAGGTTGATCCAGTTGGGGTTACCAGTGGTACTTTAACTGATAGAGTTGTTCGGGGCGGATATTTTAGAACGAGTGGCAGTCTTTTATCGAGCGCGGAAAGAGACGCTGCTATTCCAAGTACTGTAAACACAAGTTATACTTTTAGAA
>CAYLTM010000307.1:0-349 GCA_964386495.1 uncultured Leptospirales bacterium
AAAAAATTATTATTCTAAAAAACCCTCACTTTTCGGGTGAGGGTTTTTAGATAATTGTCAAATAAAGCCGAATACTGTTAGAAAAAATTTATCTTACAAATTTTTCAAGAGCCTTGATTCTGTCATCCAGAGACGGGTGTGTAGAGAGCAGCATCATGACCTTTTTACTGCTGGAAATTTTGAAAGCCGCTATTGATTCTCCGCGTTTATCTTCAATAGCTACTGTTGATTGCAGTTTTCTTAGAGCCGCGATCATTTTGTCTTTGCCGGCGATTCTCGCGCTGTCAGCATCAGCCTTGTATTCCCGAATTCTTGAGAAGTAGCATACAATAAAGCTGCCGAGCATAGT
>CAYLTM010000307.1:359-2239 GCA_964386495.1 uncultured Leptospirales bacterium
ATAGTGAATACGATATCAAACAATATTGTTAACGCGAAACGTACGATGCGTTCCATTTCCTCTTTCACCATTTGGCTGATGAAGAAACTTATGATGCGGGACAAAAACATTGAGAAAGCGTTCACGATACCCTGTATCAGAGTTAACGTTACCATATCGCCGTTTGCCACATGCGAAATCTCATGACCGATTACGCCTTCCACTTCGGCGGATGTCATTTTGTTCAGAAGTCCGGAAGATACTGCCACAAGCGAGCTCTTCTTTGAAGCTCCCGTAGCAAAAGCGTTTATTTCCGGTGAGTCGTAAATTCCGACTTCCGGCATTGGAATGTTTGACATAGTTGATAATCGTCTTACCATGTCTACTAGTTCCCTTTGAATCCCAGTTGCAGTGTTGATGTCAATTTTTTTCACACCCATCATTCTGGTTACTAAAAACTTTGACATTAGTAGTGAAATGAACGATCCTCCCATACCCCATAGCAGGCAAAAAATCATAAGGGATGTGTAATCAATCCCTTCGGCTGTCAGATAGTTTCCAATTCCGAAAATATTCATTATTATTGAAATTGTTGCCATTACAGCCATATTTACAATTAGAAAAAGAATAATTCTTTTTGCGACCGACATAGTTATCTCCTTTAAAATAATTATTATATATTGTGCTTATTTTTTGTATGATGTTACAACAATATTGTTTATGTCAATTAAGAATTTTATTTATTCTGCATTTCAATAGCTTAAAAATATTTTACAGCCGACACATTATATAATTTCCACACACAATCTTTATATTTTCTTTATACAGAGTTATTATTTTCTAAACAATAAATTACTATTATCTAAAGGAGATTTTTTATGAACAGTATTTTAAAACGTTATAAAGTAGTATTGGCAGCAATGCTTATTTCTGCAATCGGTTTATTTTCGGGTTGTACAAAAAATGAAAGTCCAAAAATTGTTATCAAAGGCTCTACAACAGTTCTGCCGATAACACAGAAAGCTGCGGAAAAGTATCAGGAAAAAGTTAAGGTATCTATCTCTATTGATGGGAGCGGTTCAGGTAATGGAATCAAAGCTATCATTGACGGCAACTGCGATATAGCTAATTCATCAAGAGAAATCAAACCTGAAGAAAAAGCTGCCGCCGAAGCAAAAGGAAATATAATCAAAGAAATAGTAGCGGCATACGACATGATTATTCCGGTAGTAAATACCGCGAATCCGGTTAATAATCTTTCACTTTCCCAGTTAAAAGGTATTTATGACGGATCAATAACTAATTGGAAGGAAGTCGGTGGAAATGACGAAACTATTGTTGTAGTTTCCCGCGACTCAAGTTCCGGTACATACGAAATATGGCATGAAAAAGTTCAGCAGAAAACTGACATAAGAAAAGACGCGCTTCTTCAGGCTTCCAACGGAGCAATTCTAAGCACAATATCCACAAATCCTAAAGCTATCGGCTATATCGGCTACGGATACATCAACAACACCATAAAAACTGTTATGGTCGATAATGTGGAAATCACCCTTGAAAATGGAAAAAGCGGAAAATTTCCTGTATCGAGAAAACTTTATATGTATGTTAGCGAAGCAAAACTTTCCGCTGAAGCTAAAGCTTTTATCGATTATCTTCTTAGTGAAGAAGGACAGCTGGTCGTTAAAGATGCCGGCTTCATTCCTTTGTGATAATTCTTATAATCCGCTCAATATGCAACGCTGTGAGGCGTATCGTAGGGAGCGGATTATTCCCTTACAAATTTACTCCTATTTTTCCCCCTAAATCCCCCAATGGGGGACTTGAAATATCAAAGCTAATAACCTTTTCTTATAAAATTTATATACTATCTGAGAAAAATTACAATAAATATTTTTCAT
>CAYLTM010000308.1:0-2191 GCA_964386495.1 uncultured Leptospirales bacterium
GAAAGAACCCTCCCCAAGTCCCAGAAAAGGATGTGCGGACAATAGGGAGGGAATAGCCGCATATGCTTCGACCCTGCCCAGCAACCTCTGTGCACGCTCTCCCATCATTATTCAATCAAAAGATGGCGGTGGTCACTGAGCGTAGTCGAAGCGAGCTGCGGTGATGTCATTGTTCTTCTTCCCTTTCGTTACTCAAATAAAAACTCTATACGATATTTCTGGAACCAAAAAAACGCATAGAAGAACTTAATGAAATTTTCACCGCCTTCGATGGTATTATCGACAAACATAAGTTCGAACGAATAAAAACAATTGGCGACGCGATTAACACAGCCTCAAGAATGGAGGCGTAAAGCTAAACGGAGACTCGGTTAAAACAGATGGGTATAATATTTATAGCTCCTGGTGAATAATTACAAGATATAATTATTCACAGGAAACTACATATGTTCATTAAATTCACACGCACATAAATCACGAAGGGAAACTCTATTCAGACCATGAAAATCGATAACTTACCCCATTCATCGAATAGCTAACCACAATCCCTTTATACTGAGTTTTCATATTTGCGTAGTTCCAGGTGTTCGTCACATTAACTGTTGTCACATCAGGCGTGTTATAAATATTATCAACATTACCTATCTGGACTTGATAAATACCGGAAATAATTTTTGGCAGTTCCGCGATTTCTTCATTTGTCAGTTTGATATATGATGCCGTGCTTGTGCTGTCATAAATATACCACTCTATCAGAACTTGCTTTAAGATTCCTGATTCAACAACTGCTTTCGGAACCGGTATAAAAATTTTCGGTCTTCCATTCTGATCAACCGAATATGCTTTATCTGCTTCAAAATAACAGATAGTAGTCCCATCTTTTTTTAACTGCCATAATCCCAGTGGAACAGATCCGGAAAAATAGGTAAAACCCATAGTAAACTGATCTGCCGGAGTATTTGGAGCATTTGTATCAACATTTGTACAGCCTGAAGTGTTGTCAGATGCTATATATTCACCGTTTGCACCACCCGTTCCGAACTCTTTGTGCGGCACAGTTGTCTCATCCCATGAACCAATTTTAACTTTTGTTCCTGTTGGCGGATAAAGTTTTATATTAGCCGGTATCGGAGTATCGTCGTCGGCAGGCGTAAAAGGCTGAGCGTTTGTTCCTATGTTAATGTGATACAGAACTACTTTATTTGAGACAATGTCCAGAACCGGCTGACTCTTATTTTCAATATCTGATAATTTTCCGGATTTCCAGTTGAAAGTTATCATAGGCTGATAGAATTTATCATTTACAGAATCATAATTGATATAAATATTTTTTATGCCTTTCAGCATCGAATCCGTTTTGGCCATTGCCGTCATGGTGCTTTTCGCAAGATTAAAATTTTCAATATTTTCCGCTGATTTATTGTCCGACAATGCCCTTTCGGTATCGGAAGAATTCTTATTTAAAGTACCAAGATCAATTTCGCTATCTGCCGCGTATCCAGCCGGAAAGCGCATAAGGCTATCACTGTCGCTAACGCCCATGGAGATGTAACCCACAACTGACTCCTGCTTGGGTTTTGAAGAATCTATCAGCAGAAAAAGCCAGTCTTTGCTGACCTCCTTGTTGACATCAAAATCAAAATCCATTCCTGATGACAAGGTAATACTCTTAACGTGTTCCTTTCTGTTAGGTCCCATTATTGCGAAAATATTGCCTTCGTATAAAGGAGTTGCCCATATTTCGCTGACAACTGCACCAGTTCCTTTCGCTCCGCTGTATGATTTACCAAGTGAACCTGTCAGAGTTACATTTGCTTCGTTTGATTTGCTTGAATCCGAACTCTCTGAATCCGAACAGGAAATATTTATTGCAGTAAATAAAATCATTAAAACATAAAAAACTATTTTCATAAAAAACCCTCCTTTAATAATTTAATAACATTAAATTACTGGGTTATTACAAATGTCAAGATATTTAATAATAGTAATTATGCTGCTTCCTTTATTAAAGCTTTGCCCGATTTACGGTGAGGGCACACTAACACATCTTCATTCGCCGCCGACAAAAATTGCTTGAAAAAAGCATTTTACTCGATAAATTGCTTGAATGAATGAACACGACAAACTTTTTAAAGAAATTGAAAGCGAAAAAGAAAACGCAATCGACTTGATAGAAGCGACTTTTCCGGAT
>CAYLTM010000309.1:0-2158 GCA_964386495.1 uncultured Leptospirales bacterium
CATTACCGGTAGCATAATTCCCGATACTCTCACCAACGCCAACAACCGCTCCAACTAGGGAAGATGTTCCGGCAGATAATGAATTTCCTAATTTCACAGTTCCTTGAGCCAGTGTGTTACCTAACCCAATCGCGCCATTCTTGACTGTGCTTAAAGCACTCGATGCGGTGTCTTTAGCCCACTTCATACCGACTCCGGCGGCTCCTATTACGCTATCCATCAAATCTAAAAGCGGAGAGCTTCTACCTTCACTACGACGGTTCTCCTGATCAGCCTTGTCCAGATTCTGTTTAAGTTTTGTTGCGGACGCGCTGGCGTAATCTTCTGTGGTAAGCGTCATCTGAGACTGCATGTGACGACCCATGTTAATACCAGTAGAAGTGTTGTACAATATATTTCCGGCGTTTGTTAATGTGTTGGATATTAAATCACCAACATGATATTGCGAAGATGCCATTTTTCAGTGAAACAGCTTTTCAATGTCAGGGATAGAAAGACCAGTAATCCTAGCTATTAAATTATTATCCATTCCTTCTTCAATCATCTTTTTTGCGGTATCAATTGCTTTTTGTTTCTCGCCTTTTTTCTCACCTCTTTTCTCGGCACTACGTAGAAGAGTAAGATGATCTCTTTTGTATTTTAATCGTGACTCGTAAATTTCACGAAGTTCATCATCACCGGTGAACTTAACATATTCGTCATGAGCTTTCTGCAAAATCGGATCGTCCTTTAATATAGTATTCATGATGATATTTTCCTCCTTTCCCTCATTTATAAAAAACTGGCTCCATTTCTGAAGTTTCGAATCAAGCATCGATGTTTCAACTTTCGGCAGCTCAATAAAGTGTATCAATAAATGATCCGTAAGAATCAGTTTTGGATCATCTTTTTCTGTGATAATGTAACAGCTATGGAAACGTTTGATATCATCAATCAATCGAAAATTTAAAATGTTGATGCACTCAACCGGTTTCAAGATAGTATATTCGTCAGACTCCAATAGTTGCGACGAATACAATTTTGACCAATAATACAGCGACCGGTTTGTGTAGGATTCATCGCCATAACTTTGGACTTCGATGTCGAAAATGCGTCTGGTATTATCAGTCGCCTTGACATCAAGGATAGACATTTTGTCGTCCTCAAATTCTTTGAAATTAAATGGATTTTTAAGTTCGAACGAGACAATAGGATTTAACCCGGAATCTTCTAACACGGCATTTATAAATGATAACAATAAATCCTTCGTCTCTTCCCGACCGAAAATATATTTTATCACGATATCCGAATATTATATAATCAGAATGTCGATTAATACATCCTGTATCAATCGACATATCGGAATTCCGAAATAAATTCGTAATTCCTCACATTTTGCATGATTTTCAAAAAAAAATCATGCAAAATGCGGGTACTTCCTGTACCCGATCAGGCAGTCAAAGGTAATTCGACAGCCTGAATATAATCCTTTGCTTTCATAGGGATGACATATCATGGTTTTATTTTTTGTCAAGTGGAATTGATTTGTCTTTCCTTGTTTTTGGTGACGAAAATTGTAGATTGAAAATATATGATTTGTCTCTGATACCTTTAAAATCGCACATGCGACATAATTATCTTATCACAATAGTTCTCTGGCACCATTTATATTTCTGCATAGTTAAGGCATATGTCAACATATATCAATATTGTACATATATTTATCATAGGCGTATTTGGAAATTCGTGTTTTCTGCATTATTCCTCAAAAATCCCAACTTTTTTTCTTCATTTCCGATTTTTTATCGTATATATTAATAGAGGGTCATTTCTCCTACAAATCTTTCCAACCCTTTAAACAATCTAAATCGGAGTCATATATGATTAAATCGTCGGTTAATATCAACATCGGTAAATTGTCTCTACTTGAGAATTTTTCGGAAGCCAATGAGTTGTCGGTCAATGAAGTCGTTGCTCTTCTGCTGCGGAAGATTTTGGAAGACGGGAAATATTCCGCGAGAAAGTTCCGTGCGGTGAAGTATCAGGAAATTGACCCTGATAAAAATTGGGATACCTTAACTGTTTACTTCGAAGACGTTGATTATGAGTTTTTCACGGACATGCGGAAGTTTTTCAAGGAGTCTGTGTCTTTGCTTCTATCGAAAGCCATCGACCTTTT
>CAYLTM010000310.1:0-2124 GCA_964386495.1 uncultured Leptospirales bacterium
TTATAGCTTTATTCCCCCAAACATTTTACTTGACACAAATATTTTAAATTTACCAATATCGAATAAGGCTTTTCTTTGGAGAAAGGATTATGACTGAAATAAAACGAATACCTTATGGAAAGGGCGACTTTGAAGCTGTTAACGCTAGAAACGATTATTATATCGATAAAACTATGTTTATTCCATTAATCGAAGCGGTTCCATTTGTTTTTCTTATCCGGCCGCGTCGTTTCGGTAAGACATTGTTTATGTCTACGCTTGAAAGCTATTACGACATAAACAAAAAAGACCGATTTGAAGAATTCTACCAAAATACATGGATATTAAAAAATCCGACAGAAGACAGAGGTAAATATCTTATACTGACATTCAACTTTTCCGAAGTCGCGAAAGACAAAGAAATTGTTCAGGATGATTTTAACTTTTATTGTTCACTAAAAATAGATGGTTTTATTAATCGAAATAAAAAATATCTGTCTGAGGTTTTATCAGAAAAAGTTTTGAATGAAAAACTTGGTCACAAAAAATTGCAAATGTTGTCTGATGGACTTAAAGAAAGCCAAACAAAAATATATTTAATGATCGACGAATATGATAACTTCGCTAATTCGATTATTGCGGATTACGGTTCGTCCGAGTATGACAAGCTGACAAGAAATGCAGGATACTTCAAACAATTCTTTTCCAACTTAAAGGGTATGGCATCCGGCAGCGGATCGGGTCTTGCGAGAATATTCATAACCGGTGTTTCGCCGGTCACAATGGACGATGTTACAAGTGGTTTTAATGTAGGTACAAATATTTCCATAGATGAAATGTTTAATGAGATGCTTGGTTTTACTGAGAAGGATGTAAATGACATTATCGATTACTACACACAAGCTGGAGTCTTCCTTCATGATAAACAACAAACAATTGAGATAATGAAAAAATGGTATGATAATTACCGATTCTCCGCTCATGCTGAAACAACTGTTTTTAATACGGATGCAATACTATATTATATGCTGAAATCTTATCAGTCAAAACATCGCGTGAGTAATTTGATAGATGATAATTTGCGAATGGATTATGGTAAACTGCGGCATCTGATAACTTTAGACAGAAAATTCAACGGCAGTTTTAATAAATTAAAACAGATCATCGATGATAACGGGATTGTTTCAAATATTAAAACCAGTTTTCCACAGGATAAATTAACAGAGGAAGAAAATTTTGTCTCGCTGCTTTATTTTTTTGGTTTACTTACTTTTGCCGGAAAATTTATTGAAGGAAGACCGCTTCTGAAAATACCAAATGAGACAATCCGTTCAATGATGTATGAATATATCCGCTCTTCCTTTGATGATGTATCGGCTTTTAGAGTCAGCATTTTTTCTCTCGAAGAAAAAATAAGTGCTATGGCATACAGAGGAGATTTCAAACCTGTCATAAAATTTATTGCTGATGAAATAAATAAACAGACCAGTGTGAGAGACTATATACAAGGTGAAAAGGTAATACAGGGATTTTTCCTTGCCTACTTAAACATTTCAGATTATTATTTATCACTGTCGGAAGAGGAACTCTCGAAGGGTTATGCTGACTTAGTTTTGAAACCGTTTTATCTAAGATATCCTGACATTCCTTATGCTTATCTGTTTGAGTTCAAATATATTGATCGCACAAAAAATAAAAAAGAGCTCCAGAAAAAAATCGAATTTAAAGTTGAAGAATCCAAACAGCAGCTGCGTAACTATGCCGCTGATGATTATTCTGCTAAGATGCTTCATACCGCTCCGTATGGAAATGTTATCTTGAAAAAAGGCATAATCATTTTCCACGGATGGGAACTTGTTTATTTGGAAGAGGAGGAATAAAGAATTTGGAAAGAATAAAAGAAAACAAAAAAAATAACGGAATTAAGTTCAATACAAGTAATTAGACAATCACCATGTAGAAGTAATGGAAAATTATTTGAAAAATTTTAAATATGAAAGGGTAGGGTTGTTTCTACTGTGGTTATTAATTCTTCCGGCGATACTGCGGCAATCATCAGCAGTTAATGGTCTAATCTTTCTTGTGTATTCTCCATTCCGACTGGGTACAGTAAACCGGAATGGCTTGTAAGGAAATTACTTTTTC
>CAYLTM010000311.1:0-1641 GCA_964386495.1 uncultured Leptospirales bacterium
AATACCGACGGATCGATGTTATACGAAGGCAACTGGAGTAACGGACAAAAGAATGGTACAGGCAAAATGTTTTTTGAAGATGGCACCAGATATGAAGGACAATTCAAAAATGACGCTATATTCGGAAAAGGTAAACACATAGATCCTTTTGAAGTCACGCTATACAATGGTGAATGGAAAGAGGGAAAAAAACACGGCAAGGGTAATGAATACGGAGATATCGATTTCAAATATGCCGGTCAATGGAAAGACGATCAGAAAGACGGTAAAGGCAAATTAATTTTTGATGATGTTGTTCTTTATGATGGTGATTTTTCTAATAATGTTCCTAATGGTGAAGGAACTTACTTCTATGAAGATGGTTCCAAATATGTTGGGCAATGGAAGGACGGCGATAGAAATGGTTCAGGAACTCTATACGCTCCTGACGGCTCTGTATACTTTCAGGGTTTGTGGGTAAACGACAGCCCGGCAGAATAACACCACTTAATGTAGTGAAACAATAATTTCACATATACCTGCCGACAAACATTGGAATGTAGTTTTCTACAGATATTATTTGTCGGCAGAATGTATGCTGTGTAAACCCCGCTTTTTTTAAAAGTTCTATCTCGAAATCAATAAACCCGCCTTCTGGACCAATCGCCACGCAGATTTTTTTTCCGGAAATTTCATTACTGTCATGTCCAGGATGTGCGGCAATTTTATAATATCCGTCTGCAATATCCGGCAATTTATCTTCAACGAAAGGTTTGAAAAGTTTATGAATATGCACCCGCGGCATTCTTGTGAGACATCCCTGTTCAAGACCTAAAATAAGGTTCCTGTCGATATTTTTTTGATTCAAATACGGGCTCTGAAAATAACTTTTATCCACACGGAATGTTCTAATTACATGAAGTTCTTTTATACCAACTGACGCACTGAACTGTAATATGCGTTTAAACACTTTAGGCCGCGGCATTGCCATTACAATTATCATATCAAGCGGAGACCGCGGCTCATCCAACAACTCGGTTTCGATCTCCACGGAGGTGTCGGAAATACTTTTAACCAGACCGTTGCCGGTTTTCCCGTTTAATAATCCCACCTTTAGAATTTTTCCAATATCCGGTTTGATTACTTTTGTTATATGCTCGAATCTTCGGCCGGTGATGCTGATTACATTTGACGACAAATAATCATCTTCAGTAAAAATTACCAGATTCATTCTGTCGGCGGATCGGCATATTCGCCTGGTTCAGTACCGCTATAGAAAAGTTCATCTTTAGCGATATTCTCAATATTGTTCTCGTTAAGCGGCACCTTACCTGTAGACAGTTCTATCGTCTGATACGATATCCCTGTTGACGGTATAACGAAATCCACTGGTTCGGTATTATGATATGACTCGGATATAAAACGTCCCCAGACTGGCGCGGCTAAACCGCCGCCGGTTCTCCCTTTTCCAAGAGTTATAGCTCCTTTATTATTGCCGAGCCACACGGCAGTTACAAGATCAGGCGTGTAGCCGACAAACCAAGCGTCAACAAAATTTGTAGATGTTCCGGTTTTTCCGGCAATCTGATAGTCAGGTTTCTTTTTCTTCACTGCCCAGTATGCCGTACCACCCTTTTCAAAAACTCCCCGTAGAATTGAAAT
>CAYLTM010000311.1:1651-1987 GCA_964386495.1 uncultured Leptospirales bacterium
CGCCTTTTAGTATTGAAACGGTTATCGCACAGGCTATCGGATCGATTATTCTAGAATATTTATCCCGCTTTTCAGCGATTTCTTTTTGAATTTCGTCTTCGTAATTCCATAGAATTTTACCGGTATAATCTTTTACAAAACGTATACCATAGGGTTTAACAAATTTTCCGCCATTTACTATCATCGAATGTAAAATCGCGTTTTCGAGAGGGGTAATTTCATACGTACCTAATGCCAACGATAGTGTCCGTCCAAAACGCTGCTCAGTTTCTTTTGAGGACAAATCAAGACCCTTCTCAAGATATTCGAATAACGTATCATAACCGGTCTTCTGCA
>CAYLTM010000312.1:0-1030 GCA_964386495.1 uncultured Leptospirales bacterium
GTTTGAGCTAACATTTGCTTTGCCTCCTTTTCATCGATGATTCTCTCAGTCATTGCCGATGAAATATTTTCGTCAGTCTTAAAATAATTTCGAATGAATAATGTAATCTGTTTAATAAGTTCCGGCTCTTCTTTTTCCATTATTCTAAAAATAGTTCCAATGTTCTCGAAAATTTCATTTCTGTTTAAATTTTCAACAAAGAACAGTGCTGAGATAGAATTTTGAATCTTTTTCAAATATTCTTTATCGAATTCATTCTCGGCAATTTTAAAATATCGAAAACTCGGAACATATTCTAACGGAATATTTATATCGATTAGCTCCTCAATGCGCAGCGGAGCTGTCCATTTTTTATCGCCGTTATAAAGCATCAGCGGAAACACTGCCGGAAGTTTGTCAGGCTTTTTTTCCTCGATAATATACGAATACAGCTCCAGAATATACCTTAACATTCTAACAGCCATAAATTTATCAACCGTTGATTGAAACTCTATCAGAAGAAATATGTAAACATCACGATCTTTATGCTTAACACGATAAATAATATCCGACTCTTTTTCTGTAAAATTCTCGCTCACAAATGACTTGTCAATTTTTTCAGCATTATCAAAATCCAGTTCCTTAACAAACGGAACATTGACGAATGACTCGAATAGCTCTTTAACAAGCTTCACATTCGAAAACAATTTTTTGTATCTAATATCGTGTTCATTTGGCATAATCATGTTTATAAAACAAGTGTGATATTTTTCAACAATTATTTTGTTTAAATTCATATTTTGTAAAATTGTCCAAAACTCATCATTTATATATCCAGCAAAGAACGAATCAAAACAAAATCATGCTAATCAGGCAAATTACATAAATTATGGTTCGAACAATGTTACTAATGTAACGAAACATCCTCTCGGCACACAGCGGTATTCTATTGTTGTCAAAGATCAAATCTTAGTTTTGCATACCCAGCCCGACTGAGTACAGTATAGCGGGCTGGCTTGGATTTTATCAATTAATCACTACATTTACCATC
>CAYLTM010000312.1:1040-1980 GCA_964386495.1 uncultured Leptospirales bacterium
AGAATCATCCGAAAAATCTCGCGAAAATAATGTGCCGTCATAATCAAGCTGGATTTCATTTTTAATAAATTTGTTTGAATCCTCATAATACAAATACAACATTCCAAAATATTCATTGTAAGCAATCTTGAAAACTCTTTTACTATTCAGGTATTTTATCTCATAAGTACCTATATCAATTCTTTTAATTTTCATATCAATTTCTTTGATTATATTTCCTTTAAACTCATCAAAAAATATTGATTTTCCTGATATTTCATCGGAATAAATTATTAATAAGTACCACCCTTTACTGTTAAATGTTTTATAATGTTTATCTGAACTAATTTGCCATATACCAGCAATTGAATCAGATTGAAATTGTTTTTTATTTCCTTTTTCCTTGGAAGTAATAGAAATCATTTTTTCATTAATCATAGAATTCTCTCTTGAATAAATTAAACTAATAGAAAATATTATCATTAAACATAAAATTATTTTTTTCATTTTTATCTCCATAAAATTTTTTTAAGTGCAAATATTAGTACCTTATATCGTATACTTTGCTTTTTTTAATTTCTTTTCCTCTTTCTCCTTGGTTATGATCATAATTAACCCATTTATCACCATTCTTTTTACCAACAACAAAATGGTTACCCCATTTCTCATTCTGATATTTGTCGGGGCGTGTATTTAACCAAAATATTGCATACTGTTTTCCAGAATCATTAAGTAATTTCCATTGATCGCTTGATACAAGATTATATACTTCTTTTTGTGATTTTTGTATTCTTTTTTCTTCATCTAAAATATTACTATTTTTATTATATAAATATTCGGATGTTTCATAAACACCCGTTCCTTCAAAATTTGCCCTTTTTAACTTATATGTTTGATCCCACTCAACAGTACCTTCTCCATCATACAAATTAGTTACTTTTCCATTTTTATCTACATTGCC
>CAYLTM010000313.1:0-1967 GCA_964386495.1 uncultured Leptospirales bacterium
ATTAAACTCTTCAATTTCTCTGTTGATGTTACTTACTTTTTCTACAAGAGATTTTGCAGTTTCAGTAATATCTATACTTGCGGATGTGTTGACCTGAGCTATTTCGTTTATAGCACCTACAGTTTTTGTAATTTCAATCATTGCCGTTTTCTGCTCATCCATTGACATCATTACCTGTTCAGATAAATTTCTGACGGTTTCTGTATTAACTGCCGCTTTATTATTCTCTTCAGCCTGCTTATTAACAGAATCAGAAATATCACTTATCCTTCCAACAATTACTTCTATATCATGAATAATGTTGTTAATTGTTATAACTGCTGCAGATATTTTCTGAGAACCCGTTTTAATTTCACGGTCATTATTTAAAATAAGCTCGCCGATATTTTTGATACTTGAAGCAGTCTGATCCGCAAGCTTTGAAATTTCATCAGCGACCACCGCGAAACCTCTGCCTGAATCACCTGCGCGAGCCGCTTCTATTGAAGCGTTCAGTGACAGAAGATTTATCTGATCAGATATATCATTTATTATTTCAATTATTCCAGTTATTTCTCCTGAACTTGTTCCGATTTTTTTCATGCTTTCACTCATAACATTAAGCGATTCCTCGCCTGAACGCGCGTTAGTAGAGATATCTCCCATTTTATTTAAAGTATCTTTTGTTAAAGCAACCATCTCTTCCATTTTATTTGCGGCAGACTTCATAATTTCAAAAAGTTCTCCGATTCTTTGAAATTGTCTATCTATGTTGGATTTCACGGTTTCTGTTCCCGCTGAAATTTCCTCTATTGAAGCCGTTACCTGTTCAGTAGCTGCCGCCTGATTCTGTGTATTGGTTGTAAAATCCGAAATAGTATTCAGCAGTGCTCCCGAGAATTTGAATAGATCCTCAGAATTAGATTTTAATGTTTTTTGAATGAAATCATTTTGCCGGCTATTTTTTTCTGATTGGATTATTGCCAATGATTTAATTCTTTCGGATTCCTTTGATATATCAAAAAACTTTCTAAGTACAGCCCACATTGAAAAAAGAATAAAAACAGTCATACCAACAACAAAACGAGAATATCTGCTGTCTGGTGTTAAGTCGTAAAATTTCCCAGTATAAACACTCATCACATCAATTACTGCACCGGTAACCGCAATTAAAAGACCAATAAATGCAAGCATCAAATAGCGCAAATGTTTATGCCGAAACATATCAGTAAGGAAACTTGTCAGCATATAAATAATAAGAAGTCCCAATAATCCGTCTCTTACCATGTAAAGCGGACCTTCTTTACCTCTGCCGTAATCCGCCTGCCGCATCAGCCAATCCGCTCTATGAATTTCCACTGATATAAAAAGATCGGGCATAATAAAAGCGGCAATTACAATTATCAGGGAGATAAAAAAAGTTACATAACAGATATACTTACTGGCTTTTTTCCATGCGGGTGTCATTTCAATGAGATTGTGAAGCATAAAAGGCATTCCAAAGATTAGAACTGTCGCGGCGGATTGCTCCATTCTATGAAACTGCATTCCAAGGTTAGGATTGTAAGTCCATCCACAGGAAAGAATCAGAGCTTCACCAAGCACAAAAACAAATCCTGCGCCGCCCATAATAATCATTGAAAGATGAAGTCTGTCTTTTGAATTAATATACATTACAATATATAGAAGAAGACCTAGAAACAAAATTCCCGAGCAAAATACTGCAGGAAATAACTGTGTAGCTGTCAATGGGACATCAAACTCGACCATAATAAACCTTCTTTTATCGCTATCTGTTCGCTGTAATCAACTATCATTCTTTGTGATTAATTTAACTTTTCAGAAAACATCAATATTCATCATAAATTATGTAATTATAAAACAGCTTCCCCTTTTTTGTCAAATGATTTGTTTAGACTTTCGACACTGTTTCAACGGGTGTGAATTAATTTTCGGGTAAAAAAAGCTATTAATTTAAGGATGGGTAT
>CAYLTM010000314.1:0-1964 GCA_964386495.1 uncultured Leptospirales bacterium
AGAGGGCGGTGACTAACAGCAAGCTTGCGAATGTAAAGGCTATCGCTGAACAGCTTGGTCTGGACACTTCAGCGGTTGAAGCGGATATTCGTAACAAGCAAGGTGCGGTTGATAACGAGTGGACTGATAGAGCGAATGCGAAGAAAGAGGCGGAACAGCTGGCGTTGTATGGAAAACAGTCATCTGATTTCAAGAGAATAGACCTTGCGAATACTGACAATCAATCGGCAGTAAATAATCAAGATAGTCCATTAGTAAAAGCTTTAAATAAAGCTTTCCCTGTTCCGATGTTCCCATATTCCGGCGGCGGATCATCATCTACCGTGACAACTCCAGCACAGCTTGTTGGTCAGGGATATTCAATGGAAGAAGCTGAGAAAATTAGTAAGGAAATGGGTTTTGCTCAAGGTGCGGGTACGATAGCCGCAACTGCCGTAATTACATCACCGTTGTGGGCTCCAGCACTTGTTCCAACTTCACTTTCCGCACCAGCAGCAGCAGCCGGATTTTCAACAACAGAATATTGGTCTGCAAAAATGCTCCTTGAAGGATCAATAATTGGAGCTGGTATGAATTCTACTGCTTCACAATTAACAACAAGATCATATGTTGCTGCTCAGTATTATGCAGGACAAGCTACACAGGCTGGTGTTGATGCTTATTATAGGGCTAGTAATAGAGTTTGTAATACTGTTATTGGTTTAGCGGAAGGTTATGCATCAGGAATACCTTATCCGGATATGGTAAATTTTACAAATAGTGTATCTTACCGAAGAAGTTGGATTGTTGGTATGGTAGAAGCCAATTATGATATTAGTGGAAAAGTAAAATTGATTTATGATGAAATTAAAAATATTAACAATCAAAGAGGTCTGCAAAATGATTAATTTGAAAATATTTTGTCATTCAATGTTTTTAATAATATTAAATTGGATTTTATTTATCGCTTTAAAATCAGATAGAATGTATGTGAAAGGTTATTTTGTTGTGTGGGGGATAGGAAAAACTATTGGAACAATAGGGATATTTGCAGTTTTATTTTACACATATATGGAAACATTTTACATTAATAAGTATAAAGACAATATTGCTTATGTGAATATTATTACCAGATATTTAAAATCACCTTTATTTTTTATTTGGATAATAATGAATTTTTATCTTTTTCTTGTTCCAAAACTATTGATAATGAATTATTATTTTATTGCAATATTATTGTATATCTTTCAATGTATTTTATTACTATATTATCAAAAACAGTTATTTCAAAGTTTTGATGAATTTAATAAAAATTATAAAATGTGATCATCGCAAAATTCCACCAATACCAGTCTGTAGCTGGAGGATGGCGAACTGTATATAGTCTGATTGTTTTCCGGTTGTAGTCGTAGACACAGATTTGACTGAAGACACCAGCAACCAATATCGGAAAAAATGGTATTGGCAATTTTTCCATATCTATTGTAAAGGACGTGCCATGTTTACTATGAATAAATCAACGACCATTGCCGTTTTATCATCAATGGCTACTGCATTTTTTATCGGGATGTGTGCGATATTTTGGTCAGATAAAGAACTTTCAAAAAATGAAGAATTGGAATTATTTGAAGAATTTATTTCAAGTAGCAATATAGAGGAAATAAGGATATATCCAATAAAAATTAAGCATAGTCGTGATATTACTTACTCCACATTTAATCGAACAAAAAATTATTATAATTATAAATTAGATAAAGAAGAAATTAGTCATTTTAAAAAAATTATTTTATCAAATAGGAATATTGGAGATAAAGTATCAAGATATGCTTCCTTGTATCTAGTTCAAATAATTTCTGGACCAAATATTGTTAATTTCTATTATGCGAAAGATTATACTTTAGATTGGGAGACATGTGTTGGTGAAAATCACGAAAAAAAATATGGAGACTGCGGAGAAATTCGATTAATTAAATCCAGTATATCAT
>CAYLTM010000315.1:0-1857 GCA_964386495.1 uncultured Leptospirales bacterium
CGGAATTAACAGGATTTGTCAACGATTATATTGATTTCGGACAGCTAAGAAACCCGGTGCTTCAATACGATTGTTTCGCACTCCTCGGGGAGCGGCTTGTTGTGGAAAATTAAATAGAGTAGTCTGGTCATTGAGTGTTTTTCGCAAAAAGATTTTATGTGATTAAGTTTTTTCGAAAAATGTATCGAAATGACAAAATAGAGCAGTCCGGTTATTTCGGTCATTGAGCGGTGCACCGAGTAGCCTTCGGCGTATCGAGATGTGCCGCTATTCGTGGTGTATCGAAGCGACCGAAACGACGTGGGGCTACTCAATGACCGGCGAAGGATTGTTTAGGCTCTTACTGTATTGTGGGTTTCCTGTAAAATTAACTTTCTGTAAATTGATGCCCATGCTACATATATGATGCCGGCTGCGGGGATAATTCCAATAATGAATGCTACTAGACCGGCGAAAATAATCACCCCACTAAGCAACGCGAAAATGAAGAGATCAAATTTACTGCCCTTGGTAATTTCACCGCTTTTTTTTATTGCTTCTAGCGGTCCCAGATTTTGGTCAACAATTAGGTATCCGTAAAAACCATATTTCAGAGCGAAAATAATTCCGGGAATAATGAGAAGAATTAATCCGCCGAAAACGATAAGACCATAAAGAAGACTTCCAAGGAGAAGGTTCACAAATTTTGAAAATTCAGGAGTAATTTCGCCTATAGATATTGCACCTTTGTCAATAAATAGTAATCCCGACTTGTAAATTATTATTTGTACAAAGACTCCGAGGATTATTGAAACTACAGCTGAAATTAAACTTAACATTGGAGATTCCGGATCCGACATTGTGATGATGTTTGGAGCCATCGAAATTAGCATAGTAATAATCACGAAAACAGAGACTGGTAAAAAATTGGTTTTTAGATTAGTCCATCCGAAAGAAAGTGATTCTCCGATTTGAAATTTTTTTTGTTCATCAGTTGCCATATATACCTCTCTTTATAAAATTTATTCCTGTACGGGGATAAGAATTTCCGACATAGTGCATGGAGTTTTATTCTGTGTTGTCATATCTACAACATCTCTTATAAAAAATAAACCGTTATGTTTTTTAGCAATATAATCGACAATAGCGAGACCTAGACCAAAGCCGATTTTCTCGATATTTTCTATGGATTCGTCAGGAGGATTTATACGGAAAAAAGGTTCAATTACGAGTTTTTCATATTCCTTAGGAACACCGCCGTAAGGTTTTTCTTTCACAGCGTTTTTTACGGAAAACCAGAAGTAGCCCTCGTTTATGTGAGTGATGAAATTTACAGTGGAATTTGGAAGAGCATATTTATACGAGTTGATTATTATTTCTTCAATTGTTAGCTTTAATGAATCGATGTTGCATAATAGTTTGTAATTTTGTTTCATTTCAGGATATGTGACTTTTAGACCACGTTTTTCAAAATGAGGCAGCAATTTTTTTAGATGGTTATTAATAATTTCCAGAATGTCGGCGGTTGTAGTAGGTTTGAGTTCAATGTCCATTTCAAAAATATTTGTGGCATAGTTCAAACCTTCAAGTTGAGTACGGCAATAATTGTTGTTTTCAAAAAGCATATTTAAAATTTCTTTCGGAACAATGTAATTCTCGCCGCTAGTTTCTTTCATTGAGTCGAGCATATCGATTAGCGTAATTAATACACCGAAACCGGCCCCCTGTGCTAGAGAAGTTTTCACACTGTAAATAGACTTTGTTTCGGCTGTATCTTTTTCTGTAATTCTCCTGCTTTCTTTGTAATTCAGCCAGTCAATTTGATTTCTTATTTTTTGCGACGCGAAATCTGTTTGATATTTTTCAACTTCTTTTAAA
>CAYLTM010000316.1:0-1851 GCA_964386495.1 uncultured Leptospirales bacterium
GAAAAGTTGAAAGAGGATGTTGAATAATCTTCAGATATATTCTATATCACGCCCACAACTCATCATCCATAATTAGCCGGAATATCGGGTATAATACGTATTCATTATGACGCGTCAAAAACCATGCTTCCCGGCAGTTTCCAACAAATTCCGAAAAAAAAACGATATCTTAATTCTACTTTTTATTTAACATAATACTTCGATCCATTCGTCAAAATTTCTTTTTCAATCTTTTGAAATAGCGGTAGTAATTCTGTATTTGCAAACACAATATCAATCATATGATATTCACTTAATTTAGTATTATATGATATACTGGATTTAATTAATCGAATTTCTCCGCAGTCTCCATATTTTTTTTCATAATTTTCCCCATAACACTTTGTTTTCCAGTCTAAAGTATGATCTTTACAGTAATAGAGATTAACAATATTTGGGCCAGAAATTATTTGAATCAAATATAATGAATTATACCTTGGACCATGATCACCATGAACAAAACTTGTAAAAATTGCTTTCTTAAAAATATCAATTTCTTCTTTGTCTAATTTATACATATAATAATTATCTATTCTATTAAAATCATCATCAGTAATAGTGTTACTACCTTCTACCCGATAAGGATAAATTCGTATTTCCTCTATATTGCTACTTGAAATAAATTCTTCAAATAATTCCAATTCTTCATTTTTTGAAAGTTCTTTATCTGACCAAAATATCGCACACATCCCGATAAAAAATGCAGTAGCCATTGATGATAAAACGGCAATGGTCGTTGATTTATTCATAGTAAACATGGCACGTCCCATGACTACCTCCTTTCCAACAATTTCTTTTTATCAGTTTCTAGTGAATCGATCCAATTTGTTTTAAGTCCGTGTAAAACATCTGATGGTTTCTCAATTTCTTTTGAATATGATGTGTAGTAACCACCTCCAATTGTCCATGGTGGTGATATAAATTCATAACTTGAGGTAATCCACTTTTTATCTTCAGATATGCTGTATGTTAACCCTTTTATTCCGAAATCTAAATCAACATTGTAACTTCTTCCTAGAAAACCTTCTTTAGCTTTCTTTAATGAATCATAGCCACTAGCAACCCCTGTAATAAAATGTAATCCAGCGTCAGCCGCATATTCAATCCCACTTTCACCAAATGACATTCCTTGTTCATCTGTTTTGTCAATACCCGGTATTTTTGGAATTCCACCACCATTATTAAATGTTTGATAGAAAAATGATGTGAAATCTTTTATTGGCATCGGTGAGAATGAAAGCCCATTGGGATTAATTGTACCAGAATTAGCACCAAATCCGGCTTTTTCTATGGATTTACTATAAGCTGAAGATAGTTCATTATCAATTTCTAATATAACAGCAGCACCATAACCATGTCCAACTTTTGCAAGTGCGATAGAGGCCATTGCTGAGCCATCTATAGCTAAAACAGAATAAACATTGTTATTTGTTTTATTGTTTCCCGATATATTTCCTGCCTGCTTATCATAATTTGCTCGATCCTGCTCCTTGAAATCCGCTGACTGTTTTCCATACAACGCCAGCTGTTCCGCTTCTTTCTTCGCTTCCGATCTATCCGCCCACTCGTTATCAACAGCGCCCTGCTTGTTACGAATATCCGCTTCAACCGCTGAAGCGTCCAGACCAAGCTGTTCAGCGATAGCCTTTACATTCGCAAGCTTGCCGTTAGTCACCGCCCTCTTGTCACTAGAGAAATTATCTTCAAGATCGGCTACAGCGGCAGCGAGGTTGTTCTGCAGAACTTCTTTGTTTGTATTAAAACCATTACCGGTAGCATAATTCCCGATACTCTCACCAACGCCAACAACCG
>CAYLTM010000317.1:0-1842 GCA_964386495.1 uncultured Leptospirales bacterium
AAAAAAGAAAGTAAGCAAAGAAAATTGCCGATAATCCATTTTCAGATGTAACGAAGCATCCTCTCGACGCACAGCGGTAATTCCATTGTTGTCAAAGATCAAATCTTAGTCCTGATCATCCAGCCCGACTGAGTACAGTGTTGCGGGCTGGCTTCAATTAGAATTAAATTTCTTTATCTGCTTTATTTCAATTACCATAAAAATATTGTGTATCATTTGCCCACTTTATAGGCTGCTTAATTTTTATTTGGGTATTTTTTCTTAAAGTAAAATCTATCCATTCAATATCATACTTTTCCCATTTACCTATCCTGTCCAAATTCAAGAATATAACCTTGCCCTCAATTTTCCATTTGCCATTCTCTTTTTTCGATACAGGATCTTTTCCTTTTTCAACAATAACAAAATATTCGAATATCATTGTTCCATTCTTGTTTATATACAGATTCTTTGTTCCAGCGGGATTAACTTCATTGCCTTCTCCAATTGTCCAACCATACTCTGTTGTACTGCAAAAAACTAAACTTAACGTCTTATCATCAATATTGTAATCATTTAATTCCTTGCCAAATTCAACAATTTTACAATTATCCAAATATTCCAACACATTTGTTTCATCAATTTTACTTGAATCTTTGCAAAAATCAGGCTTTTCCGTTTTTTTTGAAAGGAACCAACCGGAGTTAACAATAACTATTATAAGTATTATTAATATTCTCAAAATATTTTTCATATTTTTTCCTACCACCATGATTTTTTATCAGCTTTGAGTTTTATCTTCAAATAAAGATTAATCTCATTATCAGCACTGCTATTGTTATTTATCCAATCGTTTGGCAATCGCCTTCTTTCTGCACCTTTCCCATCATCATGACTGTCAGAAATTGCGGAATAACCCTTTGCTGGATCAGGAAATATTATTGCCGCAACATGATTATACTGACCTCCTTCATATTTTAAATCGGCAATCATTCCAATTTTATCCATGTTCTCAGCTTCTGAAACTGAAAATATGTCAAAAACTTCATTGTTAAACCTTAAATTTGATGTTCCTCTTATGGTCTGTTCGTTTAAACCTAAACTGCTTTTAAAATTATTTCTGGCTGCATTTTCATTATCATGCTGCAATGTCACGTTTCTGTTACTTGAATTAGTTATCCCTAGAATATTGAGACCAACATTCTGGAATCTTGTGCAGTCCATCGCCGGTATTGCATTCATTAATTTGTCATCTGTTCCAAATATTTCATCTGGAATACTCTGTGAATATTTCAAACCATTTGATTTTCTATAATCAAACTCAATACCCAGATTTTCCATCAATGATGCATATGTATAAGCAAGTTCCTGATCGTCATAATACTTATTATTCTGCATTTCATCAACAAGCCTATCAGTAACATTCTTAAATTTATCTGCACCGCTCATTCCTTCAGTCCCTTCAAGAGCATCGTCAAACTTCGTGGTTACATTCGACCTTATTGCATTGGAATAAATTTTCTTACCAGTATCTCCAAGCTCTCCGCCACACATTTTATAAATATTGCATCCGGTTATAATTGAACTATTGGCAAAACCTTTAACAAATTCCCACGTATTGCCCAAAATTCCGTCTTTCTGATATTTTGTCTTATTATCTGATTGATATTTTAATTGATCTTCTTTCTGATTCTGTTCTCCAGTCATTAAGGAAACATTCTGTAATCCCCCATCTTGATAAACCTCACCACCATCGAAATATACATTCGAATTATTCTGTACACCCAACGCATTCTGAACGGATTCCGGCAACATATTAATCATTTGCGGTGGTATCATGTTTGATGCAATGTTTTTAGGATT
>CAYLTM010000318.1:0-1818 GCA_964386495.1 uncultured Leptospirales bacterium
TGTACAATTGAGTCGGCATTATCTGGTCTATAGAAATCAGGTCGATATTGTCCTGTATAAAATCTGAATCCATATGTGCTTCCTGTAAATATATTTTAACATTAAACAGTATAACTGTTTAAGCGATGCATGGAAGTATCGCTGTTTATCCATATTTTGAATTGTTCAGGCAGTCGGTGTTTAATCGACAGCATGAATATATATAATTGAAAGGTTTAACGAATTTTTTTCGAAAAACAAATTCTAAAAAATATCGGAGAGCAAGCTCTCAGAATCCTACGAAGATAGTCAATGTTGTTTTACTGTCAAGCGAAAATTCCTATCATATTATTACAGTTGATTTGTATTTAATGTTTAAATGCGATAGACTTTTTTGAAATAGCACTAATTCGTTGTTGATAGATACTTCAAATTTTTAGACCTTGACAAAATAATATAAGAATATAGGATCAGGCTGTCAATTTAACTTTGATAGCCTTTATAGTGAAGTATAACTCGTAAGTTTTAGTATATTAAAATGAAGAATTTTGCATACACATTAGTAAAGAGACCTAATAAGAATTTCTTTATAAATTTTGCGAAGGAGTATTAAAATAAAAACTAAATCAACAGTCCAGATTCCTATTTCTTTGCAATTGATAGGGATTAATAAAGATCTCGGTGATTCCGCAAATGTGATGCTGTTGCTTGAGCTGGATGGCATTAGCGAGATGCTGGTAAATTATGTAGAAAACGCTGAAGAGAAATCCTTGAGGTTTGAATTTATCGGAACCCTGTTAATGTTTGTCAGCAGGTATAAATATTTTGCTAACATGGAAAATCTAAACATAATAAAAATGATCCTTTTAAATGAATTGTATAAAAAAAATTTGCATGATCCGGTAGTGATTAAATTAATAAATTCCGAAATGCGATTTAATGAAAAACAAGCGGCTGCCTTTAAATCAGTTATCGAAAAGGAATTACGCGAAGTATGTATGCGCGAATTTGAAATTTCAGGTGTATCTGATCCTCGATACAAAAGTATCGTAAAACCCATGATTAAAGATTTTGAAGATTTTTATTACAGCTTTCGATAACAGCAATTCTACAACACTTCGTATGAGAGGCTTGCTAACGTCGTGATATGCAGGTTCTTACTGAACTTTTTATGGTGGTCACGTGAAGTTCCTGAATTAATATAAATTTAAAAATTGACAACAGAAATCAATCTAAAAGTATGGCATATATTTGCTGTTTTTGCAAAAAATTTATTAAAAATAAAACATACACGCTTTTAGAGAGGAAAAAATGCCATTAACTCGATTAAGAAATATCGGAATTGCTGCACACATTGATGCCGGCAAAACTACTACTTCAGAGAGAATACTGTTTTATACTGGTGTAACCCGTAAGTTGGGGGAAGTTCATGACGGTGAAGCGACAATGGACTTTATGAAACAGGAGCAGGAAAGGGGGATTACAATCGCTTCTGCCGCGATATCAACAGTTTGGAAAGATTACCAGATTAATATTATTGATACCCCTGGACACGTAGATTTTACAATTGAAGTAGAAAGATCTATGCGTGTTATTGACGGTCTTATTGGGCTATTTTGTTCTGTCGGCGGAGTAGAGCCTCAGAGTGAAACTGTTTGGAATCAGGCTGATCGTTACAAGGTTCCGAGGATTGCCTGCATAAATAAAATGGACCGTGTTGGTGCGGATTTTATGGATGTTGTGGGACAGCTAAGTAAATATCTTGATGCTAATCCTGTGCCTTTTCAATTGCCTCTTGGTGCTGAAGAAAATTTTCTAGGTATCATTGATTTAATAAAA
>CAYLTM010000319.1:0-1816 GCA_964386495.1 uncultured Leptospirales bacterium
CTACAAAAGACTTAGTATTTATATTTCCCAATATTGAAAACACTTCCGAGAAAGTGCTTCCTGTTGTTAAAATATCATCAATAACTAATATCTTTTTACCCTGAATTTTATACTGAATATCCTTATCAATAGAAATAAACCCGGAAAAATACCTTCTGAATTTTACCGGAATATCATTTCTTAACTTAATGGTATCTTTATTTTTTAGACTAAAAAGCAGTTTATCTAATTCAGGTTTTATATCTTCAGGAACATGGTTTTTTAAACTTAAATATTGAGTATTAGTTTTATACAAACTATTTGACAATTTTAACGAAGTCGATGAAAACTTGTAAAAAAGTCGGGTTATGAATTGATCAAAAAAGTAATAAGTATTTTGACCGCAAATAATATAATCAAATTTCATATTTTTCAAATGATTCCAAGCATATATAACTGAGTTGTTAATAAATCTATCCAATTCTGACCGATTGACCATGAGTTCCGATTCTCCTTTTAAGGCTCTCAAAAATGCTTTATTTCCATCAGTTGATTGATATAGACTTAAGACATGGTGATTATTTACTGTTCCGACAACGCTTTTATTGTTTTTTATCTTTTCTATTTCATTCATTATGATTTTACCTCATTCATAATAAAATTGAGCTGAATATTTATCATTCCATTCTATTTAATCTTTTTATATTGACTTTAATACAATATTCCCATGAGTTATTAATCCGGAATCGGTTTCTCATCTTTTCTAAAGAAGCATCAATACATAAGTCCCATGATGTATAGACATGGGATATGACTTTACGTTTTCTGATTTTCATTATTTCGTTCCAAAAAACCTGTTGCCGAAGATCTCAATATTCTTCTAATCCAACATATCCTTGAAGAAGAAAAGTCCTTTCTTCATCCAAGCCGCTTAACCCTGCGATAAATATTGTAGATACACCCATCCCATGATATGCCCGACCTAAACCGCTCATTCAACTTTTTACTCAAAGCTTCATAGCACAAGACCCATGGGTTGACCGCTTCAACATCTTTCAAATTCCTAATTCGGTTAATCGCGTTACCAACAACGGTAGCCCATGACGACTTATCAGTCCGAACTTTTCTACTTAGAGTGAAAAACCTCTTGTGGTTACGCGAAATTTTGTGACACTGAACCGACGCTGTAAATGACCATAAACTGCCGGGAAAATCATACGCGGGCAATTCTCTTGAATTAACTTTCTCAAGCAACCGATATTCGCAATCCTGCCAACTTGTCACATTACGCTTAACTAGTTTGATTCTCTGAGAATTTATCAGATGTGCCCAGACATCAATCTTACGAATACTTCTGTTGCCAAGTTTTTTCTTAGCGCGGCTGCAGGCATCGTACCAGGTGTAGTGCTTAACTTGTTTATCAGCCACCACATGATTTTCCAAATGATAATGATGATTTCTTATCCGGTTAAGTTTCAGCCGCACCCAATAATAAGGGAACATCATTTTGAGATTCACTTCCTGCATGGCATCACCTTAAAGCCATTATCTTTTCCACGATATTTAATAATTTCCACAGCAAGGTTGATTATTTCCTCCTCGGAAAGATGTCTGGCTAAATATGATACAGCTCTATCCACCAGATAAAAATTCTCATTCTCAAATCTGCCTTCGTACAGGGCAGGGTTTCTAAATTCAAGTTCAGTATTAATTGGATTAAGTATCCTGCCGGTCAAAGCACACTTCCTGTTCTGCGATGCTAAGATTTTATAGAAGTCTTCTGAAAAGAATTTCACCTCACCCTTATATCTCATTTTCGACCTCCTTAATAAGTTGG
>CAYLTM010000320.1:0-1802 GCA_964386495.1 uncultured Leptospirales bacterium
CGCAGCGAACTTTATTATCACCAAGGTGCTGTGCAACCTCCAGAACTAATTCCTGCCCGTCATGTGTTATAGTCAAAGCATTATAAATATATGGCAGGCTGCCGTTTGGAAACTCAACATCAACGACCGCGCCAATTATCTGTATTATTTTGCCTTCATTCATATTATTATCCTGTTATATTATTCTAAACTAGAACCGCCGACTATTTCAGATATTTCCTGAGTAATCGCGGACTGACGTGCCTTGTTTATCTGAATAGTCATAGCATTGATCATATCCATCGCGTTTTCTGTAGCCGAATCCATGGTTGCCAGTCTTGCGGCATTTTCGGACGCATAGGACTCCAGGAGTCCCCGCCATATCAGATAATTTATATATTTTGGAAATATCATATCAAATAATTCGGCAGGAGAAGGATCCGTCATAAATTCCCTATAAGCTTTATGGCTTTCTTCATCAGTATCTTCAAACTCTATCGGAAGAATTTTCTCCTTCACGACAATTTGAGAAAGAGCCGATTGAAAACGATTATAAATTATTATAGCTTTATCAATACGGTTATCATTATACATGGTAATTAACTCGGAGCCAATATCAACAGCGGAATCTATATTTAAATTATTAAACGCGTTTGAATAATTTTTGATAACGTTGTATTTATTTTTTTCCAGATATGAAACAATTTTATTACCTACGGCAATTATAGAATCTTCATTGGGATTATAGACAGAACTAAATGTTTTAATAATGTTATTGTTGAAACCGCCGCATAATCCCTTATCACTGGTTATGAGAATATACAGGGTCCTAGTGCCCGGTCTTTTCTTCAGAAAATCGCTTGAAACATTCTCGGTGGTACTTACCAGCATTTTAATAACTGATTTAATTTTCGCGGAATATGGCCGAGCTTTAATCATATTATCCTGCGACTTTTTAAGTTTACTGGCGGCTATCATCTTCATCGCACTTGTAACTTTTCTAGTCGCGGTTATTGATTTTTTCCTATTTTTAAGTTCTTTTAATGACGGCATATTACAACCTGTTGTCTTCCTCAGATTCAGTTACTTCTTTTATATCATCAATATTCATATTTTTCAAATCAGGCATCTTCCTTTCAGATCTGCTGCCCTTTGCAACCTTTGAGCCGCCTGCTGAAGTCTGTCCTTTATATGAAGCTTTTTCGGTGAATTCCTTTGTAAACACCGTCAGAACTGAATTAATTTCAGACTTCAATTCAGCACTTATTTCCTTTCTTTCAACTATTTCATCAAATATAATTTTATTATTGTTCTTGATAAACTCTACAAGACTTCTTTCGTAATCAGCTATAACATACAAATCAAGTCCGTCGAGAAAACCATTAGTCGCTGCATAAAAAATAATAATCTGTTCTTCCACAGGAATTGGAGAATACTGCGGCTGTTTTAAAATCTCCACGAGACGTTCACCACGCCTAAGCTGCATCTGTGTTGACTTATCCAGATCCGAACCAAATTTTGAAAAAGCCTCAACTTCTCTAAATTGCGCTAAATCCAACTTTAATGTACCAATAACCTGTTTCATCGCTTTTATCTGAGCCGCCCCGCCGACACGGGATACTGAATACCCGACATCGATTGCCGGTCTAATACCCGCGTTGAATAAATTGGACTCAAGAAACATCTGACCGTCGGTTATAGAAATCGCATTTGTCGGGATGAAAGCCGAAATGTCACCTGCCTGCGTTTCAATTATCGGTAAAGCTGTAAGCGATCCGCCGCCAAGAGAATCATTTAATTTCGCGGCTCTTTCAAGCAGCCTT
>CAYLTM010000321.1:0-1702 GCA_964386495.1 uncultured Leptospirales bacterium
AAAGACAATAAAAATTCTATTGATAAAACAACAGAAAAAGATTCTTCAGTTGAACAAAACCCAACACAGTTAGATTCTGCTGATAATGGACAAACAACTGAACAGAATTCTGCAACCGGAAATTCGGAAGAAAGTGAAACTACTTCTCAAGGTGATACAGATACTAACAACCAGCAAACATCAACCGACACAAATACTACGTCCGGTAAAAATGATAGTTTGGTATCAAACAATACTGGATCTTCAACCGATCAGGTAGGCAGTGCGGCTGTCGAATCAGAAGGAGCTGTTTCTGGTACTTCACAAAATGGAACTCAGGATCTTGAAAAGCCTGCAAAACCGCTTATGGAAATTTCAAACAATGATAAGAGTAAAAATGACGGTGTTCCATTTGATTTCTCCACTATCAACACAGTTGAAGTCAATATGCTGTTTAAGGATATCGAAACGGATACTCCGATACAAAGAGGGACAGTGGCTGTATATGACAAAGCAGGTTTTGATAAAATAACTGATGCGTTTACAAATGATGATGGTGTTGCTTCTTTTAATGTTTCAACTGATTTTTTAAATGACGGATTATCTGTGATTATTACACATCCGGAATATACACCGGTTGACGGGTATAAGATTATTGTTGATGATATTTCTAAAATAGAAGTTATGGATAGAGAAATAAAAATCAAAAAAATTGAAGAAGAAAATATTGTTAAGTCTGAGGATTCCGACGGTGACGGTATTGCAGATATTGATGATGATTATCCAACCGACTCTAAATACGCTAAAATCGTTAAAGGTGAATTTGTTTTGGCGTTTGAAGATTTATTTCCTGGTAAGGGTGATGCGGATTTCAATGATGCTGTAATAAAATTATCTATAGAAGAACGTATTAATGCTGATAATAAAATCGCTTATATTAAAATCGGTGCACAGCCGTTGGCTAGCGGTGCCGGATATAATAGCATATTCGGAATATACGCTGCCGGCAAAAAATATGTTCTTATCGATAATATAAAAAAGAGTCTTAATAATAACTGGAATACTAAACCTGGCGATCGAAAATGTGTTCCGGGTACATACAGTTTCGTGGAAATAATTCCAACTACACCTTTAGATCGAGCTGACATGATAATGCCGTATGATCCATATTTGGTTCCTAATGGAGCTTCAAAAAAATCAACTGATGAAATTCATTTAAGTTTTGTTAAGTCAAAATATACTGGAAAAAAACTTGATACAGATGGTTTTCCTTGGGCGATTGTTGTTCCTGGAAACTGGTACTGGCCGCTTGAAGGGAAATCCGGTATTTTTAATGCTTATCCGCAATTTAAAACTTGGTATCAATCTTCAGGTAAAGAAGCCGGTGACTGGTATATGAATCCTGAAATGTCTAAAGTTTATTCCTTGTGTAATGCCGATTCAGCATTAACAGGTTACATATTTAATACCGCAAAAAATAACATCGTAATGATTATGGCAGTGTTAATGACTTCAGTTCTGATAATTATTTCACTGCATGTTGTGAACAGCAGAAGAAAAGAAAATGTTTAAAGTATACTAAATTGTATTTTTACTACAGAGAGACCGCAGTTTTACTGCGGTCTTTTTTATTCGCTAATAACCTGAATTCAATAATGAAATGCAACAAAAAATAGAAATGACATCATAGAGCAAAAAGATATTTTAGTTTTACGACAAACAA
>CAYLTM010000322.1:0-1696 GCA_964386495.1 uncultured Leptospirales bacterium
CTATCGAAAACGATCTTTTGAATGAAAATTATGCAGCAATAATAGACAATGGTAAATTCCTTGGGATTATTACTCCGGCGGATTATCTAAAATCTCCGAAAACTCATGTCGCTGATTGTTTCCAGGAGAAACCTATTGTCGATCAGAATGATTCACTGGAATCCACTTTAGCCTTAATGAAAAAAACGAACAGTACAATTCTTCCGGTTTTCGGCGATGGCAAATTTTGCGGCGTGGTCAAGCTGATGATTATTTCTGAATATTTTAACGAATACAACAAAGACCTTCAAACAACTATCGACAAGCAGACCCAATCGCTGAAAAAAGCTCTGGATCAGAAAAGCATACTTCTGCACGAAATTCATCACCGTGTAAAAAATAATCTTCAGTTAATTTCAAGCCTGATCGGATTACAGCGTTATTACATAACCGACAACAAAGTTCAGGATTTCCTGAGAGATCTGGAAAACAGAATTGTTTCAATGAAAACAATTCACGAGCATCTTTATAAGAATGACAATTTTTCAGATATTTTTCTAAACGATTATTTCATGACTCTTGTTACCGAAATTTCAAAATCATATCAAAAAAGTTCTGAAAAGATTAAAATCGTAATAAATACCGGCAGCACTAAAACCAGTCTTAATATGGCTGTTACTTGTGGTCTAATTGTAACAGAAATTATTTCCAACTCTTTCAAATACGCCTTTGAGAACAGAACCGACGGAGAAATTTCTATAAGCACTGAAAAAATTTCAGATGAGGTCTGCCGCTTAACCATTGGCGATAATGGCATCGGCTTACCTGATACTATAGATTTTGATAATACCAATACCCTCGGCATAAAAATTATCCGAACCCTCGTTCGTCAGTTGAATGGTACAATGAAAATTGATACATCAAACGGTACAAAATATATTATAGATATTCTAAAACCAGTTGGAATAAACATTGTGTAAAAAAATTCTCATAGCGGAAGATGAATTTCTAAATGGTATATATATCGAAGGGATTCTTCTGGGAATGGGGTTTTCAGTATGTGGTATTGTGCCGAGCGGTGAAGAAGCGATAGAAAAGGCTTTGCTCTGCAAACCGGATCTCATGTTACTCGATATTTTTTTAAACGACGATATTGACGGGATTGAAGCTGTTATGAGAATTCATGAAAAAATATATATACCAGTTATCTATATTTCCGGTTCTTTTAACAGCGAGATCAGCATGAACCGTATTCTTTCAACGAAACATATCGGAATTATCAGCAAACCGTTTACCATAGAGCAGTTTAAGGAATGTATCGGAAGGTGGCAGAACCTTCACGAAGAGGTTTAATCACATAGCTGATGTTTCCATATGTTCTTTGCTCCCACATCTACCACACTGCACCATTTGATTAGTACGGTATCATATTAACCCTTGATCATTTTATCATAATCAGAATGAGTTCCAATCCAAAACCATATGATATTGTCTTCTGATATTATTCCAAGAGCCCTGTATTTTATGCCGATCCGTACAGTTCTGCCTATTTTTTAGATGCAGGGAAGGATGTTCAGGATTATTTTTCAATAGTATGAAATTTTTATCAGCCAAATGTTTAATCTCTTCAGGCAGTTCATTATAATATTTCCAGAATGCGGGTGATGCACAGTGTTTCATAATATAGTTATATTACCACTCTTTGCATCAGTCAACA
>CAYLTM010000323.1:0-1653 GCA_964386495.1 uncultured Leptospirales bacterium
TTCGGATAAAATTGATTTTTTCAATTGGCTTCAATAAGAAAAAATCAATTTTCAGTGGTTCCAATAATAATTGTCTCAATAAAAATCAATGAAATTCAGCCGTCAAGAATATTTTATAGGGACATAGCTTATCCGATAAGCTCGCATTATGCCGCATTGCTGTCGCAAACTTCCCTCGACGATAACCTCGGTTACACAAGAGAACTTCTAAAAATCTGAGTTTTAACTTTATTTTCCTTGATTTATTAGTAATTATAATATATACTTGAATACAATTTGATAATACTTTCAATTATAATTGAATAAAATAAGATAGGAAAACGAAGGGAGAAATTATGCAGGAACAAACATTAAAACAAGAAGCGATTACCGCAATTTCTAAACTGCCCGATTCCGCTACAATCGACGATATGATGTACCGGCTTTATGTAATCGATAAAATAAACAATGGACGCAATGCGGTTAAAAACGGAAAAACAATTACCACAACAGAACTTCTGCGGGAAATCCAAACATGGTAAAATGGTCTGAACCGGCTAGAAATGATTTACGGAAAATTTATGATTATATATCTCTTGATTCCAAATTTATGCTGAAAAAGTTATCATTACAATAATTGAAAAAACTGAAATACTGAATTCATTTCCAGAATCCGGAAGAATCGTCTCAGAACTTTTAGAAGATAATATCCGCGAACTATTTGAATATTCTTATCGCATAGTCTATGAAATCATTGATAGCAATACTGTCTCAATACTTGCTGTAATTCACTCCAAAAGAAATTTTAACGAAGCTTACAAATAATTCATATTTAATACTGCTCCGCCCGAAGGCGGGAGGATGTTCGCTGTTAGCTAATCCTTTGCGACTGCTTCTTTCAATAGTTTATATATTTCCGGATAATCGAATTCAGCCGCACACCATAGAGCTGAATTTCCATCAATATCAACAGCATTAACATCAGCACCTTTACTTATTAATATTTTAACAATTTCAACATGTCCTTTAACAGTTGCAAGTATAATGGGTGTACCGCCAAGTGAATCTTTTGCATTAACATTTGCTCCCTTTGAAATAAGATACCTAACTATTTCGACATTACCTTTTTCACAGGCAATCATTAATGGTGTCTCATCTTTTATTGTGCTATTTAGTCTCGCATCTGGCTTATCCACCGGAACACCTTCTTCAATAAATTTCTTTACAGTTTTTAAATCACCAACTCTTACAGCTTGGTGCAGATCACCAGCAAACAAATATGATGCTAATAACACAAAAGCAAATGTAATTTTTTTCATAATTGCTCCTGTAATTTAATAATTAAATTCATACATACCGTAAAACAAATTATCAATATCTATATGTAAATAATAACCAACAACACGATCACCTAACATGCCTGGGGTATTACCAGTATAACCAACAATATTTCCTTTTGATAAATACGAACCAATTTGAATTTGAGATTGCTGCATCATGTGTGCATAAGTAAATACTTGTCCTTGATATGACTCTTCTGTCATTCTTGTTATTATAAACATTATGTGGCACCCATTTATTTAATATTATGGGATCGTAATAAATTATTATATTTTCTAAATAATGATATAATATTGTTCACACCCTGTTTGTCCCAATTACCGTCAGTTTGTG
>CAYLTM010000324.1:0-1628 GCA_964386495.1 uncultured Leptospirales bacterium
GTAGAGTAATAAAAAGGTCAAATAGTATTGCTTATCTTGTTGCCGAAGTAATTATCAAAGAAACTTTTGGAAATGTACAGAAAGAATATCGATTCACAAATGAAAGAAAATGGCGGTTTGATTTTGCTATACCGGAAATTAAAATTGCTATTGAGATTGAGGGTGGTATATGGACCAGCGGACGGCATACGCGCGGATCTGGTTATTCTAAAGATATGGAAAAATATAATACAGCAACAGCTCTTGGGTGGCGAGTGTTCCGGTTTTCGTATGAGCAGATAAATAATGGAACCATGAGTACCTTTCTTAATAATCTAAGGAGAGCGGATGGTATTTGATGAATGAAATAAATCGTTGCAAAACATATTAAAGATAATAATGGGGAATAAATATGGCAAGAATAAATTGTGCATGTTGTGGTCGGCAGATAGTCAAAGAAACGGTAGATGATAAGAGATGTATAGGTGGCGGATTGCCAAAGTCCCTTGGTTTTGGTAAATACTGTTGTCATAAATGTGGCGAAGAGTTAGATGAAAACGGATTATATCCTGAAGAAAGAGAACTATTATTAAACAGTTTATGAAGAGAAATATTCTAAAATCAATTATATTAATAATTTAAGGGGTCGAATGGGTTGTTATGATCTCCCAGGATATGATTCTTGGAAAACTCAGTATCCGCCGGAATGGGACGAAGAAGAGCTGGAAGAAGAATCTGAAGAAAAGGAGGATGAATAATTTTAAAAGGAAAATTGACAGAAAATCTGGTGTTTTATAGTATGTAATAGAATAATTTGGAGGTCTTATGAAAGTAACATTTGAAGTAAATCCAGATAATGTAGAAGATCAGTTCAGTTACAAGTGTCTTGTAAAATCAAAAGATATGTATTTCGCGTTGAGTGACATTCAAGAGCTAATTAGGAACAAACTAAAATATGAATCATTGCCGGAAAAGGAATATGAAATATACCTGAAAATTCAGGAGGAATTTATTGATATAATCAATGAACGGAATATTGGAGACATTGACGAATTTTAATTATATGGAGAAATAAATGAGTAAGGTGCCAACGGAAATATATTCAAGAGTTGTCGGATATTATAGACCTGTTAACCAGTGGAACAAAGGGAAGCAGGCAGAGTATCAGCAAAGAAGGGAAGCGGTTATTGATAACGAAACGATAGCTGTTTGTAATGAAGTGACGGTTTTTTGCTAAATTTTCGAGCTTAAAAAGTGCTTTACAAATTATTGTGGTTTTTATAGTTATATAAAAAATAACTTTAGGAGAAAGCAAAATGAGTAATTTATTTAATATTTGGACAAAAGGTAAAAAACTATATTTAATACTTGTTATTTCACTAATGACATTATCAATTAATTTCTGTGATGGTGGATCGGCTAAGGTAAAAACAGATTCTGCGAATGCAAATGACACTGTATCCACAGAAGAGAGTTCAACAGCAACAGCAACAGCAACAGTTACACAAACACCAACAACGCCATCAACAATAGTTTCTTTTCCAAATGTATATGCTGGTGGTTATTCTATAAATAGCTCAGGTGTTGAAGTAGCAGGATATTGGAAGAACGGAACATGGACAGGACTCACTCCCATTGATTCAACAAAA
>CAYLTM010000325.1:0-1624 GCA_964386495.1 uncultured Leptospirales bacterium
ATCAATTGTTCCGGAAATTTACGATCCATCGCTTTTGGACATTAAAATTTCCTGTTCAGACGAAGACGCTTTTGAAACGGTTCGAGACATGGCACTTACCGAAGGTTTATTCTGCGGTATATCAAGCGGTGCCGCTCTTTGGGGAGCTATGGAGATTTCTAAAGATCTTGCACGCGGCTCAACTATAGTTGCGATTCTTCCAGACAGAGGTGATCGCTACCTGTCAACTGAAGTTTACAGATCTGTGTGCGCGCAATGTCCTCCGTGACTTATTGGCTATTATAATCCCATCAGTAATTTCTTTTTGATGCAGAAGAATCGGTGAGTTATGTATGATTTGCGGGTGGGTTATTCGTTTTGTCTTTGTTTTTGGATATTTATCCATAAAATAGTCCAAACTGCACCCGTTTCGATATCATCCCTACGAATATCCCAGTCTGAGTCTGCGTAGTTAAGCAAAATCTCTTCGACTTCGGACAGGATTGTGTCCAGAAAAAGGTCGATGGCTTTCGCGAGTAAAAGAGACACAGACTCCTTGAAAAACTTCCGCATATCAGTGAAAAACTCATAATCAACATCCTCGAAGTAAACAGTCAACGTGTCCCAGTGTTTATCAGGGTCGATTTCCTGATACTTCACCGCCCGAAACTTTTTTGCGGAATAATTCCCATCTTTCAAAATTTTCCGCAGCAGAAGAGCAACGACTTCGTTGACCGACAACTCATTGAGTTTCGAAAAATTCTCAATTAATGATAATTTCTCAATATTAATATAAACAGAAGATTTAATCATATATTTCTCCGAATTAGTTTTTTGATTTAATTGGAAGGATTTAAAGAATAAAAACCCTCTATTAATATATACGATGAAAAAACCATTGTTAATAAAAAAAATTAGAGTTTTTATACAAAAAGCGTGAAAATTAGTTTAAAAATAGTGTCAGAGGACTATTGAAAAACAATTATGCCACATGTGCGATTTTTAATGGTGCCAGAGAAAAATACAATATTGAATATGATGAACTTGTTAGTTTCCCTACCGAAAAATGATTGACAATACAGTTTGATTCGATTAAATTATCATTGTGTAAACATATAGCAACATAAGGAGTCTCAATTGCCGAAGAGCGGATTTGACCGAATATTCAAAGAGCTTGCTAAGTGGTTTTTCAAGGATTATGCAAAGCGTATCGAGTCCGATTACGAGTTATTAAAGTTTCCGAGGAAAACTGACATATTGCTCGTCGAAGTTGATGAGGAAAAAGTTAGCAAGTTAAAGATATTTAATTATCTGAGGCACTGGAATGGTATAGAGTTTAAGTCAGAAACGGATGCTTTCGGCAGAGATGATTTGTATAAGATCGGTGTTTATATCGGCGGTATATTGTTACAGGAAAAAATCAAACACCTTGAAGATTTTACATGGACAGTTATAACGACGCTGAAACCAACAAAACTTTTTGCAAAGTATTATGATAGGATTGACAGGATATCTGAGGGTGTTTATTGCATCCGAAATTTCCAGATAGTTCCGGTGCATTGGATCGTTATTCAGGAACTTCCGGAAACCTTTGATACAGAATATAAATGGCTTATGGAATTTTCTGTCGGTGAGAAGAGAAAGA
>CAYLTM010000326.1:0-1608 GCA_964386495.1 uncultured Leptospirales bacterium
GTATAATCAGGCTATTAATCTATTCAGGATGTCGATTTATATATCCTGTAAAATCAACAGCCAATTGTTAGTATCAAGTATTTGACACTATTATGTCAATTTATTTTTAAGAAGCCTCGAATATTAATTTGTAATTCCTCATAATTTGGTGGTAAAACTCAACTCCGCCGCCATAGGTGGTGAAGAGAAATAATTTCCGCCAAATTATAAGATGATACAATAATTGATATTTAACCGGTCATTAAAACGTTCAAAAACAATATTCAGGTTGTCGATTTATCTTCGATTGTCTGATTATAACATCTTTCCCTTTCCGACTTTAAACTTTTCGACCTTCGTCAACAATTCTTTAGCCTGATTAGACATTTCTTCGCTGGCAGACGCGGTCTGTTCAACTAAAGCAGCATTCTGCTGCGTCATCGTATCAAGTTCACTTATAGCAAGATTTATTTGATCCATACCCTGCTGTTGTTCATCAGTCGAGGCTTTAATTTCAGAAACAAGTGTATTAACTTTTCTGATTGATACTACAATGTCTTTCAAAGATTTCCCGCTATTATTAACCAGTTCGGTGCCGATATTAACTTTATTCACCGAATTTTTTATAAGTTCCGCGATCTCTTTTGACGCGTTTGCTGAACGCTGAGCAAGATTTCTTACTTCTCCAGCGACAACCGCAAAACCTCGCCCCTGTTCGCCAGCTCTTGCAGCCTCTACAGCCGCGTTCAATGCCAACAGATTTGTTTGAAAAGCGATATCATTAATAACTGATATAATTTCTCCAATTTTGTTGCTGGAAATGTTTATTTCACCAATTGAGTCAACGGCTTTCTCGACAATATCATTTCCTTCATCAGCTAGTTTAGTCGAACGGCTGGACGTTTCAAAAGCTATCTTAGAGCTATCAGAATTCTGTTTAATGGATGAAGTAGCCTGTTCTATTGTAGATGCTATTTCTTCCAGAGACGATGCCTGTTCACTTGTTCTTTGGGAAAGACTCTGGTTTCCATCAGCAATCTGAGATATTACATCATTTAATGATTCGATACTTCCTATAATTTCTATAATAAGCCCTTCCAATTCATCTTTCATTTTTTTTGAATAATATGTAACACTGCTTGTATCATTTTCCTTTGTATCGATAACTACTGTAAAATCCCCACCGGCAATGGCACTCGTAATCTCGATAAGCTTATCTGGTTCATTTCCCAGTTGCTTTATTATACTTTTCAAAACATATATACCGCTAAATAACCCGAAAATTACGGATAATAAGCTTAAAATTATAACCAACAACTTAACATTATTATTTGTAGAATTCATTTTATCTTCAATAACATTAATATTTGATTCAGTAACATCATTAATTTTCGCGAAGACTTCTCTCAATTTTGAAGCATTTAACATTGTCTCATTTTCAAAGATATTCAAAATAATTGCTTTATCAGGATTATTTTTTGATATTTCTTTTAATTTTATTACTGACTCGTGCAGATTTTTATGAGGGATTTCAATATCAAGAAGATGAGCCTTTATATCAGGCATAATTTTTTCGGCTTCTTTTCTATCATCACTATAATACCATTTACCGAAACTGCATTTATGCGG
>CAYLTM010000327.1:0-1594 GCA_964386495.1 uncultured Leptospirales bacterium
TATCTTTTACAGAATGAAAAAGGCGAACCTTCTCCTGTATATTCTGTAGCAAGCGGTCTAGATTATCCCGGCGTTGGTCCGGAACATTCATATCTGAAAGACATCAAACGTGCGAACTACGAAACTGCCAACGATAAAGAAGCTATCGAAGCATTTTTTGAATTGTCCAGAGTCGAGGGGATTATTCCGGCTCTCGAAAGTGCACATGCTGTCGCGTTCGCGTTAAAGCTCGCTAAACAAAAACCCGGTCAGACTATACTAATCAATCTTTCCGGACGCGGTGACAAAGATATCGATTTTATTGTAGAAAAATATGGTAAAGAATACGGCATCAAGGATTAATTTTATTAGAGGTTTTCGACATTGCCGCATAATGCGGCAATGTCGAAAATATTATTTCTGCGTGTACTTCGATAAAAAATCCTCCATTCTATCAGCGACGACCTGAATCTCTTTAACAGTCGGCAGAAAAACTACTCGAAAGTGATCAGGCTCCGGCCAGTTGAATCCTGTACCCTGAACGAGAAGTACCTTTTTCTCAAGAAGAAAATCCAGAACAAACTTCTGGTCATTGACAATATTGAATCTTTTTGTATCAATTTTAGGAAAAATATACAAAGCGCCTTTCGGCTTTGTGCATGATAATCCCGGTATAGAGTTAAAACACTTATATGCGGCATCACGCTGTTCATAGAGCCGCCCGCCCGGCATTATAAGATCTGTCAAACTCTGGTAGCCTCCCAAGGCTGTCTGAATAGTAAACTGAGCTGTCATGTTGCCGCAAAGCCTCATTGTCGCAAGAATTTCAATACCCTCAATGTAGTCCTTCGCAATAGTTTTGTTTCCGCTGACAATCATCCAACCCGCTCGCATGCCTGGGATTCTATGCGATTTGGATAAACCGTTAAACGTAACAAAAAATAATTTTTTTGATAATGACGCTAGAGCTGTATGCTTAGCTCCATCAAACAAAATTTGATCATAAATTTCATCTGCATAAACTATAAGACTATGCTCTTCCGCGATAGCGATAATCTTCTCTAAAATTTCCAGAGGATACACCGCACCCGTCGGATTATTAGGATTGATTACGACAATACCCTTGGTCTTTGGAGTTATTTTTGCTTTTATATCGTCTATATCAGGCTGCCAGTCGGATAGTTCATCACAAATATAATGTACCGCCTTGCCGCCTGAAAGATTAACAGCTGCAGTCCATAGAGGATAATCCGGTGCTGGAACTAACACTTCATCACCATTGTTCAAAAGCCCCTGCATAGCCATAACAATCATTTCACTGGCGCCGTTGCCGATGAAAATATCATCAATTTGAACATTTTCAATATCTTTAAGCTGGCAGTACTGCATAATTGCTTTACGCGCAGAAAATAATCCCTTCGAATCTCCATAGGCTTCCGCGTTCTTTATATTTAGTATCGCGTCATGAATAATTTCATCCGGCGCGTTAATGCCGAATGCCGGCGGATTTCCCGTGTTTAGTTTAATAATAGTGAACCCCTCCTCTTCAAGCCTTTTCGCTTCCTGAAGAACCGGTCCCCGAATTTCATAACAAACATTGTCCAGTTTCGAAGAT
>CAYLTM010000328.1:0-1573 GCA_964386495.1 uncultured Leptospirales bacterium
AGCGATGGTGTTTTAGCCATTCCGACCGGAGTGAAATAGTCGGAAAGTCTTTCAACGAAAGCTTTTCTAACTTCATTGTTTGGATAACTTAATGTATATATTTCAGTTTCTTTGTCAAAACTTTTTATTGTGAGATAACCAGTTTGAAATAATAAAGCCTCGATACTAATTTTGTCTATTTCATAGCTCGAAAATGTTCCCGATACAAGTTCAAGGTTCTCGCACTGCGGGATATCATAGTCCTGTTCAGCAAGCAGTTTCAAGAGAAATGTCGGTGTGCCGGTTTCAAACCAGTAGTTTTTAAAATCGCCGTAATCCATAGCGTTAGTAAAAGATACCGGATTGTAAACATAAACTTCTTTGTCACTGAATCGTATACCGTTGTACATAAATTTTATTTTTGCAAGGTAATCTTCTCTGGTCATTTCGTTTTTGACCGCGTTTTCATCGATCCATTCAGCGAAGTAATGCTCGCACTCTTCCTGTGTGAATCCGCATATCGTCGCGAAATTCTGAATCATAGTAATGTCTGTGAGATTATTTAAGTCTGAAAATATCGATACCTGAGTAAATTTACTGACACCCGTAATAAACGTAAAGCGAATGTTTTCCTCGCAGGCTTTTATTATGCCGTAAAACTTTTTCAGCAAAGTTCGGATTTTCAGAACCTCATCACGATTAAGAATATTATCGAGAATGGGTTTGTCGTACTCGTCAATAAGTATGACAACTTTTCCTGATTGATTATACATTTTACGTATGAGCTCTCTAAATGTTGAAGGGGCATCAAATTGTTCAAGCTCCAATTTATTATCTTCAGCAATATAGCCTAAATTGGTGCATATTTTTTTATCAAGTTCATCAGCGGTTTCTGAACTCATTTGATTTAGAGGCAAACGAATTATCGGGTATTTTTTCCAGTCGTAATCTTTATCGTAAATATATAGTCCCTTGAAGAGATCCTTTTCTCCGAGAAAAACAGTTTCAAGCGTAGACAATGTAAGTGATTTTCCAAAGCGGCGTGGACGGGACAGAAAGAACTGGTTCTTCACCTCACTGCTGATCAACGCATATATTTCTTTCGTTTTATCAACGTACATACCATTATGTTCGATTATTGTCCGAAAAGTGTAAACACTTGTGCTTAAATCTTTTCTCATGAAGATCTCCTGGAATATTTTACATCGCGGTTATTATGTTGTCGGAATTAACAGGATTTGTCAACGATTATATTGATTTCGGACAGATAAGAAATCCGGTGCTTCGATACGATTGCTCCGCACTCCTCGATACATTTTTCGACAAAATTGGATGATGTCGAAAAATCACATCTCGATACGCCAAAGGCTACTCGATGTAGGGTCAGCAACCAGACTGTTGTATTAATTTAATACAACAGTCTGGTCATTAAGCGGTGTGGAGCAATCACTGCCGACTACATTTCACAAACACTAACACTTCTTCTACTGCATTCAAAATTCAAAATTCACAATTCACTCAATCACCCAGTCTTTAATTTCGCCGGTCGCCTCGTTGAAAGACACACCGATGAGAACGAGTGACCTGCCGTCGA
>CAYLTM010000329.1:0-1572 GCA_964386495.1 uncultured Leptospirales bacterium
TAGGTATTGGGTATATATTATATTACGAAGGTCTTAAACGCTTGAAGGCTGCTCAGGTCGGAGCTCTTGAACTTTCCGCGCCGGTATTCGCCGGGTTGTTCGGATATATATTTATGAATGAATTAATGACCCCTATGCAGATCGGCGGGATTGTGATTCTTTTTGTCGGTATACATTTTATTTCTAAAAGAGAAAGCCATTAGAATAATCCTCTGACATCTATTGGCCGGTCTGACTACACAACGTAGTCAGACCGGCACAAAACTACTGACGCACTTCATTTATTAATTTGCCGATTGTTTGTTCAGCGGACGAGACAGATTTCTGGTTAGCTTCATAACTGCGCTGCACCTCTATCATGTCAACCATTTCGCGGACGACATTGACATTAGACTTCTCAAGAAAGCCCTGAACAATTTTGATATCTTCCGGAGGCAGAGGCGGTCCGGATTCCGGAGTCTCTATATAATTTGAATTTCCGACCTTTTTTAGAAAACGAGTGTATTCAAAATCTACAAGTTTATGTTTGTCTATTAATACAGGTTCGTCCCATGTGTTCTGCGTCATGCCGACCACGTCTTTCGGGTCTGTGGATATTGCTCTATTGACGACAATTTCGCCGTTGTCCTTCACAATGAAGTTGTTCTGCTGTATACGGATAATTCCAGTTTCGCCAAGCACAGGATCCCCATTATGGGTCATCAGCACCCCGTCCTGATTTAGGGTAAACGATCCATTTCTGGTATATTTCTCGCCCTTTTCTGTTTGAACAGTAAAGAAACCTTTCCCTTCGATCGCGAGATCAAAGCTATTTTCCGTCCTTTGCATCGAGCCCTGTTCAAATTGGGTGAACACTTCATTCAGTTCGAGTCCGGTACCGAGTTTACCGACAATCGGCATCGTGTCATAAGATCCAGCTGGAACAATACCAAGACCATCGTCATTGATACGTCTAATCAGCATATCCGGAAAAGCTTTGAATATCGGTGTGTCTTTTTTAAATCCGGTTTGATCCACATTTGCCAGATTATTCGCCACTACGTCCATTCTCGCCTGCTGCGAAATCATCCCGCTCGCACCGGTATAAATCCCTCGTATCATAATATCCTCCGCATAGTTACGCTAATCTTCCCGCAATTTTCATTTTCAGGGTGATTATTCCGTTTCACGTTTCTACTTATATTTTGATGACAATTATCTCGTTCAGCAGCCTATGGCGGCGGAGTGTTTATCACCAATTTATGAGTAATTATCGTTTCACTACATTGTCGGTATTTTATTAATTATCCATTAGATCTTTTTTGATTATGTCTCTTTAGAAGTGTCTATAAAATTGAGAATATATTTTCGAGGTTTTCATAAGGGTAGTCCCAAAAACTATTTATTGGAGCTACCCTTGTGGGCGGATTGATTGATAAGGGAACCTCGAATAATTAAGCGGATGCCTATTCTCGGTTACCCTTGTTGGCCTAAATTTCGGATAAAATTGATTTTTTCAATTGGTTTCTATAAGAAAAAATCAATTTTTGGGGTGCCAATAAAACCAGTATTTTCAAATTTTAAATTTATGAA
>CAYLTM010000330.1:0-1571 GCA_964386495.1 uncultured Leptospirales bacterium
GCACTTGCTATAATAATAATCTTTTTCAGCGGACAGGTAATTTTCTGCGACTGTGAATATTTCATCAGCTGATCTTTCGCTTCTGCTATGTAATAATCCACTGATGAATTACTGGAGAGTTCTTCCTTGGTAACATATTTTGTTTCTATAATAAATTCAAACTTGGTCTTGTCTGTGGTGAAATAATTTTTTTGCAGAAAAATGTCGGCAAAACCCCTGTTCATTTCGGGCTCGCTTAGAATAAAATACAGCGGTGTAACATTCAAATACGCGAGTATAAACATCTTTATGCCTTGTTCACGGAAAACGAAATCCCGTATAGATACCGCTTCGTAAAACTTTTTTATGATGTAATCAAAAAGAGCTTTCCATTCACCTTTGAAAGCAAGCTGCATAAACTCTTGTTTCAAAAAATCTATGTTGATTTTTAGTTCATAACCATCTCGTAATGATTGACGAATATAATCGAAATGCATAGTTTTTATTACTTCATTGGGTATATTTAAAACAAAATTATTTCCAAAAATGTGCTCTTTAATTGTCAGTAAACCAAGATAATACAGAAATGACTTAAATTTATTTTCATCAATAATATCTTTTAAAGCAAAGCTGTGAATTAATTCTGTCGTAACTTCTTTTTTCTCTATCAACTTCGACAACAAATCAAAATTACCATTCAGCTTTTTGCTTTCCAGTATTAAAAACTGCAATTTACCATAATCTATCCGGACATTTTCATCGAGGAAATCGTTTGGTATTTTTTTATCCTGAAAATAATTATTAAAGAAATATAAAATCATATCAGAGTTATAAATCTTTTCAGAAGTTTTTTCAGAAAAACAATAGTTGTTGTAATTTACTTTGAAGATTTCAAGAATCTCATCCCGCTCATCAGATTTAACAGCTTTCTCGTCAATATAGTAATCAAGCATTGTTTCAACTTCTTTTTGGTCAAAACCAATCATCGAATTAAATATAGAATTTTTCGAAATATTATCACCGATGTTCATGCCGCTGGTAACATCGGACAACACAAGGGGCGACACGCCTGTGACGAACATCCGCTCGACGGTTCTGGTTTCTGTCGCGTTTTTTATCGCGGCAAAAAAACTTCTAAGAAAACCGCCTTTATGTGTAAGAGCTAAATAATTATCTTTTCCATGGTGAATTAAAACATTGTTAGCAAAATTATCATATTCGTCAATGAGCATTAGATATTTGACTCCACACTCATACATTTTTGCGATAAATCGATTTAATATATCGGATGTTGTTTTTTCTGCCAAAACTATATTCTTAATATTTTCACCAATATTAAAATGCTTTGTATATTTTGAGAAAAATAATTCAATATCTCCAATAAACTTTACTTTAAATGAATGCTCTGTTTGAGCTTCAGTTCCATGTGTCGGTATCCCCGAAAAATTCAGCTTCAATACAGGAAAACTATTTCTAAGCGGTGTCGGATTTTTACCAATATATGTGTCACCGAAAAGCTCATCAAACTGATTCTTGCGGTTCATATCATAGTAGTGTTCCAGCATCGATAGAAACAATGATTTACCAAAACG